>JAPDPN010000238.1:0-2567 GCA_034506455.1 Candidatus Zhuqueibacterota bacterium | reverse complement strand
TCAAGACGTGGCGCGAAAAGCTCGCCGAAAATCCAAACCTGGATCGGCTGCGCGGTGCCGTCGATTTCTGGTTCTTGGATGAGGCGATGCAGACGACAGCCATGATCGACAGCCTGCTGCTGTACGGCATCGATCGGGCGATTATCTCCCTCAGTTCCGGCTGGTACTCGCCGGAGGACAAGAGCGAACTCATCGATTATATCAACGAAAGCGGCTATTTGAGCAGTCGCTACGATATTTACACCGACGTCTGGCCGCCGACTCATCCGGAAGCGCCCTGGTACCGGACGGAAGGCTATCCCGAAGACGTCATTGTCAACGAGGATGGATCGCTGCGCACGGGTTGGTTGGCTTATCTGGACGGCAATGTGCCGTTTCAAGGTTTTTATACTTGCTCCGCCACGCATGAGCGCTATGCGGAGAAATGGCTGAGGCAGGAATTGGCGACGCAACCGTACCTTTGTCGCTTCATCGATGTCGAGCTGGCGTCTTCTCTCGCGGAGTGCTGGTCGCCGGCCCATTCCGTCACACGCAAAGAAGACGCGCATTATCGCATCCGCCTCCTCGATCGCATCAAAAACGGCTTCGGACTGGTCACCGGCAGCGAAGAAGCGCGAGAGTGGGCCTTGCCCTGCGTGGACTATGGCGAGGGCACGATGACCATACGGCCTCAGAATAATGCAGGTTATGATTGGGCCAATCCAATAAACAATCCCGAGCCGGAATATGCCGCCTTCAATGTCAATCCGCAGGTGCGCGTGCCGCTGCACGGACTGATCTATCATGACGTCCACGTGCCCACTTGGTATACCGGCGACGGTCAGTCCAAAGTGCCGCAGTTTTGGGATGATAAGGATTTGTGGAATGTGCTCTATGCCTCCATGCCGCTGTTTGCACCGCCCAACCGAAGCTATTGGCTGAACAACAAGGAGCGCTATCTGACCAGCTATTTTCTCGTCTGCTCGGTCTTTCGCGAGTGCGGCTTTGCCGCCATGACGGCGCATCGATTCCTTTCCGCCGATCGGAATGTACAACTGACGGAATTCGACAACGGTTGGCGGATCGTCGTCAATTTTACTTCAGCGCCGTATGAATGGCAGGGGACGCTCCTGGCGCCGAAAGGCTTTTTAGCGACAAACGGTCGCGACCGCGTCGGCAAACTCGTGCTCGGCGGCCAAGCCGTCGGCTTTGCCTTGCTCCAAGACCGCTTGTTTGTGAACCCTTACGGCAAACCGGTTGATTTGTACGGCGTGCAGACCAGCGGCGCCCTGCTGATCAAAAAAGAGGCAACTTTTCTGCATTTGGCCTTTATCGGCAGCCAGGGCGAGGTCATGCTGCAGCCTGCAAACCTGCCTTGGCCTATGGAAAGGGTGCGGATTTTTACACACGATCGGAAAACGGAAATTGTACCAGAAACAATCGGCGATCGGCTCAAAATCACCAAGCGGAAGCGTGTGCCGTTTTACCGGCTCGAAGGGCTCTTTACCGGCGTTAAAAATGAGGAACAGCCAAGGCAGACGGAGCTGCGTCTGGCCGTTTTCCCTAATCCGTTCAACGAAAGCTGTCGGATCCATATCTCTGCGCCCCCGGGGGAAAGGATTTCCTTGCGGCTCTACAATTTGTTGGGAGAGCAAGTTGCCGAGCTCTATTCGGCCGCGCCGGCGGACAATGAAATCGAAATAGCGCTGAAGGCCGATAATCTGACCGCCGGCGTCTATTTTTTAAAGCTCAACAGCGCTTCTGCCTCGGCGATACAAAAACTGCTGCTGTTGAAATAAGCTCCCCCCTCGCATTCGTCGCATTTTTCTTTTCAGGCCAAGAGAACAACACTCGATTATAATCCGTCGGCATCTTTAGATTTGTTCGTAATTAATTGCCGCGAATCGCATGCGGCTGCGGCGCGGAACGACGGTAAGGCCGGCCGGTTCCCGCAGGGCCCAACTCGATTGGCCGAAGCCGGCGAACGGCGCTGCCCGCTCTATCGATCCCGAGTCAAGCAGTTCGTCGCTCACCTGCTTCATGCGTCACCTTTTTTCGCCAAATACCAGAGTGCTCACCGAGCCGCTCGGCAGATCCGCCTGCGCCATTTTCTTCCCCAGCCGCACCGTCACCCTCTTGACATTAAAGCTGTCGTTCATCATGACCACGACGATCGAGCCGTCGGGGTTACGAAAAGCAAGGGCGTCGTCCGCATAGCCGACGGCCTTGATGCGCACGGCGCCCTGATCGATGAAGCGGCTGAAATGTTTCATGACATAGAATTCGAAATTGTACCGCGCTTGGCGACGATAGCGATCCACGGTGATCATCGAGTTCTGTTTCCATCCCCACGTGCTCATGCCGGACTCGTCGAGCACCATGTTCCAGTAAATGTACGAGTTGACGCCGCCTTCAAAGTACTTTTTCATCAAACTAAAGGTGTATAATCCCGCCTTGACGTCGTTCGAGCCGTCGCCGCACTCGTTCTCGCTCTGCATCAGCTTTTTCTCGGGGTATTTGCGCCGCGTTTCGGCCACGGCGTGTTTGCCGTCCCATTGGTAACTGACGCCGGTTACCCGCGCGCGACA
>JAPDPN010000237.1:0-2579 GCA_034506455.1 Candidatus Zhuqueibacterota bacterium | reverse complement strand
GAACTCTGCCGACCTGCTCATCCAAATCCTGAATTTTGTCATAATATTGCGCCCAATCGTGGCGAATTTCCGGCGTATCGGGGTGATAAGGGGGCAACTTGACCTTGGCCGGGTCGTGGCGCAACTGATCCGTAGGGATGCTGCTGTGCAGCGAGCTCTCATGGCTGATGGTATAATTGAAAACCGCAAAGAACGGTTTGCCGGAGGGACGGTTTTTATAATGCGCCGTGGTGCTGCACTCATCCCAGTAGGAGGCGTCGTCGCCGAAAAAGTTGTAATCGGTTTTTACATTGTTGGTGCAGTAATATCCCGCTTCGCGCAAAAAGAGCGGATAAGGCCTTATAAACGCCGGAAGCGGGTAGCGGCTGCGCATGGGTTCGGTTCCCGTACTTGCCGGATAGACGCCGGTGACCAGGCAATTGCGTGCCGGCGCGCAAACCGGCGAGGCGGCAAAGGCGTTGTCGAATACAACGCTCTCTTTCGCCAGCCGGTCAAAGTTCGGCGTCGCGGCAAAGGTGTCGCCGTAACAGCCGAAGAGAGGGCTGTTGTCTTCGCTGGTGATCCAAAGGATGTTGGGGCGTTCCGATTCCCTGCAGCTTATCCAGGCGCCGCCCGCAACGGCCGCAGCTCCTGCCATCTTGAGAAATTGACGCCGAGAGGCCGCCATAATGCCTCCTTATCGAATGAGGGCCATTTTCCTCGTTTGGATCTCTTTTTCCACCTGCAGCCGACAGAAATAGATGCCCGTCGGCAGCGGAAACCCGTTGTTGTCGATTGCTGAAAATTCGAAACGATGCAGACCGGCGGGCATAAGGCCGTTTTGCAGAGACTTGATTTCACGCCCGAGACCGTCATAAATCGAAAGAGAGACATGGGCAGTCCGATCCAGTCGAAACGACAGCGTGGTGCCGGCATTGAACGGGTTGGGATAGTTCGGCAGCAGCTCAAAGCCTTTCAGCATGGAGGGCAGTTTCTCCTTGACGCCTGCACCGACGGCATCGAGGCGAATCGAATAAACCGAGACGCCGGCCGTGATATAGAGAGTGCGATAGTCCGCATCGCCCCAATTCAGATTGGTTACCGTTTCAGGAACTTTGATTTTATCGATTACTTTTCCGTCAGGCGAAAAAATCCACACGCCGCCGGGGCCGCTGCAGTAAAGTCTGCCTTCCGTGTCCGTTTTCATGCCGTCCGCAGCGCCGCTGCCGGTCATGGCGTAAAAAAGCTTTTTATTCGTGATGGTCAGATCATCCTTGACGTCCCACACATAGATACGCAGCGCCTGCGAATCGTTGACGTAGAGCTTTTTCTCGTCCGGCGAAAAGCAGATGCCGTTGGGTCGGATTAACGATTTGTCGAGGAGAATCAAATCTCCCTGCGGCGACAGACGGAAAATGCCGTAGAATTTAAGCTCTTCCTGAGAAGCATTGATGCCGTAAGGCGGGTCGGTGAAATAGATCGAGCCGTCGCTCTTTACGGCCAGGTCATTGGGACTGTTCAAGCGTTTGCCTTGATACCGTTCCGCCAGAGCCGTCTCGGTGCCGTCGGCGTTCAGCCGCGACACTCGGCGCAAGCCGTGCTGGCAGAGCAATATATTTCCCTGAAGATCCAAAGCCAAGCCGTTGGAATTGCCGGAGGGATTATAAAAAATACTACTTTTTCCATTTACCGGATTCCACTTGTACACTGTGTTGGCCGGGATATCGGAAAAGATCAAAAATCCCTGCGGATGCCAAAGCGGCCCTTCCACAAATTGAAAACCGGTCGCAATCTTGTCGACGGTTGCCCCTGCCGGAACCGGCGATTGAGCCCAAAGCAGGCCGCCAAAGAGAATCAAAAGAAAAGCTGAAAGAAAAAACAGCGTGGTCTTTATCATATCGTTCCCATTTTTATGTTATCGGCGTTATGGTTTTACAAATTTTTCGCTGCAATCGCAAAACAAAAATCGTAAAAAATTATCCGGACGTATTGTACAGCTTGCATAATCCATGACCATAACCGCTCACTCAGCGACGCCGACCGGAATAAGCATCAGGTAAAATTCGCGCTTGCGTTTTTCATTGATTCTCTTTATTTTCAAGCGTCGTTCTGCAGCAGAACCTCGTCAGAGGCGGCGCATGGAAGAGCAAGCGATCAGGCGGTTGTACTATTCGATCGCCGAGGTCAGCGCAATAACTGGATTAAAGCCGTATGTCCTGCGCTATTGGGAAAGCGAGTTTCCTGAACTCAAACCCAATAAAAATCGGGCCGGCAATCGCATTTATAAAAAGAGCGACATTCAGCTGATTTTTGCCATCAAGCGACTACTCTACGAGGACCGATACACAATCGAGGGCGCCCGAAGAAAACTGCGCGAAATGCGGCAGAACAATGAGCTGAACGGGCAGCTGTCGATATTCCAAGGCCGCAACGGCAATGGAATTTTGGACGAAATCTACAGCGGTTTGAAAGAGTGTTTGGAGATTTTGCAGCAGAACGAGAGGAAAGACGAATCGGCCGAAAAGGAGGCTGATTCAGGCAGCATCGGGGCGTAGCGCAGTCCGGTTAGCGCACTTGACTGGGGGTCAAGGGGTCGGAAG
>JAPDPN010000236.1:0-2595 GCA_034506455.1 Candidatus Zhuqueibacterota bacterium | reverse complement strand
TAGCCCGCAGATCTTCCAGTGTCTTCACGGGTTGTACCTCCTAAGGTTGTTGAACAGTTGAATAAAATGACTCTTTGTGCCTCATCTATCAAAACAGCCGGGCGCCGATGCGCCGCAGTCCGTTTTCGAAATTTTGCCGAGCTCGATCAGCCGCTTCATAGATCGAGCAGTCGTGTTCAGCCATAATCGAGAACAGGTGAAAAGAATCGAAGCAGAAGCGGCCGCCGTCGGTCAGGTGCGCATAAAAAAAGTGCACGTTCGGCGAGGCCGTCATCAGGTTCAGCATGGTATCGATGATGTTGCCGAGGGGCGGCCGATTGAGATGATTGAGCCGCATAAAGGCGACGACGGTGGTTCCTCGGCCGAGCAGGGAATCGATGCGCAGATCGCCGCCGGCCTGGAGGGCGGTTTGGCGAAAGAGCGGCAGCCCCATGCCGACGGAACGGGTTGTGCGCGTGGTGACGAACGGGTCGAGCACGCTGCGGGCAAGCTCGTTGCTCATGCCGCGGCCGTTGTCGCGCACGGCAATCTGCAGCAGATTGCGGGAAGGGCTTTCCACGATCGCCGTAATGACGCGCGTGGCGCCGGCTTCGATCGAGTTCATGACGATGTCCAGAATGTTCAGCGACAGTTCCCGCACGGTGTTTCCGCCTCCGCCGGCCAGGCGCGCCGGCCGTTTTCACCCGCAAGTGCCATCTTTAATTCATCAAAGCTTTTCGCTTCCATGAGCAGCTTGGTCGTTTTGCTGCCGACCTGCGATATTTCGTGCGCGTCCGAGCTGCGCACAATCGTATAAGGCGATGTGCGCAAAAAGCCCAATTGCTGCAAAGCCTCGGGCAGCGGTTGGGCGATTTCCACTGCCGTCATCGGCAAATTTTTGGGCAAAAATCCCAGAGCCCGCAAAAGACTGTTCGATTTGCGATCGATGTGTGCCGGATAAAAAATGCCGTCCAAATCAAGGACAAATCCGGCAACCATGTGTACCGGCAGGTCGACCGGAAAAGCCAAAAAGCGCCGATTTTCGCCCAAAATGTTTTCGTTTTCATCGCAGACATACTGCCCGCCCAGCAGATCGCCGTCGTATTCTCCTTCGGGAAGATGATCATAGATTACCTCCTGAAACGACAGCGCGTCTGTCAAGGTTCGAAACAGACAGATCACATGCGCTTCTTCGCGGGTATAGACTTCCATGCCCGGAATGACGAGCAACGGAGTATCCTTTGCAGCGCCGATAACGGCCGCCGCATTTTCCGCCGAATTGTGATCGGTTACAGCGATAATGTCCAATCCCTTTGCCAACGCCGTCTTGACGATGTCCTTTGGTCCCATCGACAGATCGGCGCAGGCAGAAAGAACGGTATGAATATGAAGATCTGCCGTCCAGCAGCGCACGATTAGGGTCTTCCTCGCAGTCCAAGTACATAGAGCCGCCCGGCGACGTCGAACGCCGTTTCCGAGGTGCTGAAGACGGCAATCCGCTTCGAGCGCGCCTTTTGCAGGGTTTCCGTGTCGGGCAGATTGCCTTCCGGCAGGATGATGCCGCTGAGTCCCTTGAAATAGGCCAATGCCACAATGTTTTCATGCAGCTGATGCGTGATCCACAGCGCGCTTTTGGGCGCCTTGGCCATTACGTCGCTGAGTATGTCTGAAAGATAAGCCCAGCGCACTTGTTTTTCGGCATCGCCGTGGCTGAGCACCGAGAGGCCGACGGCCTCGACGATTTCCTGCAGCGTCATGCTCGGTTTCCTTGCTCCTGAATGGTCTCGTTCTGCTGAGAAAGAGGCAGCAGCACCGTAAAGGTACTGCCGACCTGGAATTCACTTTCGACCTCGATCATACCGGCATAGGCGTCGACGATCTTTTTGGCAACGATCAATCCCAGGCCGGTGCCGGTGATGTTGCGCGTAAACTCGTTCTTGGCGCGGAAAAATTCTTCGAACAGCCGGCTCTTTTCTTCCGGCGTCATGCCGATGCCGGTATCGCGGATGGCAACGGCCGCGTAATTGCCGCTGCGCTTCAGGGTGACGACAATGGATCCTCCCTGCCGATTGTACTTGACGGCATTGCTGAGCAGCTGATTAAACAACCGCGCAATCTCTTCGCGATCGGCGTCGACGGCAACCGGCTGCAGATCCTGAGAGACGGTAATCGAGCGGCGCTCGATCTCTTCGCGAAAGAATTCGAGCCGATCCCGCAGCAGCTCATCGAGTCTGAACGTCTGAATTTCGCGGCGAATCTTGCCGGCTTCCATGCGCGAAATGTTGAGCAGGTCGTTGATCAGGTTGACCAGCTCCCGCGTCCGTTCGAGTGAACGGCGCAGGTACTGTTCATAGAGCTCCGGCGAATCGCCGAGCGATTTGTCGAGCAGCAGCTCCAGGTAGCCCTGCACGGCGGTGAGCGGCGCTTTGAGTTCATGAGCCGCCATGTTGACGAACTGGGAGCGCATGATGTCGATCTTTTTCAGCTCCGTGATGTCGCGGATGACGGAGATGAGGCCGATGGTTTCGCCGGAAGGATCGCGGATGGGGGTGGTGTTGGCCATGACGACCTTTTCAGCCGGCGGCCGCACCACCACTTCCTGTTTGATGGCGCGCA
>JAPDPN010000235.1:0-2634 GCA_034506455.1 Candidatus Zhuqueibacterota bacterium | reverse complement strand
GCGATCCAGACCGAAGAGCAGGCTGCCGCCGAAATGAGCAGAATCGACCAAGAGCTTAAGGAGATGCAGAAAAAGGCGGATTTTGCCCTGATCGTCAAGCCGGTTGTCAAGGTGAAATCCGCAGAACAGGCGGCGCAGATCGTCAGCGTTGGCGGCTTCGATGTGCCGCTGGTTTATGCGGCAGGCGGCTGGACGAACATCCTCGAAACCTGCTGCACCGACAAGACCGACAATCTCATCTTTTTGCGGCATCGTTCCGGGCTGGTCTATTTGTGGTACGAGATCCTTCACAACCGCTTTCTGCGCAAGGGCGGCGACGGCTTTGATCTCGACCAGTTTCGCTATCCCGGCGGCATGACTGTGGACGACGTTGTGGTGGATGATTACAACGAAGTGTTGACCAAGCTGCGGGCGATTTACGGTGTGCGCAATTTTCTGGGTCGGCGGATCGTTGCTCTGGGCGGCGCATCGGGTTGGTGCTTCGAAGACGCGCCCCGAGTTGCCCGCGAAAAGTACAAGCTCGACATCGTCACCATTGGTTATGACGACTTGACGACGCGCATCAGAAAAGCCAGGGCAGACCATGAGCGCGTCCAAGCAGCGGAGCGGGCGGCGGCGCGCTACCTTGCCCTGCCGGAAACCGAGCTGAACACCGACAAAGCATTCGTCGTCAATGCCTTTGTGTTGCTCGAAGTTATCAAAGGCTATTTGGCTGAAAATCACGCCGACATTTTTACCATCATGGACTGCATGGGGGCGGTCATGCCGATCGCCGAGACGACCGCCTGCCTCACGCTCAGCCTCTTGAACGATGAAGGTCTGCCAGCGTTTTGCGAATCCGACTTTAACGCCGTTCCTGCCGGCATTCTGCTGCACTATATTTCGGGCAAACCGGTCTTTCTCAACGACCCGACTTTTCCGCACCACGGCATGGTGACCTGCGCCCACTGCACGGCGCCGCGCCGCATGGACGGCGTCAGCTATGCGCCTACCAAGGTGGTCACCCACTTTGAATCCGATTACGGCGCCGCCCCCAAAGTCGAGCTGCCGCTCGGCACGCCGATCACCATGGTTTGTCCCGATGCCGCGCAAAAGGCGTGGGTCGGCTTTACCGGATCGATTATCGACAATCCGTTCCTCGACATCTGCCGCTCGCAATATGACATTAAAATCGACGGCGACTGGAAGAAACTGCTGCGCGACCATCGCGGGTTTCACTGGCTGATGGCGGTCGGCGACTATTCGCAGGAACTCGCATTCGCCTGCCGCAAAATCGGCGTCGCGTGGGAAAACGTTTCGCAGCCGACGGTTTGAGGCGCGTTATTTGAGGAAAATCATTGTGAGGTAAAAGTCATGAAGGCATTGACATTGCTCGTTTTGCCGATTTTGCTGATCAGCTCTGTTTCCGCTCAGCAGGTTGCCGGCGGCAAACTGCGCATTATCGTCTTTGGCGCCCATCCGGACGATTGCGAGCTCAAAGTCGGCGGCATGGCGGCGCGCTGGGCTGCCTCTGGTCACCGCGTCAAGTTCGTCTCGGTGACCAACGGCGACATCGGGCACGCGACGCAGGCGGGCGGCCCGTTGGCGCGGCGGCGAACCGACGAAGTCAAGAAAGCAGCGGAAATCCTGGGAATCGAAAGCGAGGTGCTCGACATTCATGACGGCGAGCTGATGCCGACGCTGGAAAACCGCCGCGAGTTCGTGCGCCTCATTCGCGAATGGCAGGCCGACATCGTCATCGGTCACCGCCCGAACGACTATCATCCTGATCATCGATATGTCGGCGTGCTCATGCAGGACGCCGCCTTTATGGTCACCGTGGCGCACTTTGAACCGCTGACGCCGCAGCTGGCGAAAAATCCGGTCTTTTTATACATGTCGGACAATTTTCAAAAGCCCTACCCTTTCGAGCCTAGCATCGTCGTCGCCATTGACGACGTGTTCGAGAAGAAAGTCCAGGCCATCTGGCAGCTCGAATCGCAGATCGAAAGCCTGTGGGCGACGGGCAATTTTGAAAAAGTCGTACCGATTCCGACGGAGCCGGAAGGTCGCGCTGCGCGCTTTAAACGGCTGTTCGAGCGGCAGGCCGGCCGGGACGGCGGCGTTGCGGACAAATATCGCGGCAAACTGATCGAGCTTTATAGACCCGAGGCGGGCGCCAAGATCAAATATGCCGAGGCGTTCGAGCTGTGCGAATACGGCCGGCAGCCGAGCCTGGAGGAATTGAGAGCAATGTTTTTGCTCAAATAGCCGTAAAAAAGCGTCTGATGATCAATCATGCCCTTGATCAAAAGTCGACAACTTCCCTAAAAGGATGGAATACCGATGAGCAAAACAAACAGCGCGGACGAACGCATCCGCAACATGAGGTTCAGTTCCGTCTACCCCCTTTATGTTGCAAAAATTGAAAAAAAAGGCCGGACCAGAGACGAGCTGCATCAAGTAATTTCCTGGCTGACCGGTTTCAGCGAAAAAGACATCCTGAAACACCTTCAGGAAAATTCGACTTTTGAAACTTTTTTCTCGCAGGCGACTTTGAACCCCGACGCTCGTTTGATCACCGGTGTGATTTGTGGCTGCAGGATCGAGGAGATTGAGAATCCTCTAACTCGCCAGGTGAGATATTTAGATAAG
>JAPDPN010000234.1:0-2667 GCA_034506455.1 Candidatus Zhuqueibacterota bacterium | reverse complement strand
GTCACTCCTCCTGCCACCTTTTTCCCTTTGGTCTATGCTCATAAAAGATACACCGGATTTCCGTGCAAGGCAACTATTGTTTCAAGTCGCGCCTTGCTTTTCAACAGTTTTTTAATTAATATTTCGCTGCTTCCCGCAACAGCTGAGATCATGTGCTGACCCGACACCGCTTCTCCATCCCAACCGAGGAGAGTGCAATGGATGCAAGTAAAATAGATACAACGATTAGTCGTCGTCAAGCGCTGCAGACTCTAACAACGGCCGCAGCGGTAACGTTGGTTCCCCGTTACGTATTGGGCGGTTCCGGCTATACCGCCCCAAGCGACAAGCTGAACATCGCCATGATCGGCACAGGCGGCCAGGGCATGTGGAATCTGAAGAACATCCTGCCCAACAAAGACGTTCAGGTCATCGCCTTGGCCGACGTCGCCGAGGAAGCCGACTACAGCTGGTCTTATCACAAAGAGAGCGGCGGCCGCAAACCCGGCTATGAGGTTATCCGCAACCATTATCTCTCCTCGCCCCAAACCGCTGATTACCCCGACTGCCGCGTTTATGTCGATTTTCGCGAAATGTTGGATAAAGAAAAAGCGATCGATGCGGTCTGCATTGCGATTCCGGATCATACGCATTACGTCGCCGCCATGGCGGCGCTGCAGCGGGGCAAGCACATCTATCTCGAAAAACCGCTGGCACGGACGATCTATGAGGTTCGGCGTCTGACCGAGGCGGCGCGCGCTGCCGGAGTGGTCACGCAGATGGGCATTCAAGGCCATTCCGGCGAAGGCATTCGTCTCACCGTGGAGTGGCTGCGCGCCGGAGCGATCGGCGCGGTGCGCGAAATCCACGCCTGGAGTGACGGCGTTTCCAAAGGCGCCTGCCTGGAGGGAGAGCCGGAACCGCAGCCGATACCGGCAGGATTGGACTGGAATCTCTGGCTCGGCCCGGCCAAATATCGGCCTTACAATTCCTGCTACACGCCGGGCCGATGGCGGACGTTTTGGGATTTCGGCACCGGTCACATGACCGACATGGGCATTCACCACATGGATCCGGCATTTTGGGCGCTCGATTTGGGCTATCCCGAATGGACCGAAGCGCGCGGCGCTTGGGGCGATCGCGACAAACGGCCGTTTGCGGCGCTGCATTTCTTTCACTTTGCCGCCAAAGACGACCGTCCGGCCGTCGATCTGACCTGGTACAGCGGCCTCAAACCGCCGCGGCCCGACGAGCTGGAGCCGGGTCGCGACCTGATCGGCAACGGCAACGGCATATTATTTATCGGCGATAAAGGCAAAATCATGTGCGAGGGTTGGGGCGGAGCGCCGCATTTTATACCCGAAAGCCGACTGCGCGACTTTGAGCGCCCGCCGAAGACGCTGCCGCGCGTCAAGGGCGGCCACCATCGCGACTGGATCGACGCGATCAAAGAGGGCCGCAAAGCCTGTGCGGATTTCGACTATTCGGGACCGATCACCGAAAGCATCCTGATGGGCATCGTCGCTTTGCGTATCGGCGAACGGCTCTACTGGGACGGTCCGAACATGAAGGCACTCAATTGCCCCGACGCCGAGCAATACATTGTGCCCGAATATCACAACGGCTGGACCTTGTGAGATTAGCCACGGAGTCACAGAGAACACGGAGAAAAAAGCCCGGGTCAAAAAAGTTATCTCTCCGTGGCCTCCGTGCCTCCGTGGCAAAAAATACCTCTAATGAAAAATTTAGATCGATAGATAAATTGCCACGGAGACACAGAGTACACGGAGCATAAAGGCAAAAAGTGATCCCTCTGTGCCCTCCGTGCCTCCGTGGCAAAAAATACCTCTAATGAAAAATTGAGATCAATATTTATATTGCCACGGAGACACAGAGTACACGGAGCATAAAGGCAAAAAGTGATCCCTCTGTGCCCTCCGTGCCTCCACGGCAAAAAATACCTCTAATGAAAAATTGAGATCAATATTTATATTGCCACGGAGACACAGAGTACACGGAGCATAAAGGCAAAAAGTGATCCCTCTGTGCCCTCCGTGCCTCCACGGCAAAAAATACCTCTAATGAAAAATTGAGATCAATATTTATATTGCCACGGAGACACAGAGTACACGGAGCATAAAGGCAAAAAGTGATCCCTCTGTGCCCTCCGTGCCTCCACGGCAAAAAAATACCTCTAATGAAAAATTTAGATCGATAGATAAATTGCCACGGAGACACAAAGTACACGGAGCATAAAGGCAAAAAGTGATCCCTCTGTGCCCTCCGTGCCTCCGTGGCAGGAAGCAAGTCGGAGGATTACGCAAGAGTCAAGACAGCTTATTTTTGAGGAGGATCGCCCTATGTTCAACCTAAAGACCGCAATAATCGGCGCCGGATTTATGGGTCCGGCGCATACCGAAGCGTTGCGGCGGCTGGGGGTGACCGTCGCAGGCATTCTCGGCGTCGACGAGGCGGAGTCCAAGCGCGCCGCCGACAACCTCGGCCTGCCCAAAGCCTACAAGTCGTTTCAGGAGGTGCTCGACGACGCCGTCGACGTCGTTCACATTACGACGCCCAACAAGCTGCACTACGAAATGGCCAAAGCGGCGCTCAAAGCGGGCAAGCATGTGCTGTGTGAAAAACCGCTGGCAATGAATTCGAAACAATCCGGCGAACTGGTCGCCCTGG
>JAPDPN010000233.1:0-2687 GCA_034506455.1 Candidatus Zhuqueibacterota bacterium | reverse complement strand
TAACGGTGCCCAAGCCGCCGGGCGAACCTTATCCGATCGATCGCGTACTCGAGGAGATTCGCCGCCGACGCCCCAAGCTGGTCTTCCTTTGTTCGCCCAACAATCCCACCGGCGAGGAGATCGAACTCGCTCATGTTCGAGAGATTTGCTCTGCTGCGGAAGGCTTGGTGCTGTTCGATGAGGCTTATGCCGAGTTTACCGATCAAACCGCCGTGGACCTGCTGCCGGTCTGCCGCAATTTGATCGTTTCGCGGACCTTTTCCAAAGCCTTCAGCTTTGCCGGACTGCGTTTCGGCTATTTTATCGCCGATGCGAACATTATTGCCGAACTGCGCAAAGTCAACCTACCCTACAACATCAATCTGTTTACCGAGGCGGCGGCGCTGCGGCTGCTCGACAGCGAAAAAGAGATGCTGCAGCGCATCGACTTTATTCTTCAGGAGCGCGAACGACTTTATCAGGAGCTGCGTCGATTCAAACAATTGCTCGTTTATCCTTCGAAGGCCAATTTTTTGCTGCTCAAACCGCAGATCAATTTGAATCTGTTTCGTGCTCTCAAGGAGCGCGGCGTTCTGGTGCGCGACGTCGGCAGTTATCCGCTTTTGAGCGGCTGCGTGCGGGTTACGGTGGGCTTGCGGGAGGAAAACGATTTGTTCCTCTCTGTTTTAGAGTCGATTTTGGAAGAATGAAAGGCATATTGATGCTCAGACAAGCCAAGGTTGCGCGAAAAACGGCTGAAACCGACATTTCGGTGGAACTGAATCTGGACGGCCAAGGCGAGGCCCGCGTCAGTACCGGCATCGGATTTTTCGATCACCTGCTGAGCGCATTGGCCAAGCATGCGGCGTTCGACTTCAAACTCGAAGCGCAGGGCGATCTGCACATCGACGGACATCATACGGTAGAAGATGTCGGCATTGTGTTGGGCAAAGCGTTGGCCGAGGCGCTGGGCGATTGTCGCGGCATTCGACGTTTCGGCCATGCCTATTGTCCCATGGACGAGGCTTTGGCGCGGGCGGTCGTCGATATTTCGGGCAGACCGTTCCTCCATTTTGCCTGCGCCCTGTCCTGGCAAAAAATCGGCGAGTTTGAGGGCGAGCTGTTGGAAGAGTTTCTGCGGTCATTGGCTGTGAACGCGCGCATTACCCTGCATGTCGAGCTGCTGTACGGACGCAATCAGCATCACGCCGCCGAAGCGATGATCAAAGCAACGGCTCGCGCCCTGCGTCAGGCCGTGTCGCTCGACGATCGGCTGCACGACGTTCCTTCCACAAAGGGAGTTTTGGCGTGATTGTGATCATCGATTACGGCGCAGGCAATCTGCACAGCGTGCAAAAGGCCGTGGAAAAGTGCGGCGCGTCGGTTGCCGTTACGCAGGCTCCTGACGATTTGGCCCGCGCAGAGAAGGTGATCTTTCCCGGCGTCGGCGCTTTCGGCAAAGCGGCGGAATCGCTGCAGCGGCTCGGGTTCTATTCCGCCATTCGCCGCTATGTGGAAACGGGCAGACCGTTTCTCGGCATCTGCCTGGGCATGCAGATGCTTTTCGAAAGGAGCGAAGAAAGCCCCGGCGCCGAAGGCTTGGGCCTGCTGTGCGGCACGGTGCGGCGACTGCCGTCGAACGTAAAAGCGCCGCACTTGGGTTGGAATTCCGTGCGGCAAACCGGTGCGAGCCCCCTTTGGAAAGAGGTTCCTGACGGCGCTTATTTCTATTTTGCGCACTCTTTTTTCGCCGATCCGGCGGAAAAAGAATGTGTTGTCGGCGTGACCGACTACGGCGGCGAAATCGCCGTAGCCGTGCGGCGCGGCAATCTGTTCGGCGTGCAGTTTCACCCGGAAAAATCGCAAAAGCTCGGCCTGCAGGTGCTGAAAAATTTTGTTGCGTTGACCGCAACATCCGCCGACAAGGGAGCCGAGAGCGGCATTTTGCCGTAAAACGGCAAAACCTGAATATCGGCAAAAAGTCGTATATATTTGGAAAAAGCAAGGCATGATCATTTTTCCGGCAATTGATTTACTAAACGGAGCTGCGGTTCGGCTCAAGCAGGGGGCGGAAAAGTCGGCCAAGGTGTACAGCACGAATCCCGCCGAGACGGCGCGGCAATGGCAGGAGGCGGGAGCGGTGTTTCTGCATGTTGTCGACTTGGACGGCGCTTTCGGCAGGCCGGAGGTCAATACAGCGGCGATTGAGGCCATCCTAAAGGTTGTCACCATTCCCGTGCAGCTGGGCGGCGGCATTCGCAGCCTGGAGGACGCGGAGCGTCGGTTGGACGCAGGCGTGCAGCGAGTCATTTTCGGCACTGCCGCACTCGAGAAACCCGAACTGATCGAGGAGAGTCTGGCGCGCTTTGGCGTCGAAGGCGTCGTCGTCGGCCTCGATGCCAAACAGAACAAAGTGGCCGTCAAAGGGTGGGAGGAGCAGACCGATGCGGATCTGTTCGCTACGGCAAAGCGGATGCGCTCGCTGGGCGTGGAGCGCATCATCTACACGGATGTCGGCCGCGACGGCCTGCTGGCAGGGCCGAATTTGGCTGCCGCCGACGCCCTGGCGCGGCAGACCGGTCTGAAAGTCATCGCCTCGGGCGGCTTTTCGGAGCGGCGGCACTTTGCCGAGCTGCTGGCGCTCGAGAACCCCTTGATCGAAGGCGCCGTCGTCGGTACGGCGCTGTATGAGGGACACCTCCGGCTGA
>JAPDPN010000232.1:0-2688 GCA_034506455.1 Candidatus Zhuqueibacterota bacterium | reverse complement strand
TTACCTCATCTTAAAGGTTAAAGTGTGCCCAAAAGATAATATTTTTCACCTTGCTCTTCAATGAAAAATTCGCTTACCGATTTATGGAATTGCACAAATTTAATTCAATTATTCCCTTTGTATGTTTCGACCTAGTTATCAAGATGCTTCTCTTTGGCGGGAAAAAATGCTATATTCAAAGAATTCATTTAAAACGCAGGCATGGAATCAATCGAATTTTATATAGCGGCTGTTGCGGCGGTATTGTTGATCGGAATTTCCAAGAGCGGTTTCGGCGGCGGTTTGGGGGTGCTGGCTGTGCCGATCCTTTCTCTGGTCATTCCGCCGATTCAGGCGGCTGCCGTTCTTCTGCCTTTGCTGATCGTGATGGACTTTATCACCGTTCGGCATTATTATCGCGATTGGGACGCACGTAACCTGGCCGTGCTTCTTCCTGCTGCTGTTGTAGGAATTCTGGCGGGCAGTCTGTTTTTCCGCTATCTCTCGCAGGCACATGTGCGCCTGATGATCGGGACAATGGCAATTGCTTTTGCAGTTTACTATTTTTTTCGCCTTCACAGCGCACCGCAAAAGCCCGCAAGCGTGGCGCAAGGGTTCTTTTGGGGAACGTTGGCAGGCTTTACGAGCTTTGGCGCCCACGCAGGCGGACCGCCCATCGATATTTACTTGTTGCCGCAAAAGCTGCCCAAGTCGCGTTTTGTCGGCACGACGGTCGTCTTTTTCATGCTCGTCAATATTATCAAGCTGATCCCATACGCGATGTTGGGGCAACTGAGCATTGTTAACTTGAAAGCTGCCGCCCTATTGGCCCCTTTAGCGCCGGTCGGTGTACGGTTTGGTCTCCTGCTCCATCGAAAGGTAGACGAGAAACGGTTCTATCAGCTTTGCAGCTTTTTCCTCTTGGTCACCGGCGTCAAGCTTGTCGCCGACGGTTTGGCTGCACTGTGAAATAAAACCGCATTATTTTTTATGCTGTGAAGTCACTGCTAACAGATACAGCACTTTCTTACAACCGAGATGGTTGGGGCATATTCTGAGAATGATCGCTGTCGAACGGTAATTGAAAGCGAATATATTTGATGGTTTTTCCGGCGGCGAGATGGCGTTTTTCATAAGTAGTTTGGATGTATGGAAGATCGTCGGCAAAGTTGCTGCGGTAAAGATCGGAAAAATTGTAGAGAATTCGACAGCCATAGAGCGCAAGTGAATCCAATGTTGAACGGTAAAGCGCGTCATCGTCCGTTTTAAAATGCAGCACCGCATCGGGTGTGCAGATTTGTCGATAAATTTCGAGAAAAAGAGTCGAGGTCAGCCACTTGCGGGGCTTTTTGGGATAGGGATCCGGAAAGGGTAACCATATTTCGCTTATCTCCCCCAACTCGAACATGGTGGTCAAATGGGCGGCGTTACCGCGGATGAAAAACACATTGGTCA
This sequence comes from Candidatus Zhuqueibacterota bacterium, assembly GCA_034506455.1. Taxonomy (GTDB): domain Bacteria; phylum Zhuqueibacterota; class Zhuqueibacteria; order Residuimicrobiales; family Krinioviventaceae; genus Fontimicrobium_A. The sequence continues at coordinate 1,254 of JAPDPN010000232.1, read as the reverse complement.
TCCCGGCATCCAGCGCTTTTTTCGCCCCGACCCATAGACGCGCCCCCTTGAGATCCAAGCCGATATAGTTTTTCTGCGGAAATCGCTGAGCCAGTTCGATCGTGTAATTCCCATGACCGCAGCCTAATTCGAGAACAATTTCATGATCGTTGCCGAAAACGGACGTTTTCCACTTTCCTTTCCATGCTTCCGGTTGTTGGGAAACGTTTTTGAAAGATTTAATCGCTTCAATGCGGATCCGCTTTTTCTTTGCCATTGCTCCTTCTCGATCGTAAAACCTAGACCGTTACTATACAAAAAACTAGTCAAGAATACAAGTTGTAAAGGCAAAAACATGTTTGCGCCATGCCTTCATGCTCTAACTCTCTTCTACAGGTGTTCTCATTTCTATCCATCCGATGCAGGTAGTTTTGTGATTTTGGAGGAATCCCCAGATATTGCGGCGTTGCACAAACCGGCTTGAAATCAAGGTCAACGGGTTGAGATAAAAATGATCTGGTTTATCTATTGGCTTTTTCAAGTTCTTATATGGCATCCGTCTATTCGCTATGCACTTTTTCCCCAACAACCGGCAGGGCAGTTGATTGCCGAGGTATTGAACGATCTGATCTATGTACCGATCGCTCTGTTTTTGCCCGTTGCTGTAGTCCGCGGCATAATCAGAGCAGCCCCTGAAAAGAAAACCATTCTGTCTGCAGTATTTTTGATAGGTTGGGCCGGCTTGACTTTGGAGCTGGGCCTTTTGCGCCCTCTATCGGCACTTTCTCTTGTTTACATCTTTATTGTATTGTTTCAACTCAAGCGCTCATTTTCATTTTCCCGTTTCGGCTACCTGCTTTGCCTTATGACGGTTCTGCTGCATTATCGTTCGCAGCTTTTTCCGGCCCTGCCGTCAAACAGACCCGCGTTGACATTGATGTCCTTTAATATGAACACCCATATCTTTGCCTATAACGACGAGCGGACTATGCGGCTGATTCGCGAACAGCTGCCGGACATTGTGTTTCTGCAGGAATGCCATCGCCTCAAGATTCGGGCTCTCGTAACGCGGCTCGTTGACCTGTATCCCTATCAATGCGGCCCGGGCCTGTTCCGCGGCCAAGGAGATGTGCTGATTCTGAGCCGCTTTCCGCTCGCAGCCCTCGACCCGATCGTGCTCCGCAGCAAATCCACAACCTGCGGAAGGCTGGTCAACCATGCCGTCGTCGACATCAAAGGGCATAAGGTTCATCTGATCAACTGCCATTTGACTCA
>JAPDPN010000231.1:0-2703 GCA_034506455.1 Candidatus Zhuqueibacterota bacterium | reverse complement strand
GTCGACGACTTTTTGCTGGAAGTGTCGCGCGCTACGGTCGAGTTGATGCGCAAGCACGGCTTTGAGGTAACTTACAAAGAGACGGCCGGCGGCCACACCTGGAGCAACTGGCGCGAGTACCTGAACGAATTCGCCCAATTGTTGTTCAAATAAGCCGTCGCAAAAAGCAGAGAAGCACAGGCGATACTCGAAACGTCGAGAGTGCGAAAAAATAATGCTTGCGTGTTTTGTAAAAAATCTCTATAATTACCCAGAAAAATGAATGGAGATCATGATTCGTAACGCATCGACAATTTCGAATTTCTGGTGGTGGCGCACCGTATTTTGCGCGATGCACCACTAGCCTAACTTTTTAATCAACTTGCGCCGTGGATGCATCGCATTCACGGCGCTTTTTATTTTCGGGCGCTGTGAACAGACAAAAGGCACAGCGCCCTTTTTTTTAACTGCAAGAGGAAAGAGATGATACGAACGACCTTTGCTGAATTCGACCGCGCTGCCTCGGCCATGCCGCTCACGCCGATCCTCGCCGAAGTCCCCGGCGACCTCGACACGGCGCTCTCGACGTTCATCAAGATCACCCGCAACCCGTACCGATTTCTCCTTGAAAGCGCCGAAAGCGGCGGCAATCGAGGACGCTATTCGATCATCGGGGATTCGCCTTTTCTGATCTTTAAAAGCCGAGGGCGGCAGATCACACTGCAAAACTGCCTCGACAACACCCATGTCGACCTGGAAGACGATCCATTTGATGTACTGCAGAATCTGCTGCGCAAATATGCGCGCCGCGCCCACTCCGCTCCGTTCGCCTGCAACGGCCTGTTCGGCTATTGGGGATACGATGCGGTGCGTCACATCGAAAAACTGCCGGTCAAGGCCGTGGCCGATCTCGATCTGCCCGACATCCACCTTTTCATCCCGCAGCGGCTCGTGGTTTTCGACAACCTTCTGCACAAAATCACCCTGATGTTGTTCACGCGGGTGACGACGACTACTCTGCAGGCCTACGAGTCGGCTGTCGAGGAGCTGAAAGAAATCGAACGGCAAATACGCCGGCCTTATGCCCACGAGATTCCAGCTCAGCCGACGGAAAAGCCGTCTGTAGAAAGCAATCTGACGCGGAATGAATTCGAAAAACGCGTGGTGACGGCCAAACAGCACATCGCTGCCGGCGACGTGTTTCAGCTGGTGTTATCGCAGCGGCTCAAGATTCTCTCGCCCTTGCCGGCGCTGCAGGTCTACCGCGGCCTGCGTATGATCAACCCGTCGCCTTATATGTTTTTCCTCGAACTCGGCGACCTCGAGATTTTGGGCTCCTCGCCCGAAACTCTGGTCAAGCTGACCGACGGCGAGGTGACGGTCAAACCGATCGCCGGAACGATTCGTCGCGGACAGGATGAGGCGGAAGATCAGCGGCTGATTCAGACGCTGATGGACGATCCAAAGGAGCGCGCCGAGCACCTGATGCTGGTGGATTTGGGCCGCAACGACATCGGCCGCATCGCCGAGTTCGGCAGCGTGCGCGTCGAGGATTTCATGACGGTCGAAAAGTATTCGCATGTGATTCATTTGGTCTCGACGGTCAAGGGCAAACTTGCGGGCGATCGGGATGCGGTGGATGTTTTCAAGGCCTGCTTTCCGGCGGGAACCCTGACCGGCGCGCCGAAGGTGCGGGCCATGGAGCTGATCGAGGAGCTCGAACCGACGCGCCGCGCTGTTTACGGCGGCGCCGTCGGCTATATGCGCTTCGACGGCGACATGGACGTGTGCATTGCCATCCGCACGATCCTCAAAAAAGCCGGCGTCTTTTATCTGCAGGCGGGCGCCGGCGTCGTCGCCGATTCGGTCCCCGAACACGAGTATCAGGAAACCCTGAACAAAGCCCAAGGACTGTTGAAGGCTCTCGAACTGGCCAATGGAGGACTGTGATGGTTTGGGTCATCGATAATTACGATTCGTTTACCTACAATTTGGTGCAGTATGTCGGCGAACTGGGCTTTCCGGTGCGCGTGGTGCGCAACGACGCTCTGACGACCGAGGATTTTCCCAGCCTCGCGCCCGAGGCGCTGATCATTTCGCCGGGACCGGGGCGACCGGAGGACGCAGGCATCACGCCGGCGGCAATTGCATATTTCAAAGACAAATGCCCCATTTTAGGCGTGTGCCTCGGCCATCAGGCGATCGGGTGCGTTTTCGGCGCGCGCGTCGTCGCCGCGCCCGAGCCGGTGCACGGCAAGGACGTCCTGGTCTACCATGACGGCCGGACGCTGTATCGCGGCATTCCCAACCCTTTTCGCGCCGGTCGCTATCATTCGCTGATCGTGGCGCGGGAAGCGCTGCCGGACTGCCTGACGATCAGCGCCGAAACCGCCGACGGCCTGATCATGGGCGTGCGCCACAATGACTATCCCGTCGAAGGGGTGCAATTTCATCCCGAATCGGTTTTGACCGAGCAGGGGAAACAGTTGATCGAAAATTTTCTCAGGAGGACGATATGATTCGTGAAACGCTCGAATATTTGAGTCAAGGTTTGGACATGACCGAAGACCACGCCTTTCGCCTGATGAACCGCATCATGGACGGCGAGTGCACGCCGGCGCAGATTGCCGGTCTGCTCATTGCCCTCAAAATGAAGGGCGAGACGGTCAGCGAGCTGACCGGTTTCGTCAAGGCGATGCGGGCAAAAGCGGTGAAAATCCGCGC
>JAPDPN010000230.1:0-2715 GCA_034506455.1 Candidatus Zhuqueibacterota bacterium | reverse complement strand
CGCACCGCGTTTTCGCCTATGACGGCGATGGTCTTTAGATTATCAGCCTTGAGCGGTAAAATGCCGTCATTTTTGAGCAGCACAATGGCCTCGCGGGCGATCTTTAAAGCCGATTGGGCATGTTTAGGATCATTAAGAGTTCCTTTTTTGCGATCCGAATCAAAAAGCTTGGTCAAAAACATAACGCGCAAATTGCGGCGCACTTTGTCGTCCAAAACGCTCATCGGGATCTCGCCGCTCTCCAGCAAGGCTTTGAACGGATCGGCCAAAAAGTACTCATTGTATTGCTTGAAGGTGCCCATTTCCAAATCCAAGCCGTTGAGCGCCGCTTCGCGCGTATCATGCGTGCCGCCCCAATCGGACATGACCAATCCCTGAAATCCCCACTCGCCCTTTAAAATGCGATTGAGCAGATAGTCGTTATGACAGCAGTGTTGGCCGCGCAGTTTATTATAAGCGCCCATCACCGTCAGCACACCGCCCTCCTTAACCGCCGCCTCGAAGGCAGGCAGGTAGATCTCGCGCAGCGCCCGCTCGTCCACCTCGACACTGATCCAGCCGCGCTGAACCTCCTGATTGTTGACGGCAAAATGCTTGACGCAGGCGGCGACGTCCTGCTCCTGCACGCCGCGAATATAGGGCACGACCATCCGTGAGGCCAAGTAGGGATCTTCGCCGAAATACTCGAAATTGCGGCCGCACAGCGGCGTACGTTGAATGTTCACCGCGGGCCCAAGAATGACCGCTTTGCCGCGCGCGTTGGCCTCGCTGCCCAGAACCCTTCCGAATTCCAGCGCCATCTCCGGATTCCAAGTCGAAGCCAGCGCCGTGCCGTTTGGAAGATAGCTTGCATAGTCATCGGTACGTCCGGCAGGCGCCCAACTGTGCGGTCCGATCTCCTGTCGCACGCCGTGCGGGCCGTCGGACAGATAGCGCTCGGGAATGCCCAACCGCTCGACTCCCGCGACGGTAAATTTGCTGTTGGCGTGAATCAGTGAAATTTTTTCATCGAGTGTCAGGCGGGACAATAGATCCTCAACGCGCGCTTCAACGGGCTGAGAAGCGTCGAGGTAAAGAGGTGTTTCCGCAAACAAGGGTACGACACAGAAAGTGAAAAACAACATCAGCTTTTTCAGCATTATAAACTCCTAATATGTAGTTAGTCCCTTGACAATAATCGTATTGGAAGGCAATTAAAAAACCGTCAAAAAATAGATTTGAGTCAGTCTGCAGTTTTATGAGGTCGATTAAAAATTTAGAGCTGATTTTGGCGAACCGGTTTGCTCTTTTGCAAAGAGCAGAGAGGTTTAAAAACAGAAAAAAGCCTCCGAAGCCTTAACGACCTCGGAGGCTGATTGTACATTATTTATCACTTAGCGCCGCAACGCCGGGTAGCTCTTTGCCTTCCATCAGCTCGAGGGCTGTGCCGCCTCCGGTGGAGATATGGCTGAACTGCTTGGCATAGCCGGACTTTTTCGCTGCACTGGCGGAATCGCCGCCGCCGACCACCGAAACGGCTCCGGACGTCGCGATGGCCTCGGCCACGCCGAAGGTGCCCTTTTCAAAGCCCTTCACCTCGAACACACCCATCGGGCCGTTCCAAATGATCGTTTTCGCCTTCTTGATCTCGGCTTTGAACAGATCCAGCGTCTTGGGGCCAATGTCAAGCCCCATTTTGTCATCGGGGATCGCCTCGCCGTCCACTACCTCGCCGACGCCGCTCTCTCCGCTCGGGAACTCGGAGGCGACAATGTGATCAACCGGAAGTAACAGCGTTACACCCTTGGCTTTTGCTTTTTCCAAATAGGATTTTGCTTTATCAATAAAATCCTCTTCCACACGCGATTTACCCACCGGCACCCCTTTGGCTTTCAGAAAAGTATAAGCCATAGCGCCGCCGATGATCAGGCCGTCGACTTTTTCGAGCAGGTTTTCGATTACGCCAATTTTGTCCGAAACCTTGGCGCCGCCCAAAATCGCCAAAAGCGGCCGTTCGGGATTCTCGAGCACCTTGGCGAAATACTCAAGCTCTTTGGCCATGAGATAGCCGGCCGCGCCGCCGCCCAGCTTTTGCGGCACACCCGCCATCGAAGCGTGCGCCCGATGCGCCGTTCCAAAGGCGTCGTCGATATAGACGTCGCCCAGCTTGGCCAGAGCGTCGATGAACCACTGCCGCTCTTCTTTGCTCATCTTGACGCCGTCCTTTTTGCCCTCTTCTTCGGGATAAAAGCGCAGATTCTCGAGCAGAACGACGTCGCCTTCCTTCATCCCTGCGACGGCTTTTTCCGCTTCCGGGCCGACGCAGTCGGGCACAAAGGTCACCGGCTTGCCGAGCAGTTCGCTCAGTTTCTCGGCAACAGGCTTGAGGGAAAATTCCGGCATCTTTTTGCCGTCCGGCCGACCGAGATGCGACATCAGTATTGCCTTGCCGCCGTCATTAATGATCTTTTGAATCGTCGGCAACGCCGCAACGATGCGTTTGTCGTCCGCCACCTTTCTGTCTTCGGTCAACGGAACGTTAAAGTCCACGCGCACCAATACGCGCTTACCCTTGAGATCGAGATCGTCAATCGTTTTTTTGTTCATAATAAAACTCCAAATTTTTTGTGAAATGGAAAACAGGCTTATTAAGACAACTTTAATATAGCCGTTTTTGCTTTAAAATCAAGCAAAAAGCCGTCCGGCCGCGAAAAGGCCTATTAATGAGGGGTTTTA
>JAPDPN010000229.1:0-2815 GCA_034506455.1 Candidatus Zhuqueibacterota bacterium | reverse complement strand
TGCTCAAGACCGGTCCGGCGATGGGCGGCGCCGTTACCTTAAGCCGCATCGGCGGAGGCGAGGCCGTTATGCCGCTGCGCAAGACGGCAGCGGACCCATATCGTTTTACCGCTTTTGCCAAAGGGTACGTCAGCACGACTGTTGAGCGGACCATAATCGGCGATACATTCATCCAATTTTCGATGCTGCCGCCGCAGCCGCCTGCTGATTTCACTTCGAATTGGCACGGCTTCAATCTGCTCGGCTTTTTCACCCTCGAATGGAGCAATGACGGTTATTACGAATCGGATTTTCAAATGATTTCCGAGTTCGGCTTTAATTTTGTTCGTCTGCCGATCGATTATCGCATTTATACCAAAACCGGCGACTGGAATTCGTTTATCGAAGCCAAGCTGCAGCAGATCGATCGGGCCGTCGAATGGGGTCAAAAGTACGGCATTCATGTCTGCATCAATCTCCATCGGGCGCCGGGTTATTGCGTCAACCCGCCTTCCACGCCCCTGCCGCCCAATCAGAACGTCAGTCTTTGGAACAACGCTTCGGCGCAGCAGGCGTTTGCAGCGCACTGGCGCATGTTTGCCGAACGTTACCGCAACGTGCCGCGCGAGGCGTTGAGCTTTAACCTGGTCAATGAGCCCGGCAATGTCTCTGCGGCGGATTACGTCAAGGCCGTGGCACCGGCCATTGAAGCGATTCGCGCCGTCTCACCCGATCGCATTATCATTTCGGACGCCGTGGATTACGGCAACGCCCGCACCGATCCCATTCTGGCCTATAACGTGGTAATGTCGCCCCATTTTTACAACCCGATGCAGATTACCCATTACAAAGCGGAATGGATCAGCGGCGCGGATTCGTGGCCTGTGCCCACTTGGCCGCCGACGTTGGTCTCCAACTATTTCTACGGCTTTAGCAAATCGCCGTGGAACACGCCGCTGGTCATTAAAGGCGCCTTCCCAGCTGGTACGGTCGTAACGATCCATGTGCTGCAGGTTTCATACAAAGCCGATTTCCGCGCCTATCTCGGCAAAGAACAAATCTATCAAAAGGTTTTCCAACCGGGTCCCGGAGCCGGAGAATGGAAGGAGGTCATCTATCGGCCGGAGTGGAACGTCTATCAGAATATTTACGATCGCGATTATTCGTTTACGCTGCCGAAAAGCAGTGAAGAAATTTCTTTTCGTGTTTTGGACGGCGATTGGATGACATGGACCGAGCTGCGCTTCGAGCCGCCTGCAGGCTCTGACGCGGCGGAGGCAATCATCCAGCCCGGCATCGCCGACTGGGGCGTGCCGCAGGCGACGTTTCATCTGGAGAACGACGGCTCGCTGCTGTTGGTGAGCGCCCCCAAAGGCTTTGAAGATAAGTACAAACTGAACGGCTTTCTTCAGCAGTGGGTCGATTTAAAGAATTCCGGCGTGCCGGTGCATGTGGGTGAATGGGGCGTCTACAACAAGACGCCGCACAACGTAACGTTGGCTTTTATGGAGAATCGTCTTTTGGCCATGAAGTGGGCCGGACTCGGTTGGGCGCTGTGGGAGTTTCGCGGCAGCTTTGGGATTCTCGACAGCGGCCGCAAAGATGTCAAATACGAAGACTATCGCGGCCACAAACTCGATCGAAAAATGCTGGAGCTTTTGCAGCGCTATAAATAACTAAAGGCCGAGCTGTATTGCCGTCTATCAGCGGATCGTAGCGTCGATTGCCAAACTTTTAACAAGCAGTGCTGGTTTCTTTGATCGTTGCTTAAAAATCCGCTTGCATTTTGCAGGCGGATTTTTATTTTTTTGTTAGCCGTCAAACCACTCGACGGCCGGGGGAATTCCAAGGGGGAATCACCTCAGAGGTAAATCTCACCTAAATTACAAAAGGAGGGCTGGACCATGCGGTCTGGAATACTGCTCTGTTGTCTCGGACTGTCTTTTCTTGCCTCGGAGCTTGCGGCGAATCCGCCGAACGTGTGGATCAACGAGTTCCACTACGACAACACCGGCAGCGATGTCGGCGAGTTCGTTGAAGTGGCGGCGCCGTCCTCTTTCGGCGAACTGAGCGCCGTCACCCTGACGTTCTACAACGGCGGAGACGGCAAAAAATACGCTTCGTCCAAACTAAGCTCCTTCACGGTCGGCAGCACTCGAGACGGATTTACTTTCTACTATCTGAATAAATCCGGCATTCAAAACGGCGATCCGGACGGTCTTTGTCTTGATTATAACGGCACGGTACTCCAGTTCATCAGCTACGAGGGCGATTTCGTTGCGACCGACGGCCCTGCGGCCGGGCGAATCAGCGTCGACATCGGTGCGGCGGAGAACGAAAGCACACCGGTCGGTTATTCGCTGCAGCTCAAGGGGAACGGTACGCAGTACAACCATTTTGCCTGGGCGGGTCCCATTCCGGCCACTAAAGGCCAACCCAACACCGATCAGGCACTGCCCGTCCAATTGACGAGCTTTAGCGGACGCTATGAACAGGGCGTGATTCGTCTGACGTGGAGAGTCGAGACCGAAACCGACAACCTCGGTTTTATCCTCGACCGAAGGGTGAACGACGGCGCCTGGGAGCGGCGCGCCTCTTTCGAGACACATCCGGAATTGCGCGGACGCGGCACGACCGGCCGCGCCCATACCTACAGCTTTGTCGATGACCGAGTCGAAGCCGGTTTCCATTACGAGTACAGCCTGCAAGACTGTCGCGCCGACGGCACGATGGGCGCGAAAGTGCTGCTCTCCGTACATGCGGTTGCGGAATCCGTCACCACACCTGCAGAGTTTAGCCTCGCCCAAAACTATCCGAATCCGTTCAATCCGACGAC
>JAPDPN010000228.1:0-2841 GCA_034506455.1 Candidatus Zhuqueibacterota bacterium | reverse complement strand
AAATTCCAATCGATGTCGCCGCCGAAAGCATGCTTTGTCTTGTCGGTCAAATATTGGTAGAGCGGATGAATATCCTTACCTTTGACGGAAATTTTCGCGAACATGGGAAATGTGACGCCGTAATTTACGGTACAGAACTCTTTGATTTCCTGGTTCGTGCCGGGTTCTTGTCCCAAAAAATTGTTCGCCGGAAATCCGAGTATGACAAATCCGGCATCTCGATATTTTTCGTACAATTTCTGCAGATCGGCGTACTGAGGCGTGTTGCCGCACTTGCTCGCCACGTTGACGATCATGACCACCTTGCCTTTATACTGCGCCAGATCGACGGTGTCGCCGTCGATGTTGACCATTTTGAAATCCAGCGGACTCTTGACCTCGCCCGCAAGAGCCGAAGCCGCTGCAGCCGCAAACAGCAATGTAATTCTTTTAAGCATGGGGTTATCCTCATTTTTATTCTTTGGATTCATTACGGCTGAACTATAACAGATTGGCGGCGGCCGATATTTCCCTTTGCAGGAGGGCTAAACTTCGATGGTTGTTTCTTCCTTGCTGCTGCGGCCTACGGCGGAGGGATAGGACCCTAGTACTTTGAGCATGTCGGTGATTTCTTCCAAATGGCGCAATGCGTTGCGGCACAATTCATCGTGGATAGAACCGGTAAAATCGAGATAGAAAATGTAATCCCACGGTCTGCCGCGCATGGGGCGCGACTCGATTTTCAGCAGATCGATGTCGCGCAGAGCAAACACGCTGAGACTTTTAAAGAGCGCGCCGGGGATGTTTTTCATCGAAAAGACGATCGAAGTTTTATCGGCTGGGCCGAAATCGTGCTCCTCGCGTGCCAGCACGATAAAGCGGGTAAAATTTTCGGGGATGTCCTCCACCTCTTCACAGAGGATGGCCATGCCATAGTCTTCAGCTGCCCAACGACTGCCGATGGCCGCCGCATGGCGCAACCCCTGATCGCGGATCATTTTGACGCTTCCGGCCGTGTCGTAGGCGGCCACAGCCTCCACATTCGGCAGCGAGGCGAGGAATTCGCGACATTGTTCCAATGCCTGAGGATGCGAGTAGATGATGCGGATGTCCTCCAGCTTGGCGCCGGGATGGGCAATGAGGTGCTGTTCGATGCGCAGCGATGTCTCGCCGACGATGAGCAGATCGTGCTGCAGCAGCAGATCATAGACTCGATGGATGCTGCCGGTTAAGGAATTTTCTATCGGCACCACCGCAAATTCCGCCTTTTCGCTTTCGACGGCCTCGAACGCCTCGTCGAAAGAGCGGCAGGGCAGGAGGTCCAGCTCCTGAGCAAAAAATTTGCGTGCGGCAATTTCGCTGAATGCATATCGGGCGCCCTGAAAGGCAACCGGACCGATAGGGTGACTCATTTTCCTCCTTCTCTGTTTTTGTTGGTGCTCAAGCTCGAACTCAATGCACTCTGTGTATCGGCTTGAAAACAGTTGCAGATGGTTTTTGCCGTTATTACGCCGATCGAGGCCGCCGGTGCGGCAACGAGAGCGCCGAGGAAAGGATAGAGCCCGCCGGCGACGACGATCCAAAGCATCGCAGGCAAAATCAACTCGACTTCATTGAGAGGAGATCGCGGCAGCAGGCGCCGCAGTTGGCTGAGCAGCAGCCCCAGGCCGATGAGAGCCAGGATTTGCGGAATGCTCTGCAACTCCTCGACGAATAAAAGGCTCCCCGCCGGACCGATCAACCATCCTCCGTAGGGTAGTAACCAGCATAAAGCGGAAAAAGCGGTGATCATTCCCGCTTCCAGAAATCCGAGAGCAGCCGTTCCGGTTCCGACAACCAATAGGACAAGCAGGGCTCCTGCCAAGGAAGATCGAAAATAATCTGCGACCGCTGTGGCCGTGTCATACCATCCGTTTACCGCGCTTTCGAACCATTTCTGCGGCAGCCGCGCTGCAGACTGACGAAGCAGCGGAAACAAGCCGAACAGCGTCGCTGCGCTCAGCAGCAGGGCAAATAGCGAGCGCAGATCGCTCGGCCACACGGCATCGATGATTTTCAGGACCGCTAAGGACAACTGCAGCCTGCCGACAAAGAAATTTAGAAAAAAACGGCCGTTCGGATGCGTAAGCAGAGCGCTCTGAATTGTTTGTAAAATCGGATCGTTTATTAGGATCCATACGAGAAAGAGTATAAAGAGCCCGATCGTTCTTTTTAGAACTGCGCTTTTTTGTGCCGGTAGGCTGGGGTGAGCAAATATGGAAAGCAAAGAAGCGGCCCACCAAACGCCTGCGAAGAGGTCGGCATCCAGCAAACGGATACCGGCGGCTGCAGCGCCGACAGCAAACGTCAAAAGCGGCGAGAGGATAAACAACAGCACCGGTGAGCTCCTGCGCATGGCTACGACAGCACCTCATCCGGCGCCCCCTCATGGGAAAACTGCCGGAATTCATTGAGGAAATCAGACAATGTTTGATAAAATTTGCCGGCAATGATCGTCATAATCTTGAGAGCGGTTTCGGGACTGGAGACCGCCAGACGATTGTAATCCGTTTTCGGCAGAGCCAACAGCATCGATTCTTCCAGCGTGACGGCGCCGTGACGGCGATCCCGCGTGGTAAAAAGCGCGGATTCGCCGAAATAGTTCCCTTGCCGGACTGTTCTCGTGGACTGCATGGTGCCGTTTTTTTGTTGAAAGAGGCTGACCGACCCTTTGAGAACAAAATAGAGGGCGCCGGCCGGACTGCCGATCGGATAGACAACCTCATCGGCGCTCAAGCGGCGCAGGTAGGTGTGACGGGCAAGCGCCTTGAGCGAACGTTTCCCAAAGCCGGAAAAAAGCGGGCAAGAATTGATGAGTTCCCA
>JAPDPN010000227.1:0-2861 GCA_034506455.1 Candidatus Zhuqueibacterota bacterium | reverse complement strand
GTTCCCAATCCCTATGTGGCATCCAACCTCATGGAGCCTTCGGTAGTCAACAAATGGCTCAATCAGCGTCGTCGTCTGCTGTTCACCAATCTGCCCGAGCGGTGCACGATCAAGATCTTTACCGTCAGCGGCGTGCTGGTACGCGAGCTGCACGCCCCGGATGACGCCGTAACTTCCTACAACGGCTGGGGCCAGGCCAACAACGGCATGCTGCATTGGGACATGCTGACGTCGGAAGGTTTGGAAATCGCCGCCGGCATGTATTTCTATCACGTCAAAGATGACCAGACCGGGGAAGAAATCACCGGCAAGTTTGCGGTCATCAAGTAGCGTCAAAGAGGAAAAAGCATAGAGAAAGGATAGATCTTATGAGCAAGCGATACCTTTTTATGATGCTGATCGCTTTGGCGGTGACGGCAGCGCACACGGCTTTTGCCAAGCAGCCTTACCGCATGGGCACGACCACTGCCAACTTTTTAGAGATCGGCGTCGGCGGTGCGGGCATCGCCATGGGGGATGCTTACGTTGCTTCAGCGCGCGACATGTCGGCGATCTATTGGAACCCTGCCGGCTTGGCGCTCATCCGCAACAACGAGGCCATGTTCATGTATCAGCCTTGGGTGGTCGATGTGAACACCATGTTCGCCGGTGCGGCGTTATCGTTCCCGACTATCGGCACCATCGGCATCGGCATTTTCGGCATGAACTATGGAAATATCGATGTCACTACTTTGGAATATCAACAGGGAACCGGCGAGCAGTATACCGCCTACGACTATAATTTCAATTTGACCTACGCCCGCAGCCTGGTCACTTGGTTTTCTTTCGGCGCGAGCGCCAAGTATATCTCGTCCAAGATTTGGCACACTTCGGCAAGCGCACTGGCGGTGGATTTGGGCGTTCTGGTGCAGACTCCCTTTTTCTCCCCTACCGGACAAGCGGAAGAGGGAATGAAGATCGCCATGAGCATCTCTAACTATGGCGGCAGAATGCGCTATGACGGAATTGATCTCCTCTTTCCGGTCGATATGGATCCGAGCGCGGACGGCAACTATCAGAATCTGCAGGCAAAATATAAAATGTCGGATTGGGAATTGCCGCTGATTTTCCGCGTCGGTATGGCCGTCAATCCCATCGTCAAGCGCAATCACCGCCTGACGTTTGAGGTGGACGCGCTGCATCCAAACAACATGAGCGAGTCGATCAATCTCGGCGCCGAATATACGTTTATCGTGCCGGGATTCGGCAACTTTAGCCTGCGCGGCGGTTACAAGGGCTTGTTTCTTGTAGACTCGAACTATGGGCCGACTTTCGGCGCCGGTTTAAAATACTATCTCTCTCCCTCGCGCGCCTTTTCCATTGACTATGCCTATCGGGCGCTCGGCGTGCTGGGAGATGTTCATTGCACCAGCTTCGGCGTGGCCTTTTAGTGCCGGCCGGGCAGGATGATAAAATTCAATGGAGGTGATATGCGCAAATATCGAGCAGTTTATGCGGCCGTTTTGATTGCAGTCGCTGCCCTTGTCGGCTGCAGCCTGCGAAGTCATACAGAACCGGAAATTACCGTCAATAATGCCGAGATTTTAGGACAGGGCATTTTTATCAATCCCAATGCCTTCAAGCCTTACGGCGTTACGACGCTTTTCATCAACGAAGACGACTCGGTCGACTTGGTGGTGCAGAGCAGTCTGCTTAAAACTCCGAACTATGTCTGGAAACCGGCAGACGAAAGCATTTTGAAGGTGGTGCCGACGCCGAACGATCCGAAAAGATCGGCCATTGCCATTGCCGTCGGCGACAGTGGCGCTACGACCAAACTGACCCTCAACGATGTCGGCAACCAGGCCGTAAAGACGATCGATGTCAAGATCGTCAAACATTGGGCGGACCCGGATTTTTACAAATTCATCGGCAGTTACGGCGGACATTATTATTATATTTCAAAGGACTTGAAAACTTGGCAGCAGGCGGTCGTCGCCTGTAAAGAGGCGGGCGGATACTTGGTCGCCATCAACAGCGCACAGGAAAACGCATTGCTGCAGAAAGCCATGGCCCGCCTGGACAGCGTTTGGATCGGTCTGCGTTTGCGAAACGAAAACGAGAACAAGACCGATGCCAACGGCAATCCTCTGCCGCCGAAATGGACGCTCAAATATTGGGAGAACGGCGAGCCGGTGACCTATGAAAACTTTGCCGAAAAATCCACTGATCCGGGCATCTTTTTCGAGATCTTTTACTTTATGGATCGCAGCGGCAGATGGGCCAACTGGCACGAACAGCCGCATGAATATTTTTTGGAAATGGAATAATCACGATTCTATATAGTCTGAAAGGTGCTGCCTGCCGGTATGAGGGGCAGCGCCTTTTTTGTATCTATAGGCTTCTGGGATGGGTGTTTGATGAACGAGAAAATCAAAAAGTTTAGATTTCTGATTATAGTTGCTGCAACTATTTTCGCCCTTTGCAGCCGCAAGCAGGCGCCGATGGAGGGCGAAAAGGTTCTCGTGCGCATCGGCGACAAGGCGACGATTACTGTCAATGAATTCATCGCCCGCGCCGAATACTGGCCGCGTCCCGATTACTGCCGGCAGAACAATTATATCGACAAAAAGATCGTGCTCAATTCCTTAATTGCTGAAAAACTGATGGCGATGGAAGCGGGCGAGGATTGTCCTCTGCTCCGCAGCGAAGAATTTCAGCTCTTTCTCAAAGGCCGTAAAGAGCAGGCCATGCGGCAGTGGATGCATCACGTCGAGGCGACGGCCAAGGTCAAGCTGGATTCGGCCGAGATCAAGAAAACCTTTAATCTTGCCGGACGTGAGTATGAGCTTGCATATTTCTCTACACGCGACACGGCGGTC
>JAPDPN010000226.1:0-2947 GCA_034506455.1 Candidatus Zhuqueibacterota bacterium | reverse complement strand
GGAGAGGCTGGAGTAAAGAAAGGTAAAGTTTGAAATCAGCATCGTTCGATGCAAACCGCCTTGACCTCCATCGCTTCGGCGTTGGGCAGGCGCAGGAGGCGCAGTCGCACATACGTCCTTCCCGCCGTCAGTCTGACTTTGCCGAGGCAAAGCCGCTGCCACTGATACTCATAGACTTCCCTGCGCGGCACGCGATCGGGTGAGGGAAGCGGCGGCGGTGAAAAAGCTTGACGAATGGCGCCGGTCAGCCGCTGCCTGAATATTTCGATGAAAAACTCGACCCCGATTCCGCCCGTGCCGCATCGGTAGTCGATCGACACCTGATAGACCCCCCCTCGGAGCACGACGATCGGCCACTCAGCGTACGCTTTAAGGCTGGTCCAACAGCTGATATAATCGTTCGCCAATCCGGCGCCGCCCGCAAAGCGAATGCCCACGCCGTTCTCCGGAAACAGGTGCGCCTCGTGTGCGGGCAATACAACCTTGGCGCGGCAGCGGTGTCCGATTTCGACCGGGATCGGTTCCAATCCGTTCTGAGTGACGGCTTCGCGCCACTCTTCGTAGGCGGCAAAAAGAAACTCGGTCGTCGCAGGCTCGTTTGCAGCGATGTTTTGAGTTTCCTGCGGGTCTTTAAGAATGTCATACAGCTCGAGGTGGTCGAACCCGATGATGAGATGATGGCGCTCGGTCCGCACCGAACCGTAAGGCGGCCAATAGTCGAAAAGCATACGCTTAGGCAACGATTCGTTTCGGCCGAGCAGCAGAGGGGCAAAGCTGATGCCGTCGAGCGGCAGGGTATTCGGCTGCGGCAGATCGAGGAGATCAATCAGCGTAGGTAGGAGGTCATAGTGCGCAGCGGGCGGCTGCAGCTTCAGGCCTGCTTGGATTTTTCCCGGCCGGCGGATAAAGCAGGGTACCCGCGAGCCGCCTTCGTAAGGACTGCCTTTGATGCCGCGCATCCCGGCGTTGTAGCGTTCGGTGTTCGGCCCATTATCGCTGAGAAAGATGACATAGGTTTCGCGCGCCAAATCCAGCTCGTCCAGGCGACGCAAAATACGGCCGATTTCATCGTCGAGGTTTTCGCACATGCCGTAAATGCAGGCGGCCTCATCGTCCAAACCGAGTGCTTTGAATTTTTCGAAATAGGCATCCGGTACTTGAAAGGGACTGTGAGGGACATTGTAGGCCAGGTAGCAAAAGAACGGCCGTTTGCGGTTATGTTCGATGAAACGGATCGCTTGATCAGTGAGAAAATGGGTAATGTAACCGGAAGTGCGGATTTCCCGACCGTTATGCAGCAATATTGGATCAAAATAGTTGTTCAAATGCCCTTGGCAAAAGCCGATGAATTCTTTAAACCCCTGACCGTTCGGGTCCTGCGGATAATGCGCTCCGTTATGCCACTTGCCGAAGCAGCCGGTCGCGCAGCGGTTTTGGCGGAGAATTTCCGCCAACGTTACCTCGCTGCTGCGCATGGTCTCTTCGCCGCGCGTGATGCCGTACACGCCTGTTTTGAGCGAATGGCGGCCCGTCAGCAGACTTGCGCGCGTTGCCGGGCAGTTCGGCGAGGCGTAAAAGCGTTCAAACTCCGCACCTTCCCTTGCAAGCCGGTCGATGTTCGGCGTCGACAGCAGGCTGTTGCCGTGCAGCGAGAGGTCCCCCCATCCCATATCGTCCGCCAGAATGAGGAGGACATTGGCCGGTCCGCGACGACGGCCTCGGCATTGCAGCGAAAAAAATAATGATGTGCCGCCGACCGCTGCCGCTTTTAGAAAGGTGCGCCGATTCATAAAGGCTCCCGGTGTTAAGGTTTGCCGAAAAGACGCTGCGCATCGCGATAACTAATTAAGCGAATACCCTTATTTGCAATCACCTCTTTGACTTTTCCGCTTGTAAAGGCCCGAGTCACTCCGTCCCGATGCCAAGCGACGTTTTCATACCCCGGGTGACCATGCGCCTGCATTTCCGGCGTGTCCAGACCGGGGTGCTCGACGATCAGATACAGCCCCGGTTCTCGTAGACCTTCCAAGGCCGCGATCAGCTTAATAGTCCGCGTTTCAGCGTCGTCATTCGCGGGAGAATCCCACCGCACATACTTGACGCCCAGCCTGCCTAAATCAATGTCCAGCCCGTACTCTTTGGCCAGGCGATCAACCAGTTGCTGCATAGAGGGGTCGACGGAATCGATTCCCATATGCGCGCTGAGATGCGAAACCTGAGGGATATGCCTCTTTGCCGTCTCTATCTGCGCGCGCAGTTCCGCTTCCACTTCCTTGAGATCAGTTTTGGGATTCCAAAAGGCGTCGACGGCCGTCGGGTCGCTCCAGTTCTTTTGTCTGGGGAAAAAGTAGCCGTTGACATCGACGAGCGACGGTGCGCAGGTTAGCGGCCGCCACTTAATCTTAGACCACTCACTGGTCAGGGTCAAATGCACGCCGACGTCATAGTCCGGGTGCGCGCGCAGCAGTTCCGCCGCCTCCAGGAACCAGGCGCAGGGGACCATCACTTCGACCGAGCGGGCGATGCCGTCGGTGAAACACTGTATGCAGGCCAGATTTGCCGCGTGCGACGAACCGATGTCGTCGGCGCGGACGATCAAATAGATCTCTTCCTGCGCGGCGGCCATGCCGATAAACAGGAAAATAAAGCAGAGAATGAGCTTTTCCATCATCGAAATCCTTTCCTTATCTCGAGCTCCGACGAAACGTCGACTCGGCACCGACGTTCATGGGTCTTACCATGTTCGGCCTTTCAACAGCTTTTCTTTCTGATACGGCGTCATTTGGTCGCCGCGGGCGCGCAGCCACTCTTCAAAGTCTATTTCGATGTCTTCGGTCCACTTGCGGTCGATTTGCCCCGGCGTGTATTTTTTCTCTCTCAGCCGTTGATGGCCGAATTGATCGCGCAGCCGCACGATCTCCGAGGTCTCGACCACCTCCTGCACCAA
>JAPDPN010000225.1:0-2950 GCA_034506455.1 Candidatus Zhuqueibacterota bacterium | reverse complement strand
GAGGCTGAGGTCAACAAGTCGTTTTTAGAGCAGCGAACGATATTTTTGTGGGGCGTTGTGGACGACGAGACTGCCGAAGACGTGGTCAAAAAGCTTCTTTATTTGGATCAGCAGAATCATGAAGACATTCTTTTGCGCATCAATTCGCCGGGAGGGTCGGTGACCGCCGGGCTGGCGATTTATGATGCAATGCAGGCGGTGAAAAGTGAGGTGCGGACGCTGTGTATGGGTTTAGCGGCCAGCATGGGGGCGGTTCTGCTTGCAGCCGGCGCCAAGGGCAAGCGGTTTGCCTGGCCGCACAGCCGCATCCTGATTCATCAACCCATGACCGGAAGCCAAATCATCGCGCCGGCCTCCGGGCTGAAAATTCACGCCGAAGAGATGATGCGCACCAAAACCATGCTCAACGAGCTGCTGGTCAAACACACCGGCCAGCCGATGGAAAAGATCGAAAAGGATACGGACCGCGACTTTTTCATGAGCGCCGCCGAAGCGCAGGCGTACGGAATGATCGACGCAGTGGTCGAGACGCCGTAGATCGGGCACGGATCCGAAAGCTCAGCGCGGCCATTCGGCCACGGCAAAACCGAAGCAGACGATCGTCAGCACGACGACGGCGAGCGCAACGAGGCGATGCGCCGTCGTTTCGGGTTTGTGTTCATTGAAGCCCATCAACAGAGCGGCGAGCAGTCCGCCGAAGAAACCGCCCGCATGCGCCATATTATTGACGCCGGGCGTGAGAAAACCGAAAGCAAAGAGGATGATCGCCCAGGTTCCGACCTGACGGTAGAGCAGGGTGCCCCAAAAGCCGCCGCGGCGACGGCCATAGTAAACCAAGGCGCCGAGCAGCCCGAACACGGCTCCCGAAGAGCCGAGGGTAAAGTCGATGCCGAATAAGTTCGAAGAGACAAAGCTGACGACGCCGGCGATGGTGAAAATCAAAAACGTGCGCGCCGAGCCGTAAAGGTTCTCGACCATAGTGCCGAGTTGTCGCAGCCACAGCATGTTGAACATAATATGGAGCAGTCCGCCGTGAAGGTACGCGGCGGTAATCAACGTCCACCAGCGGCCCTGGGACATAGCAAACGATCCGGTCATGCCAAGGCCGTACAGGATCGTCATGTCTGGTGAAAGGATGTTGAAAATATCCCGTACCTGCAAAAGTGCAGACGGCCGGAGCAAAAGTGCAATAACGTATAGCACGACGTTAGCGACAATCAGGATGGACGTAGCACCGCCCAGGCCGAAGAGCTTTTGCAGCGTAGGACCGAATCCCCACAAGCCGGGATATTTTCGGCCGCAATAAATACACTCTTTGGCGTTGACGGACACCAATTTTCCGCAGCTGGGACAGAGAATCGAACCGGTGGTTTTGCGGTTCAGCATGAGATAGACCCTCTTTTAATCAACAAAGGTAAATTAGGCAAATTTACAGCGAATGAAAAGAATTTTTCAGCCGGAAGCGGGCGATCGAAACGCACAGATCAAGCCTTCCGCTTGCGGACAATAAACGGCATTTTATGAGGCAAAGATGAAAATCGGTATTGTCGGATTGGGGTTATCGGGAAAAACGACGCTGTTTAATGCACTGACCGGCTCGCAGGTGGAGACGGCGGCCTACAGCGGTAAAGCCGAGGCGCATCGTGCGATCGTCAACGTACCGGACGAACGGCTCGATGCTCTCAATGAAATCTTTAAGCCGAGGAAAAAAACACCGGCGACCATAGAGTATGTGGATTTGGCAGGCATCAGTACGGCGGAGCAGAAAAAAGGCGGCTTTAGCGATCAGTTCCTCGGACTGGTGCGCACCGTCGACGCCCTCTTGGTGCTGCTGCGTCATTTCGCCGATGATTCCGTGCCGCATCCCCTCGAGTCTGTGGATCCCCTGCGCGATCTCAAGACCATCGAAACCGATTTCATCATCAGCGATCTCTCCATCATCGAGAACCGCATGGCGCGACTGGAAAAGCAGATGCGGACAAAGAAGAGCGATCAGGATGCGCAGGAATATGAACTTCTGCAGCGCTGCAAAAAATTGCTGGAAGAAGAAAAGCCGCTGCGCATAATGGAAATGAGTCGTGAAGAACAGCTACTGGTACGCGGCTATCAATTTCTCAGTCAAAAGCCGGTCATTCTTTGTCTCAACATCGGTGAAAACGATATTCGTCGTGAAGAGGAGGTTCTGGCTCCTTTTGCCGCCTATCGCTTGCAGCCGCATACCGCCCTGCTGGCGATTTCCGCCAAGATCGAGATGGAGATCTTGCAGCTCTCACCCGACGAGGCCGAACTTTTCCGCAACGATCTGGGCATTGTCGAATCGGCCATGGGCCGGCTGATCCGTACTTCCTATGATTTGGTGGGCCTCATTTCCTTCTTTACGGTGGGGGAAGATGAAGTGCGCGCTTGGACGATTCGCCGCAATACTCCGGCGCCGATTGCGGCAGGCGCCATCCACACCGACATCGAGCGGGGCTTTATCCGCGCCGAGGTGGTCCACTATAACGACTTTATCACTCGCAAAAGCCTGGCGCAGTGCCGCGCCGACGGTGTTCTGCGTTTGGAAGGTCGCGAATATATCGTCAAGGATGGGGATATTATCAATTTCCGATTTGCGGTCTAACAATCTGTTCGGCTTTTATTCGCCAAATACCTGCGGTATATAAATCATGCACTTTGCTCTTTCCCTAAAGCAAGCTGCTCCGCCAAAGCCTGCAAATTGATCCGTCCAACTATGCTTGTGACATTTTCAGGGTTATTTGAGCAGGGTTGCTTTTTGTACGGCCTTGCCCGCCGTCGATTCGGCGCGGATCAGGTAGGTACCGGAAGCGCAAGGCAAGCCGTTTTCGGCTCTTCCGTCCCAAATGAACGCATGGAAGCCGGCCTTGAGCCGGCAATCGACTAATTGCCGTACGCGCCGGCCGAGCAGGTCATAGACGGCGAGACGAACAAA
>JAPDPN010000224.1:0-2982 GCA_034506455.1 Candidatus Zhuqueibacterota bacterium | reverse complement strand
GATTTGGGGAACCTGCAGCTCGACTGGAACTTTTACCAGGATCAGTGGTACGGCGGCGCGCCGGCAACGCTGACCATTGCTCTCGACAAGCTGCTTTTCCAGCTCTCGTCGTACGGTCTTGCGAACGCCAACGATATTGCGCTGACGCCGGTCTTTTTGCCGATACCTTTCTTTGATGTCGTTCCCGAAAAAGCCGTACGCGTAAAGATATCCGAGGGCACGCCCGTAATCGCCAATTTCAAGCTTGGCCGCGCCAAGTGGAATAAAGTGGTGAGCGGCGCCAACGAACCGGCGGCGGTTTATGACTTTGTGCTGCAGCAAAATTATCCCAATCCTTTCAATCCGCAGACGCGCATAACTTTTACCCTGCCGCGTGACGGCTGGGTGGAAATTGCGGTCTTTGATGCGCTCGGCCGCCTCGTCGGCGAACCGATTCGCCGGCATTATTCGGAGGGAACGCACTCTTTTGTCTGGCAGGCCGTCTCCGCGCAAAAAGCAAAACTTGCCGCCGGCATCTATTTTCTCCGGCTCAAGGCATTTGATGAGACCAGAACCATCAAAATGACTTTGCTGAAATAGCGCCGTTTGCGGGAAGGCGGCTTTTCCTTCCCGCATTTTTCTTCATTTTTTTCGCCAACATCGGCGGTTGGCGGTATCCTTTTAGAAAATTTTGTAATGCAGTCTCTATGTCGCCTGTCAAATCATTACGCTTTCTTTTAATGGTGCCGGTCATGCTCGTCGCTGCCGATCGCGTGCAGGTAGTCGAGCAAAAGGACGATCGCATTCGTCTCCGAATAACCTGCGAGCCGCCGGTCCTGCAGGCCGTTCCGGGTAAAGCCGACCTCACTGTTGAGTTGCCGAGCAAGGACCGCGCGTTTTTCTTTGATTCCAAAGGACGTCTCATCCCCTATCAGCCGGTTGTGCTGCAGTTTCCCTATCGCCGTGCCCAAGTTCGGCTGATTACGGTGCAGGAGGAGCGGTACAAGGCGATTCCACCGGAGCCGACTGCAGAGCGGCCGCTGATCGGTGATTCCACCTTCCAGAACGGTAAAACCGTCCATGCGGCCGTTGATTTGGCGTTCATCGGCGAGTACAACGGCAATCGTTTGTGGTCGGCAAACGTCTACCCTTATTTTTTTGACGAGGCTGCCGGCGAACTGGTCTTTCGGCGGGAAGTGGTTTTCGACGTCACGGCCGAAGAGGCGGCGCTTGAGAGGCTCGTTCCCATTTCGCTGCAGGAAGCGGAGCTGCTCGATCGCATCGGCGCCGTCGGCAGCCGCTTCAAAGCGCAGGCCGTCTCGGCAAAGGCTCTGCAAAAAAGCCGACAGGAAAATGTCGAACGGTGGAAGATCATCGTCAACGATGAAGGCCTTTACCGCATTACCGGCAGGGACTTGCAGGCAGCCGGCGTCAATCTTTTGGCGATCGATTTCAAAAACCTGCGGCTAACCTGCTACGGAAAGGATGTCTCCATTTATCCCTCCGGCTGGCGCGACGGACAATTTGAACCGGACGACTATTTCGAGTTTTGGGGCGAACCGAACCGCAAGACCTATCAGCAGGAGGCCCCGGATCTCTACCGCGATCCGTTTACCGATGAACGCGTCTACTGGCTTTCCTGGGAAAAGCGCGGCTTATGGATGGCGGAGGAAACGGGTCAGATCACCAACCTGCAGCCCGGCAGTTACTCGCGTCCCTATTCCTTTCTCGAAACCATTCATGTCGAAAAAGATGCCTATTACGAGCGTTTGAGCACCCTCGAAGAGGATCGGCTTCGCGATCACTGGTTTTTCGACAGCGGCATCAGTTCGGGCAAAAAGATCGAATACCCTTTTACGCTCGTACATCCTGATCTGCAGTCGCCTTTGGGCGTGCGTGCGCGCGTTATGCTGCGCGGTCGAACCACCTCCATGGATATTCAGCACAACATTTCGGTTTTTCTCAACGACAGCTTTCTTTTCTCCAGCACTTGGAAGGGTCAGGAGACGGCTGACCTGATTTCTCAACCCGGCTCTTACGTCAGCGCTTCTTCGCTGCAGAACGGCGTCAATCGCCTTAGCATCGTCAACAACGTGGAGCCGCAGAATTATGATTTTGTGATGCTGAATTGGTTCGAAATCACCTATCCCCGACTTTATCGCGCGTATAAAAATTTCATCAAATTTTCCATTCCTCCTGCTTCGCCCGGCGGCAAGTTCCTGTTTCGCGTGGACGGCTTTACCGAGTCGGGAATCGAGGTCTACAAGCTGCATCAGAGCAAAATCAACGGCGGCGTCATCGAAGAGGTGACCGATTTCAGCGGTTACACTTCGCTGCAGATCAGTTTTCAAAACGACGTTTTTTCACCGGACGTCGAGTTTGTCGCCGTTACCGAGAGCGCGAAAAGGAAACCCCTCAAGATCGTCAAAGACCAACCGACGGCGCTGAAAAGCGAAAATCTTGCCGCCGATTACCTGATCATCTCGCATCGCCGCTTCATGCAGTCCCAGGCGCTGAAAGATTTGATTGCGCTGCGCCAGTCGCAGGGGTTGATGGTGTTGGCCGTCGATGCCGAGGATATTTATGACGAGTTCAACTATGGCCATGTCAGCTCTTTTGCAATAAAAGATTTTATCAAGCATGCCTATTTGAATTGGCAGTCGCCCAAACTGGAATATGTGCTGCTCATCGGCGACGGCAGCTATGTGCGGCGCACGGCCGAGGGCGATACGCTCGACCTGGTACCGGTGCATATGCGGCAGACCATGTCCTTCGGCGCTGCCGCTTCAGACTATTGGTATACACTGCTCACCGGCGACGATGAAATACCGGAAATCGCCGTCGGACGATTGCCGGTCCGTACAACCGAAGAGCTGGAGCGTTTCATCGGCAAGATCATCCGGTATGAAACCAACCCGCCGGTCGGAGATTGGGCGAATCGGTTTCTCATCATCGGCGGCAACGGCGACGATTTCCGCTCTCAAGGAATTGCATTGTCCAAGA
>JAPDPN010000223.1:0-3101 GCA_034506455.1 Candidatus Zhuqueibacterota bacterium | reverse complement strand
GGATTCCGCTCGAGGAACATTACCGCCTCATGCTCTTTGGAATGCTGCTCTGGTTCGGCTCGTCTCCGATCTGGATGTTGAGGAAAAAATAGATCGATCAGCGCGACGGGTAAATGCCGCGGTTTATACGCGGCTGGGGCAAGCCCGCCTGATTCTGTTTTTTGTCATTCGTACGAGCTGTTTTTTACACCCCCTCGAAGCCGCTTTCTTTCCTTGATTTTGATGCAGTTTTTCTTAATTTATCGACACCGAAAAGTTTAAGTTAGGAACATCAGAAAAGATTAACCAGCATCGAGGAAAGGAAGTATGATAAAGCGATCCATTCTTCTATTCTTGTTCCTGCTGACAATTACCGGCAGCGCTCTCTTGGGGCGTTCGCCCTCCTTTCTCACTTTTATGAACCCGATCATTCCCGGCGATCACCCGGACTGTACCTTAACCCGCGTCGGCAATGACTTTTACACCACCGGCTCCTCCTTTTCGACCACGCCGATCATCTATCACTCGACCGATTTGGTGCATTGGGAGGCGATCTCGCATCCGGTGGATAACTCTTGGCCGCTGTGGGGCACCAATCCCGCCGACGGCATCTGGGGCGGTCACCTCGTCTTTCGCAACGGCAAATATTGGCATTTCTTTGGTCGCGCTGCGCGCATGTACTTTGTCACCGCCGACAAACCGGAAGGGCCGTGGAGTCAGCCGAAAGAAATCGAATGTCCCCCGCAGGTGCCCGGCCTCGGCATGGACAACTCGATTTTCATCGACGACGACAACAGCTGGTATCTGTTGGTCAAGAACGGCCAGTCCAACAACTGGATCGTGCAGCTCGGCGACGACGCGCAGCCGACCGGCGTGGTGCTTAATCTGTGCTGGATCAATCCGGCACCGACCTATCCCTACAGCTGGGCCGAAGGACCGGTGATGTGGAAGCGCAACGGCTGGTACTATTACTCCTTTGCCATTCATATTTACGCCACACAACGGGTTATGCGCAGCCGCACCTTGACCGATGAGCCGGGTGCATGGGAGTTTCTCGGCAACTTTTTCAACGAAAACGACCCGAAAAAGGGCGGTTCGCTTTACAATCTGCCCAACCACTGCTCGCCGGCTGTCGAATTGGACGACGGCACGTGGTGGGTGATGTACCATTCCTTCGGCACCGAGGAATGGCGCGGCCTCGGCCGTCAAGGACTGTTGAGCCAAGTCCGCTATGTGGACGACAAGCCGATCGCCGATTTTCCGATCAACGAGCCGATGACGGCGCCCAACCTGCCGTCCAGCGGCATTCCCTGGATGGTTCCGAAATCCGATTTCTTTAATTCGAACAAACTGAATCCCGAGTGGCGGCGCTTGGGCTACTGCCCGCAGATGAACTATTCCTTAACCGACCGTCCCGGCTGGCTGCGCCTTTTGCCGAAAAATCAGCACAACACCGTCGTCAAGAACGACGCTGAACACAACTATGCCCTAATCACCCGCGTTGATTTTGCCCCGCAGGCGCCGAACGAAGAGGCGGGCATCCGCATCATGACCGGGCTGCAGAATCTCAACGCCCGGCTCTTTTGCACGGCCGACGCCGCCCGAAAACCGATCATCGTCTTTACGTTCGACAAAACGCGCTATGAAGTCGAAAACACCGTAGGCAGTCCAGTTTGGCTCAAGATCTATCGCTACAACCACAACCTCACCGGTTTTTACAGCGCCGACGGCTTTTACTGGACGCAGATCGGCGCGCCGATCAAAGTATCGACCATGGACGTACAGCAGCCGGAGTACAACGCCTTTACCGGCAACAAACAGGGACTCTATGTCATCGGCCGGCAGGCGGATTTTGATCTCTACATTTACCGCGACGCCTACTCGCCGATCTGGGCGGAATGTTATGCCAATCAGTGGGGCAACTCGCGGCTTTACACCCGCCAGGGGTCCTATCTTTTGGACAACATCCATAACGGCGATTGGGCGATGTATGCCGGCGTCGAATTCGGCGGCCCGGACTATCCCAAGCAGCCCGATTCGCTCAAGATCGTTGCCTCCTGCGTCGGCGACGGCGGGACCGTCGAGGTCTGGCTCGATTCGCTCGAAACCGGCCGCAAGATCGGCGAATGCCGGATCGGCTCCACCGGCGACTGGAAAACCTTTCAGACCTTCACGGCTCCGGTCGAACCGGCTGACGGTCGCCATGATCTCTATCTCAAATTCACCGGCAGCGGCGCCGGCAAACTCTTTCAGCTGCAGTCGTTCTATTTTAAAGCCAAGGGCGACACGACCGTCGGCGTTTCGGACCGTAACGAGCCCGTTCTGCCGCGCCGGTACAGCCTGAAGGCATTTCCCAATCCGTTCAACCACTCTACAATACTCGAATACGATTTACCCAAAGCGGGCGAGGCGGAGCTTTCCGTATTTGACCTTCAGGGCAGGCGCATTCGCACCTTCAGCGCAAAAGCGGACGGCCCCGGCAAGTTCCGTATGGTTTGGGACGGCAAAGATCAAGACGGCGTTCCGACATGCTCGGGCACCTATTTTTGCCGCCTGGAAACCGGCGAGCAGTCGCTGACAACCAAACTGGTGCTGATTCGGTAAATCAGATCGCGCGGTTGAACACCGCATCTCGTTTTGGTTGCGGCAGACAAAAGCAATAGGCAGTGAGCGCGGGATCATTAAAAAAAGACCGGATCGTTTTTTATTAACGCCCATCTCCGTCCCTCCGAGCTTCTGTGGAAGAAAGCGTTCAGGAGCGGCCGGAAGGCGACGTTACGATGCATTTCCGCTTTTGTCTGCCGCAGCAAGTTTACTCTCCTCATCCTCCCTTGCGCCCATCAGGTTGAATTTTTCCCGCGAATTTTGACCAAGGGGGCTGACCTATTCCGGCTTTATGTGCATCCGCCCTGGCCGCTTTCCTTTCGATTTATTTTACGGATTTTGTGACTGTTAAATATCATTTGACATTAAGATGATTATTTTTTAAAATTCCTAAACTTTAGAGCAAAGCGGCTCAATCAGGAAGGGAGGTGGTGGGGGTATGCTTGTAGAATAAGATGCACCGGCATGTCAAGCAACATGTACCATTAAACCTGTAGAGAGATGGAGGAGAAATGATG
>JAPDPN010000222.1:0-3162 GCA_034506455.1 Candidatus Zhuqueibacterota bacterium | reverse complement strand
GCGAACTCGAACTCGCCCTCGCGCGGCTCCCAAAGACTCCAGGTCGACTCGCCCAGGCGAACGAAATTGATGCCCGCTTCCTGCATCAGCTTGACGTCCTGTTCCAGCCGCTCATACGGCATGTATTCGTGATAGTAGGAAGCGCCGTAAAGAACCGTCTCGAGCTTGGGAGGCTGCGCTTGAACGGCTGCGCTTAAAAGAACAGAGATGACCAGGCTTCCAATAATTTTTTGCAGCTTCATGATCACTCCTCAACGATTACATCGTTTCGGCACTCTCCGAAGCCGGCAAGCCGCCGGCATTGTTTTTCATCGCGGTTCAGTCGTTTGCACAAATTTGATCGAATCCGCAAAAGGAAAGATCTGAAAGACATCCGGCCGCGGCAAAGTCAGCGGCTCATCGGCAATCGTGCAATCTTCAAAGGTCACGTTCCGTATACAATGGATCTCGTCCAAACCGCGCAGGATGATCGGCCGCGGCGCCTCCCAGGCAATTCGTCTGAGCCGGACGTTGCGGATGTTGCCCGGCGGATCGTCGCCGTAAGCTTTGCCGTCGGTAATGTGCAGCTCAAACGCCTTGAGGACGTCTGCAGAGACGCGCAGATCCTCGAACAGCACGTTTTCGATCAGCGCCGGTCCGTCGCAGATGATGCTGAAAGCCGAGTGGCCGTTCACCATGCTGCCGCCGCGCGCCTGCAGGATGTCGCAGTTGCGCACCGTCACGTCGCGGATGGGAGCGTTGGTCTCAAAGCCGATGGTGACGCCGTCGCTGAAGGCAAAACCGACCATCGTGTTGTCGAGCACGAGAATATCCCAAGAAGGCTTGTCGTAGGCAGGCGTCTTGACCGCAATGCAGTCATCTGTGCAGCGGAAAAAGCAGCGCTCGATGGTCACGCGCCGACTGTTGACCGGATTGACGCCG
The DNA here is from genome assembly GCA_034506455.1 of Candidatus Zhuqueibacterota bacterium. Classification (GTDB taxonomy): domain Bacteria; phylum Zhuqueibacterota; class Zhuqueibacteria; order Residuimicrobiales; family Krinioviventaceae; genus Fontimicrobium_A. The sequence continues at coordinate 2,241 of JAPDPN010000222.1, read as the reverse complement.
TCACCGCGCGGGCCGAAGCTGATCACTTTGACGTCACGGTAAACAACGTCCTCGCAGTTTACAAGCGTGTTGGTCCAGCTGACGCCGTTGCGGATAATGACGCCCTCGACGCGCACATCGCGGCAATCGGTAAAGCGCACCATGCTGCGGTACTGGTGGCAGCCGTCGAGGATGCCGCGGCCGAGGATGCGAATGTTCCGACTTCCTTCCGCACGCACGCCGCCGTACACCAGAGCGCCCGGCGCCAAATAGAGCGTTTCCCCGTCATGCAGGGTCATCATTCCCGCCTCATGGACGCCCGGCCCGAAATAGCGGACCTTGGGATCGTGGGCCGAAGGCGTTTCTCTTTCCGGCGGATCGGCAAAAAAGAGCAACGGCGGCAAATTATCGGCTTCGATGTAGAGCTTTTCCGGTCCTGCAAGTTGAAAATCGATCTCTGTCCCATGAATACTGGCTGCGATGTTTCGGCTTTTGGGGCGAATCCGAACGTTTTTTACAGGCCGATCAATGACCAATTTGACCGCAGCGGGACCGCCGCAGCAAAAAGAGATGATGTGCAACTCCTGCTGCACCGCGGTATAGGGCTCGGAGACGAACCAGTCGGGCAGTTCTTCGAGCTTCATCGCGGTGCGGAATGGTTCGACATAGCATTCTCGGCCGTCGACAAAGACACGATAAATCGAGCTCGTCGGACGTTCAGCCAAGGGCGGATACAATCGGTTTTCCGCCGATACGGCAGTCCATAGGGCCAACAGTAAAACCGTCGGTCGTATACAGTTCATGGTTTAATTTTCGTTAAAAAATCGGAGGATCAACAACGCCAATATAAAAGGCAGACGGGAAAGAAAAAAGTCTTTTCTCAAAAAAATTTTTTCGATTGGCGAATTTGGATGAACTTACGCCCTCTGAATTGCTTTTTTGCTTGGAATTGCAGACAATTTGTTTATTCTTGAGCTGTCTGACAAATGGAGGGTTTAAATCGATGCAGAAATGGGTAGGTTGGATATTCTTTGGTGCTTTATCCGCTTTTGCGCAGCAAACTAACCACTATGAAGCAGAGCCGATCGTCGTCACCGCGGGTCGCTTTCCCACGCGTCCGGCGGAAATTTCCCGAAGCGTCACGGTGCTCGACAGCACCCAGGTGCGCCTTGCTGCGCACCTCTCGGTGCAGGATCTGCTGCAGCAGGTGGTCGGCGTCGATCTGCAGAGCCGAGGTCCGGCGGGAATTCAAGCCGACGTCTCGATCCGAGGAGCTTCTTTCGAAAACACGCTGGTTCTGCTGGACGGCATCCGACTGAACGATCCCCAGACGGCGCATCATACGCTCAATCTGCCGGTCAGCCTGGAAGATGTCGAGCGAATCGAGGTGGTGCGCGGCGGAGCCTCGGGGTGGTACGGCGCCGATGCAGCCGGCGGCGTGATCAACATCATCACCCGCAATGCCGGCACGAACGTGCGGCTGAGCGGCGGTCAGGCGGGCTTTTACGGCGTCGCCGCAAGCGCGGCATTTACCTCATCTCGGCATCAGACCCGGCTCTCCTTCGAAAGGCGCCATTCGGACGGCTATGCGCCGCGCACGGCTTATGACTTGACCACGCTCTTCCTTAAAAGCCGCCTCTCCCTTCCTTCTGCCGCGCTCGATCTTTATGCCGGCGTCAACGACAAGGCGTTCGACGCCAATGCCTTTTATTCCTCGCTCTATCCCAACGAATGGGAGCACACGCGCGCCTGGCTTGGCGCCGGACGCTTGACCTGGACGAGAAAAAATGTCCAATTATCGCCGCTGCTCGCCTATCGACGCCATTTTGATGATTTTGTGCTGGACAAGGCGCGGCCGGATTGGTTCCGTAACCGCCACACCAATCACATGCTGAGCGCCGAATGGCCGCTGCATCTGCTGACCGCGTACGGCCGTTTTTCCTTCACCGCCGAATGGCGCCGCGAATGGATTCATAGCAGCAATCTGGGAGAACACGCTCGCGAAACGCTCGGCGCCGTCGCCGGATGGCAGAGAGTCTTTGCCGGCCGCTGGGACGTGCAGGCGGCTCTCTACAGCCATCATCATTCGCGCTGGGGAACTCGCCTGTGGCCGGGAGCCGAAATCGGCCGCCGCTTCGGAAACGTCAAGCTCTATGCCGCTTTGCACTCGGCGTTCCGTGTGCCGTCGTTTACAGAGCTCTATTACAAAAGCCCGGCCAACCTCGGCAATCCTGCTCTGCGTCCGGAACGCTCCGCTTCGGC
>JAPDPN010000221.1:0-3269 GCA_034506455.1 Candidatus Zhuqueibacterota bacterium | reverse complement strand
GGTAACAGATTGAATTAGCATCGACGTTGGTTTACATAGGAAAATTTTTTCTCTGCAAAACATTGCAATAGATGATATATTGGTAAGGGAAGCAAAACTTTACACCCGAAAACAACAACTTTAAGGAGCAGCATTATGAAAAGCGTGTCCATTCTTTTTGCAGCGGCTGTTCTTCCCTTGATGCTTTTTGGAGCAGACACTCTGCAGCCGGTGTCGGCGACACAGCAGATCACTGCCGCAACAACCATCACACTGGAAGCAGAATCCGCGGTTCTGACCGGGCCGATGAAGGTTGTCACGGACGGCGAAGCGTTCGGCAATGCCTGCATCATGGGTTACGGCATCAATCGCCGCGGCTGGTCGAAATTTCAGGTGGTTATTCCGACGGCGGGCAATTACGTCATTTGGGGGCGCGTCAACGGCCGCGATCAATTCACCAATTCGTTCTTTGTAAAGGTCGACAACGGCCCGGAAATGATCTGGGAAACGCCGAAAAGCAACAAGTACGAGTGGGACCGAGTCTCAGATCGCGGCACCGGCGATTACAGCAATCCGCAGTTCGACCCGGTGATTTTCAATTTTACCGCCGGTCCGCACACCATCATGATCAATAACCGTGAAAAAGAGACCCGGTTGGACCGAATCATCATCACGAATGACATGGCGTTTGTGCCGACGAATGCACCGACCTCGCAGCTTCGCATCTTGGCTCCGCAAATGGGCGCTTTGATTCCTCCCGGCACGGTCTATACGATTCAATGGAATTCCACTAACGCCGGAGCGACGGTCAACATCGATTTGTCCATCGATCAAGGCGCAACTTTCAACGTGCCGGTCGTGGCCGGAGCACCCAACACCGGAACCTACGTTTGGAACGTGCCGGCATCGCTGAACCGTCCCAAAGTCGTAATGCGCATTCGCGGTTCCTCGGGCGTCACCGACATCAGCCGCGGCTTTTTTGCCGTTGTGCCGCCTGCCAAGCAGTCCATTACGGTCGTCAAGCCCAACGGCGGGGAAACTTTGGTTGCAGGCACCGTTTATGTCATCAAATGGAGAGAGTATGCTTTTAACGGACTAGCGCAAATTCTCTTCAGCGCCAACAACGGCGCCACATGGACGGTCATCGCCGAACATCAAGAGGCGGCAGGTGAAAATTATTGGGTGGTGCCGAACGTCATTTCCAACCAGTGCCTCATCAAAGTTCAGGACACGGTGGACGGTAATCCTTGGGATCAAAGCAACGCCGTCTTTCGCATCGTGTCGGGCGGCCTGGCCAAAGAAACAGCTGAACCCGCTGCTCTGCCGACCGAGTTTGCGCTCTATCCCAATTTCCCCAACCCGTTTAATCCGACGACCACACTCACCTTTGCCTTGCCGGAAGCCGGACAGATTTCTCTCCGCGTTTTCGATCTGCAGGGTCGAGAAACGGCAATGCTGACCGAAGGCTATTATGAAGCCGGAACCCATCAGGTCAATTTCGACGGTCGTGACCTGCCCAGCGGCGTTTATATCGCCGTGCTGCAGGCCGGCAGCCATCGCTTCATCCAGCGGATGACGCTGCTCAAATAGCCTCCATGAATCCTTATAAAAAAGCGCAGGTCAAGCGGCCTGCGCTTTTTTGTTGTTATGCAACCATTCGAACGGCCGAAGGGAACAAACCGGCATTCAAGCAAGTTCAGAGGGGATTTTTGCCTCAGCCGCCCGCTTGAAAAAAGCGGTTAGGGAAGGTACACGACTTTTCCCTGCAAACTGCCTTCGGGCCGAATCAGGCGGTAGATATAAACTCCGGCGGGAACCCGGCCGCCGCTTTCGTCACGTGCATCCCAGCGGATCGCGCCGCTGCCGCAAGTCTGCAGGCTTTTGATCAAGCGGCCGCGGCCGTCGTACAATTCGATTGCTGCAGCACTTTCGGCAAATACCTGAAAGGTTACGGCGGCATTGAAGGGATTTGGAAAAGCTTCCAACCGAATCCCATCGAGTAGAGGCGGGCGGGCGCCGTGATCGATGCCGGTATCCGAGGCAAGTCCTTCATAGACGCGATATCCCCAAGCCGGTAAGGTCATTGCAGACTGTTCGGTCACCAAAAGCGTGTCGTTGGTAAAAACCTCCCGCCATCGGCCTGCGGCCGCCGCGTTTTTGAAAGAAAAGGCTTGCTCTTGAGAGGTAAGATTGGCCACTACCAGAACGCGGGAATCATCGCGGCTGCGTAAAAAGGCGAAAATTTTGCGATCATTGTCGGTATAGACGCGCTGATAGGCTCCGCCCTTTACACCGTTCCATAATGCTTTGTTGCGACGTTTCAGCTGCAGGAGGGTGCGAAAGATCTCGGCATCGGGGTGGTCGCGCCATTCGATCTCGTCCTTATCAAAGAACTTGAGTCGTTTATCCAATCCCGCTTCCTGACCGCTGTAAATGAGCGGCATGCCCGGCACTGTCGCCGAGAGCACCCAAAAGAGCGTCGAGGCGTCGCCAAAGAGCTCACGCGTGGTGCCCTGCCACGAGTTTTCGTCATGATTGGCGGTAAAATAGAGGCGATAGCAGCCGGAAAAACGGCTCTTTTCACCGAGAAGGTACGAGTTTATCTCTGCAGGTCCGGCTTTGCCGTCGGCGACGCGTTTCAAAACGCCGCTTCCGAAACCGTACCAGCCCCAGGCGTAGGTCATGTCGAAACCGGTGTCGTGCCAATCGCGGCTGTCGACTTCGGCGAGGAAAAAAAGACTCTGTTTGGCGGCCTTGAGCTCTGCGATCGCCTGAGCCCAAAAATCGCGCGGCATCATGTCGACGGCATCGCAGCGAAAGCCGTCGACCCCGACCTCCAGCGCCCAAAACTTGAGGGCGTCGATCATGTAACGGCGCAGCCCCTGCTGTGCATAATCGAGCTCAATGACGTCGCTCCAATTGGTGCCGGGCGGTGCAATAAAGCGGCCGAGATCGTCGCGCACATACCATTCGGGATGCTCGACTGTAAGAACGTTGTCCCAAGCAGTATGATTGCCGACCCAATCGATCAGCACATAAAAGCCGCGGGCATGCAGCTCCTTAACCAGCTCTTTAAACTCTTCGAGCGTACCGAATTCCGGGTTGACGTCCAGATAATCGCGCACCGAATAATAACTGCCGAGCCTGCCCAAACGATTCTTTTCGCCGATCGGATGAATCGGCATAAACCAGAGAATAGAGACGCCCAACTCCTGCAGGCGATCGAGGTGCTCCCGAAAAGCGGCAAAAGTGCCTTCGGACGTGTACTGCCGCAAATTGACCTCGTAAAG
>JAPDPN010000220.1:0-3296 GCA_034506455.1 Candidatus Zhuqueibacterota bacterium | reverse complement strand
CAATCGCCGCATCGAGCTTGGCCGCTTCGGCGTATGGCTCGTGGAAAAATTCACAGCAGGTTCCAGGATTCATGGTCGATTCTTGTCCGTCTTTTCAAAAAATGCGGAATTCTTTGCACGCATAGTTATTAGGTAACCAATCAGTTAGCTCACTTGAGCGCTCATATTTATGAGCACGCTCATATTTTTTATGAGCGCGCTCATAAATTATGAGCTTCGCTCATAATAGGTTCCTCGTCGTGTACCCCTACGCACCAACCGTCCCTCTTGTACGAGTCGGTCGAGAAGCCGCGTGGCTTGATATGGGCCCAACCGACATAGTTCGGCTGCATCTCTTCGGGTAATCCGCCCGTGTTTGGTCACATACTGAAGCACCATCTGTTCATGCTGGAGCGGCTCAAAGCCGTGCAGACGAACATAGGCAACAGGCTTTCCTATACGGCGATAGGTTGCCGCGGAAAGATGCCAGGTACGGCCTTTGCGTTCCCCTCGCGGCTCGACTAACCCCATCTCCACCAACCGGTTAAGAACGATCCGAGCATCGCTTTCCGGCTTTTGCACAAGTCGCGCGGCTTCTTCAGTGCTCACCCGCCGATTCTGCCAAAGGGCATTCAGGATGAGCAGATCGTCCAAGCCTAAATCGCGCCCTGCTCGGGATTCCTCGACAAGAAAGCGGACGAATTCCAAGTTGGCCTGGCCGCCGGGCAGGACTACGACCACTCCGCTTTCGTTGCTGCGGTCGTAAGACGGCGCCGGTCGGCCGTTGCGCAGTTGCTCATAATAAATGGTGTCGATGCCGCGCGCGGTGCGTTCGACAATACCGGCACGTTTAAAAGCGTCGGCCAAAAGCGGATTTCGGGGCCGCGGAGCGGTAACGAGCAGATTGTCCAGCCGTACCCCCTCAGGAAAGCCGCCGGGGTTGGAGATTTCCAACCGGTCGCTGTGCCATTGTACATGCACGGCCCCCAAGCGGGTATAGTCGCGATGGATCAGGGCGTTGGCCAGAGCCTCGCGAAAGGCTGCCGGCGGATAATCTGGCACGCCGATACGAAAAAGGCCCACCAAGATTTCCTGCTCCTGGTTGCGGGCAGCAAAGCGGCGCTCGCATTCCTCCATGACGCGCAAGAGCGGCCAATGGAAAAAGTCGTTGACCTCGACTCTTTGACTTGATAAGACTTGAAAAGCGACCTCATGGGTGGGTAAAAGTCTTCGGAGCGATGCTTCTTTCCCAAATAGGAGCAGCCCCAAGACCCGAATGTGTTGTACCTTACCGTTTGCCTCGACGGCCCCCAACGCCTTAGCCAGTTCTATGTCTGGAAGCTGGAGCAAGGACTGATCTCCACCTCGATTCTCATGAATGCTTCGACGAAAACGTTCGAACTCCAGAGGGTCCAAATCATCCCATCCGGCATCAGGTAGAACCAATGCAGAGTAATCCTCTGCGCCTCGGTCTGCCTGCCGGGCATGCATTTCGTGAAAGAACATCGGCAGACAGCACGGTTTGCCGTCGCCGCCGATTGCGCGGCGCAGATACTTTCCGGCCGTTGTGCCGACAGGAGACGACGCCGGTTGGATTTCAATGACGATGACTTGTTTATCTTGGATTGTCACCAATGAGACGCGAGGTGTAAGGGATGGTCTGGTTCGATTGGCGATAAGCGCTGCAATTCGCGCCGGATCGGTTCGACCGGATTCGTGCCGGGGCCGTGCGCCTGTTACACGCCCGTCATCCTCCACTCCGATGAGCAGCCATGCCGGAGAATTGGATGGACGATTTGCCAAACAGACGACTGCCTCGACCAACTCGTCGTCTGAGACGGCTCTTTTTTCTTCCCCTTTGAACTCAACGTCCAAAGTCTCACCGGCTTCAATGAGGTTTTGGATTTTTTCTGGTGTCATGGCTGTTTCTCCCAAAACCCTAACTCCATTAGGTTCTTCCAGATCGCCTCATCCAGCTGCCGGGCCTCGGCCTGCTGTTCTCTGAACTGCGCAACCAGGCGCGCCATCTTGTCCGCGAACGGCTCGTCATCCTTTTGCTGGACCTCGGCGCCGACGTAGCGGCCGGGGGTCAGCACGTGGCCGTGCTTGCGGATCTCGTCGATGATCACCGACCGGCAGAATCCGGGGATGTCGCGGTACTCCGGTCGGGGCGACGCATGCGTCGCCCATACACCGCGCCAGGCGTGGTAGGTGTCGGCGATCCGGCGGATGTCCTCGTCGGTCAGCTCGCGGTGGGTGCGGTCCACCATGCGGCCCAGTTTGCGGGCGTCGATGAACAGCACCTGGCCGCGGCGGTCTTGCATGGGCGACGCATGCGTCGCCCCCACACCGGATTTGTCGCGACGGATGAACCACAGGCAGGCGGGAATCTGGGTCGAGTAAAAGAGCTGCCCCGGCAAGGCGACCATGCAGTCCACCAGGTCGGCCTCGATGATGTTCCTGCGGATCTCGCCCTCGCCGGACTGATTGGAAGACATCGAGCCGTTGGCGAGCACAAAGCCGGCGACGCCGGTCGGCGACAGATGATAGATCATGTGCTGCACCCAGGCAAAGTTGGCATTGCCGACGGGCGGCACGCCGAACTGCCAGCGTTTGTCGTTGCGCAGCCGCTCGCCGCCCCAGTCCGAGACATTGAACGGCGGATTGGCGAGGATAAAGTCGGCCTTGAGGTCGGGGAAGCGGTCGTTGTGAAAGGTGTCGCCGTGGGCGATCTGGCCGTCGATGCCGCGGATGGCGAGGTTCATCTTGGCCAGCCGCCAGGTGGTATAGTTGGATTCCTGGCCGTAAATCGAGATGTCGGCGCGGGCGCGGCCGCCGTTGTTGTTGCCCGTGGCGTGGGCGCGGATGAACTCGACCGACTGCACGAACATGCCGGCCGAGCCGCAGCAGGGGTCGTACACGCGGCCGCGGTACGGCTCGAGCACCTCGACGAGCAGTTTGACCACGCAGCGCGGGGTGTAGAATTCGCCGCCCTTTTTGCCTTCGGCGCTCGCGAACTGCGAGAGAAAGTACTCGTACACGCGGCCGAGCACGTCCTTGGCGCGGCTTGCCTCGTCGCCGACTTGAATGTTGCTGATCAGGTCGATCAGTTGGCCGAGGCGCGTCTTGTCGAGCGCCGGGCGGGCATAGTCCTTGGGCAGCACGCCCTTGAGCGCCGGGTTGTCGCGCTCGATGGCGGCCATGGCGTCATCCACCAGCCGGCCGATGTCCGACTGACGGGCGTTGGCCTTGAGGCGCGACCAGCGCGCCTCGGGCGGCACCCAAAAGACGTTGACCGCACGGTATTCGTCCGGGTC
>JAPDPN010000219.1:0-3358 GCA_034506455.1 Candidatus Zhuqueibacterota bacterium | reverse complement strand
GGCCGTTCGTTCAATATGGTCGTTTTCGAAAACGCCCTCAAGTGGGATGCTTGGGAAAGCGACTGGGAGGGTACGAAAAAGGATGTCGTCGACGTTATCCGATGGCTCAGAAATAACGATATACGCATTCGCGGCCATTGCCTCGTATGGCCGGGTCCGGATTGGCTTCCCTCGCGCATCGTCAACAACATCAATAATCTCAATTACGTCCGTAACGAGATCCGTAATCATATTTTCGACGTTGCGGGCTATCCCGGCGTCAAAGGAAACATAGAGGAATGGGACGTCATCAACGAGATGGTGCACAATAAATATCTCGAAAACGCCTTCGGCACGCAGGATATTTATAAGGAGTGGCTCGAATGGGCGCACGAGGCTGATCCCAATGCAGTGTTGTACCTTAATGAATACAGCATTCTTTCTTCGGAAGGTCTGGACACGGCCACCCAACAGGCCTATAAAGCGCTTCTAAAAAAGCTTGTCGATGCGGGAGCACCCATCGGAGGACTCGGGATGCAGACCCATGTCGGAAGCAACCTCACGCCGCCTACACGGGTGTTACAGATTCTCGACTATTTTGCCGAGCTGGGTCTGCACATGAGCATCACCGAGTACGACGCCGCAGGAGCCCATCCGGATATCGCCGGTGACTATATGCGCGACATCCTAATCTGCGCCTTCAGCCACCCGGCCATGAAAAACTTTCTCATGTGGGGCTTTTGGGACGGATCGCATTGGCTGAACGATGCACCAATTTTCAACAGAGACTGGTCGCTCAAGCCCAGCGGCCGATCTTATATCGAGTGGGTCTTTTACCGCTGGTGGACGAACGCCGAAGGCGTAACAGATGACGGCGGCAATTTTACAACCCGCGCTTTTTACGGCGATTACGAAATCCATGTGGAAGCCGCAGGCGCCAAAAGCTACAAAGCTGAAAAATTCAACCGTTCTACGGGCGAGATCGTCATGCAGCTGGATACCGAGGCGACAGAGGTCAAATCATCCGAGCTTCCCAGCCGCTTTCAGGTTTTGCCCGCATATCCTAACCCTTTTAACAGCGAGACTGTGATCGGCTATGTTCTTCCCCGCACTGGACATGTTTTTCTGCAGCTTTACGATCTCTCGGGCAGAAAAGTGCGGACGCTTGTCGATGAACCGCAGAATGCCGGTGAACACAAATTCCGGTTTTCAGCAGACTCGCTTCCATCAGGGATCTATGTTTATGTGCTGTCTTTCGAACAGGAAAAATACTTTGGTAAATTGACGCTCCTACGTTGATTTTTACCTTATTCTTAAAAGCCTCGGCCGAGTTTTGACCGAGGCTTTTTTCGTTTTTACCCGAAACACTGCACGATTTTTGCAGAAATCCTATTAAAATTTCTTTCTGCGAAAGGAGCCTGGTTTTGGGGTAAAGAGCGGTTGGCAAAATTTTACACGCCGCTCGGCGAGAGTCGGCATTTTGGCGTTTAGTCTGCCGAGCTTTCTTATTTTTCTGTTGTTTGCACTCGACTTACAGACGCCGCAGGAATCATCGGAAGATTCCTTCCATGCGGGTTTAAAAACGATGCTGTTAGGCCGATACGGTATCAACGGGGGCATATGGTTGTTGGGCACCACAGAAGAGTCCGCTCTCAGCCGCATGGTGTATAGTGGAGGGGACATTCAGTTGCTGACCGCAGACGGCATGCCTTTTCGAAAATGTATCAAATATAGTCCGAAAAATAGTTCCGGAGAAAAGCCTGAGCTGCGATGGGCAACGTCGGCAGTTTCCGGCGGGGACATGGTTCTGCTCGTGCTTTGGTTGAGGTCTGCAAAAGACGCCAAAGTCACCCTGCAATACGACAATCAGGCAACACCGGCGACGAATTCCCTTAAAGCTGTGGTTCGCCTTTCTCCGCAGTGGCAGTTTATTCTTTTGCCTTTCAAAGCGCAGACCAGCGGTAACGGTTATTTCAAAATTTTGCCGATTGAGCCCGCCGATACCCTGTTTATCTCTGCGCCTGCAGCTTTGAATTATGAAAAATCTTACCGAATCTATGACCTGCCCGTTGAATGCCCTGGTTTGTATTATGAAGGCCGAGAAAGCTCCGCGTCTTGGCGCGAAGAGGCTTTAAACCGCATCGAACAAATCCGGCGCGGACAAATATCGCTCAAGGTATGCGACGCAAACGGGCGACCGGCCATCGGCGCCAAAATCCGTTATTCGATGATCCGTCATTGTTTCGGCTTCGGCACGGCCGTATCCGTGTTTCCATGGCTGCAGCCCAGCCGTGACGGTGAAATCTATCTGCGCAAATTATCAGACTTGGACGGGCAAGGCCATGGATTTAATACAATCGTTTTGGAAAATGCGCTTAAATGGGTGCCCTGGGAGGACGACCGTCTTCACGGCAGCCGGAAAGAGGTCGTCGAAATCATAAATTGGTTGCGCAATAAGGGTTTTATGCTGCGGGGACACAATCTGCTTTGGCCTTCGTGGTCGGCTATGCCCAAAGACATGCAGGAGCATCGTGCGGACCGAAATTATCTTTCGAATCGCATTAAAGCGCACATCAGCGAGCTATTGGGATATCCCGGCATTAATGGACGAATCGAGGAATGGGACGTTTTGAATGAACCGCTTTGGTGTCGTGATCTGGAATTTGCCATGGGTAGCGATTCGATCTATGCCTCGGTTTTTCGCTGGGCAAAAGAAAAGGATCCCGCCGCCAAACTCTACATCAATGTAAACGAAATTCTCTCTGCAGGCGGGTACGATGCTGCACTGTATAAGCGCTTCCTCGACTTGTTGGACAGGCTTGACCGAAGCGGTGCCAAGGTGCATGGGGTCGGGATCCAGGGGCACGTCAAGTACGAGCTTGTTCCGCCCAAACGCTGGCTGGAAATATTCGACGACTTGGCTGCGCGCGGCAAAGAGATCAGTATCACCGAGTTCGATGCGGTTAACATCCCGGAGGAAACGGCTGCCGATTATCTCCGCGACCTGCTTATTACCTGCTACAGCCATCCTGCCGTTAAAAATTTCATCATGTGGGGATTTTGGGACGGCGCACATTGGCAAAAAGATGCACCGATCTTTTACTCCGATTGGTCGCTCAAACCTTCCGGGCGGGTTTTTATGGATTACGTTTTTCAGCGCTGGCGCAGCGAAGGCGAAGGGGTGTGCGACAAGACCGGCCAGTGGTCAGGGCGCCTTTATTATGGGCAATACCAAGTTACCGTCGCTTACGGCGGCTGCCTGCAGCAGACGGTCATCGATTTCAAGCCGAACAGCGGCACTTTTTTCGTCGAACTGGAACCCGACACCTCGCCGCCGGAAAATCCGAAAGGATTGACGCTCTTGCGTCGTTAATCGCCT
>JAPDPN010000218.1:0-3484 GCA_034506455.1 Candidatus Zhuqueibacterota bacterium | reverse complement strand
GAAAACGGACTGCGGCGCATCGGCGCCCGGCTGTTTTGATAGATGAGGCACAAAGAGTCATTTTATTCAACTGTTCAACAACCTTAGGAGGTACAACCCGTGAAGACACTGGAAGATCTGCGGGCTATTCGAGAAAAGGCTCAGCGCGAATTGGCGTCGCGGAGCAGTGCGGCCAAATACCGCATCTCCGTCGCAATGGGTACCTGCGGCATTGCTGCCGGCGCCCGCAACGTAATGAGCGCCATTCTCGATGAGCTCAACAAGCGCAACGTTACCCAGGCCGTCGTTACCCAAACCGGCTGCCTCGGCTATTGCGATCAGGAGCCGATGGTGCAGGTGACCGGTCCGAACAACGTAACCATCACCTACGGCAAGGTGACGCCTGAAGCCGCCAGACGCATCGTCGATGAACACATCCAGAAGGACAGCGTGGTCTCTGCTTATGTTTTCAAACAGGGCTAATCCGTGCAGTTTATCATTGAGAAAGAGGAGGTTTTCATGCAGAATCTTGACAGAGTAGATGAGATCGTCAAGAGCTATCAGGACGTCAAGACGCCGCTCATCTACATTCTGAAGGACGTGCAAAAAGAGTTCGGCTATTTGTCCGAAGAAGTACTGACGCGAGTTGCCCTTGCCACCAAGATTCCCCTCAGCGAAATCTACGGCGTGGCAACTTTTTACAGCCTTTTCACCATCAAGCCGAAAGGTCGTCATATCGTGCGCTGCTGCAATAACGCGCCCTGCTTTGTCAACGGCTCGAAAGAGGTGTTGGACAAGATCAAAGAATACCTGGGCATCGAAATGAACGAGACGACGCCGGACGGCATGTTCACCCTCGAGTTCACCAGCTGCCTCGGACTCTGCGCCGTGGCGCCGGTGATGATGGTGGACGATGAAGTGTACGGGAATCTCACTCCCGAAAAAGCGGTGGCGATTTTGAAGGACTATAAAATGAAAGGGCTGTCGAATGCATAGAATTCACATCTTGATCGCCATGGACTCGCACACTCTGGCTCAGGGTGCGCGGGCGGTGCGCGATACGTTGATCAAAGAACTCGAAATGGCTTCGCTGCAGAACGAGGTCAAGGTTATCGAGACCGGCAGCGTCGGCATTTACAACAAGGGCGTCGTGCTCGTGGTTTTCCCGGACGGCGTCTATTACACCGGCGTCAAAGTCGAGGACGTCGCTGAAATCATTTCCGAGCATCTGATCAAGGGACGCGTGGTCGAGCGGCTGCGCTACACCGATGTGGCGGCTGAACCGGTTCCCAAGGCCGTCGGCGAGGCGCCGCGCTTCGGCAAGCAGGTGCGCGTGGTGCTCAAGAACGCCGGCCGCATCGATCCCGACAGCATCGAAGAGTACATTGCCAACGACGGCTATGAGGCGCTCGGCAAAGCCCTCACGCAGATGAAGCCGGAAGAGGTCATTGCCGAAATGAAAAAGTCCGGTCTGCAGGGACGCGGCGGAGCCTTTTTCCCGACCGGCTTGAAGTGGAGCTTTGCCGCCGCCGAAAAGGCGCAGCCCAAATACATCGTCTGCAACGCCGATGAGGGCGAGCCGGGCACGTTCAAGGATAGGCTGATCCTCGAAGGTGATCCGCACGCCGTGATCGAGGGCATGGCGCTCGCCGGTTACGCCGTCGGCGCTTCGATGGGATACGTCTATATTCGCGGCGAGTACAAAATGTCGATCAACCGCATCCGCCGCGCCATCGAGCAGGCCCGCCAACACGGCTTGCTGGGTCAGAATATTTTCGGATCCGGTTTTTCTTTCGATATCGAAGTGCGCGAAGGCGCCGGCGCCTACATTTGCGGCGAGGAAACCGCATTGATCGAGTCGATCGAGGGCAAGCGCGGCGAACCGCGCGACAAACCGCCGTTTCCGCCTTCGGTGGGACTGTGGGGCAAACCGACCATCGTCAACAACGTCGAAACCTTGGCCAACGTGCCGCAGATCATCCTCAAGGGCGCCGATTGGTTCCGCACCCTCGGCACCGAAAAGAGCCCGGGCACCAAGGTGTTCACCATGGTCGGCAACATCAACAATCCCGGCCTGATCGAAGTGCCGATGGGCATCACCTTGCGCGAGATCATCTATGACATCGGCCACGGCATTCCGGGCGGCAAAGGCTTCAAGCTGGCCCAGATGGGCGGCACGACCGGCGGCATCCTGACCGCCGAGCATCTTGACCTGCCGATGACCGTCGAAAATCTGCGCGAAATCGGCGCCGGCCTCGGTTCGGGCGCGCTGCTCGTCGTCGACGATTCTCAGGATGTCGTCGAGTTGGTCAAGAACTTTGTCGAGTTTTTCAATCACGAATCCTGCGGCAAATGCACCCTCTGCCGCGAGGGCAACGGCCGTCTGCTGCAGCTGCTCGAGCGCATCAGCGCGGGGAAAGGCTCCGTCGAGGACATCGACTTGATGGAAACGCTCGCCGCAACCATGATGCGTGGTGCTTTCTGCGGTCTCGGCCAAGCGGCGCCGATTCCCATCCTCGGCTGCCTCAAATACTTCCGCCAGGATTTCGTGGCCGCCTGCACGGCCGGCGCCAAAGCCGCCGCGTGACGGCCGACAAAGGAACATCAACAGCAAGAGAAAGAAAACACTGGAGGTTTTTGTGGATAACGTAACGGTAACCATCGACGGCCTGCAGGTCACGGTTCCCAAGGGCACCACGGTGCTCGAGGCCGCCGAAAAGCTCAATATTAAAATCCCGCGGCTCTGCTACCATCCTGATCTGCCGCCGGTTTCCGCTTGTCGCTTGTGCGTCGTCGAAATCGAAGGCGACCGCCTGCTCCGCACTTCCTGCTCCTGGAAGTGCCAGGACGGCATGAAGATCAGCACCAAATCCAAGCTGGTGCGCGAGTCGCGCAAGATTGCTCTGGAGCTGATTCTTTCCCGCCATCCCATGCTCTGCACGGAATGCGTGCGCAACCAAAACTGCGAGCTGCAGGCCGCTGCCGAACAGCTCGGCGTCCGTCAGGTTCGCTTTGACTATTCTGCCCGTCCGGGCGATATCGACGACACCAGCACCGTGCTGGTGCGCGACCCGTCGAAGTGCATCCTTTGCCGGCGCTGCATCCAGACCTGCACGCTGGTGCAGAGCGTCAGCGCCATCGGACTGGAAAACCGCGGCTTTGACGTTTGGGTTGACACGCCGTTCGGCAAAGGCCTGACCGATGTAGCCTGCGTTTCCTGCGGTCAATGCATCAACCGCTGCCCGGTCGGCGCTCTTTACGAAAAAGATCACATCACCCGTGTCTGGGAAGCGCTCGACGACCCGACCAAGCACGTCGTCGTGCAGACCGCTCCGGCCGTGCGCGCATCCATCGGCGAAGAGTTCGGTCTGCCCGCCGGATCACTCGTCACCAATAAACTGGTGACCGGCCTGCGCATGCTCGGTTTCGACAAAGTGTTCGACACCGATTTTACCGCCGACCTGACCATCATGGAAGAAGGCACCGAGCTGTTGAACCGCATCAA
>JAPDPN010000217.1:0-3489 GCA_034506455.1 Candidatus Zhuqueibacterota bacterium | reverse complement strand
CAACGGCGATTTGCGGCTCGAGCCGGCGCCGGGCCAATGGCAGCCGGTGCCGAAATTTTACGGACGCCAAATCCATCGCGACAAAAACGAAATCTCGGCCCGCCTGGGCTTTCCCGATTCCAGTCGCGACCGTAAAGGCTTTAACCCGATCGAGTATCCGGACCTCCGGTTTTTCTACACTGTGCGCGTAATCGGCGAAGGGACTTCCTTCCGCGTCATCGTCGATCTGGACGAGCCTTTGCCAGCGGAATGGAACGACCGCGTCGGCTTTAATCTGGAGCTTTTTCCCGGCGCCCTGTTCGGCAAGAGCTTCCGCATGGACGAGCAGACCGGCGTTTTCCCGCCGCAACCGAACGGACCGGTTCTTTACGATCCCTACGGCGACGTGCAAATCGAACCTTTGGCCTCCGGTAGAGAATTAACCGTGGCGCCCGAAAACGATACCCTGCGGCTGACCATCCGCAGCTTCGGCGAGCCGCTCGAACTTTTGGACGGCCGCTTTCGTCACAACAACGGTTGGTTTATCGTCCGCTCGCGCGTCAAGCCGAACCAATCCCGCGCCGCCGTAGAATGGCTGATCACCCCCAATGTCATCCGCGATTGGCGCTATCGCCCCGTCATTCAGGTTTCCCAGGTCGGCTATCACCCGGCCCAGTCGAAAATCGCCGTAATCGAGCGGGATCCGAGAGAGCGAAAAATTCAGCCGGCAGTCGTCTATCAGATAGATAGAACCGGCCTGCGCGAAAGGCTCCGCATTCGTCCGAAGCCGTGGGGGAAATTTCTGCGCTACGATTATCTGCAGCTGGATTTCAGCGACCTAAAGGAGCCGGGAGTTTACGTAATTCGTTACGGAGAGTCGCAAAGCAATCTTTTCCGAATTGCCGATGACATCTATTCCCGCCACGTTTGGCAGCCGACACTAGAGTACTTTTTGCCGGTACAGATGTGTCACATGCGCGTAAACGAAGGGTATCGTGTCTGGCACGGCCTCTGTCATATGGATGATGCCCGCATGGCGCCCGTCAATCACAATCACTTTGACGGCTATCTGCAGGGGCCGTCGACCTTGACGCCTTTTGAGCCGCTGCAGCACGTGCCCGGCCTCAACATCGGCGGCTGGCACGATGCGGGCGATTACGACCTGCGCGTGGAAAGCCAGGCCGAGGAAGTCTATATACTCACTCTGGCCTACGAAGAGTTCGGCATAGTTTATGATGCGACGACCATCGACCAAAAGCAGCGACTGGTCGAGATCCATCAGCCGGACGGCATGCCGGACATTCTGCAGCAGATCGAACACGGCGCCTTGAGCATTGTGGCCGGTTACGAAGCGCTCGGCCGGCTTTACCGCGGCATCATTTGTCCCACGCTGCGGCAATACGTGCTGCTCGGCGACGGTTCGACCATGACAGACGGGCTGGTGTACGACGCCTCACTGCCGGCCGATTCGATCGATTGCCGCCGTTCCGGCAAAGCGGACGATCGCTGGGTGTTCACCGAGATCAATCCCAGAAGGGAACTGCAGGTCGCAGCCTGCCTTGCGGCGGCAGCACGGCCGCTCAAGAGGATCAATGCTGAGCTCGCACAAAGATGCTGCGCTGTCGCCGAATCCCTGGTCGTGCGCAACACCGATCAGCACGGCGTATTGAAATTCAACGCCGCCGCAGAGCTGTTTTTGACCAACGGAAATAAAGCTTACAAAAAAATTTTGATGGAAGAAAAGGAAGCAGCTCTGAAAGCGCCGGAGCGCTGCGCCCGCGTTCTCGGCCGCGTTCTGCCGGAGATCGGGAATGAAGAATTCACCCCAAAATTAGAGAATACGCTGCTCGAGTTTGCCAGGCAGATAAACGAACGAGCAAAGGAAACGCCCTACGGGGTGCCCTATCGGCCGAACATTTGGGGGGACGGTTGGACCATCCAAAGCTTCGGCGTAACGCAGTACTTTCTCCATAAAGCCTTTCCCGAAATTTTCCCTCAGGCTTACACGCTGAACGCTCTGAATTTCGTTCTCGGCTGCCATCCGGGCAGCAACACTGCCTCGTTTGCGTCCGGAGTGGGCACCCGGTCGCTGACTGTGGCCTACGGCGCCAATCGCGCCGACTGGTCGTACATCCCCGGCGGCGTCGCCTCGGGAACGGCTTTGATTCGTCCGGATTTACCTGAACTCAAAGTTTGGCCCTACTTTTGGCAGCAGACGGAATATGTCATGGGCGGCGGCGCTTCGAATTTCATGTTTCTGGCGCTTGCGGCAAATTCGCTGCTGTCGCAGCCGTAGCAGAATTTCGAGAAAGGATTGATGGTATACCCCCTTGATGCGAAAAACCCCCAAAGTCTGCCTGACTTTGGGGGTTTTCTCTATTATTTCTTCTTTGTAAACGCCTCGTCGAACACGCCGGCTGGGACCGGGTAATTGAGGGTTTTGAGATATTCGCAGGCGTCTTTGGCGCCGAACTCGCGGTCCATGAACGGATCTTCCCATTCGACGCTGAGCGGGCCGTCGTAGCCGAGCTTGTTGAGTTTGCGGATGATCGCCTCGAAATCGACGTCGCCGCGGCCGAGGGAGCAGAACTCCCATCCGCGCCCAGGCTCGCCGAAATTAAGGTGCGAACCCAAAATACCGTTGCTGCCGTTGAGCAGCACCACGCAGTCCTTCATGTGGACGTGGTAGACGCGGTCGCCGAATTCGTCCAAAAAGCGAACCGGATCGATGCCCTGCCACTGCAGATGGCTGGGATCAAAGTTAAATCCGAACGCTTCGTGATAGTTGATCGCCTTGAGCGCCTTGTGCGTAGTCGGAATGTCGTAAGCAATTTCAGTCGGATGTACCTCGAGGGCAAACTTGACGCCGTTGGCCTTGAACTCATCGAGTATCGGCAGGAACAGCTCGGCAAAGCGCTCGTAACCGGCTTCGATCTCTTTCCAGTCGTTCGGCGGGAAAGAGTAGAGATAGTGCCAGATCGGCGAGCCGGTAAAACCGGGAACCACCTTGACGCCCAGGTTTTTGGCCGCCTTGGCCGCCGCTTTCATGGACTTGATGCCGAATTGGCGTTTCTTTTCCGGATCGCCCGCGCAGTCGGGCGGCGCAAAACCGTCCGAACGCTTGTCGTTGTTCGGGTCGCAGATCAGCTGTCCGGCAAGATGATTGCTGATCGCCCAAGTTTTCAGGCCGTATTTGGCCAGCAGCTTTTTCTTCTCCTCGCAATACTCTACGCTCTCGGCGCCCTTAAATACATCAAAATGGTCGCCCCAGCAGGCCAGCTCCAAGCCGTCGTAGCCGAATTCGGCCGCTTTTTGGCACATGATTTCCAATGGCAGATCGGCCCATTGGCCGGTAAAAAGAGTAATCGGTCGCGGCATATCGATCTCCTATGGTTTGCTGATAAAATAAAAGCGGCAGTCGACTTGACTGCCGCATCGATTTTCTTATTTGTGAAATTTCTCCCACTTTTTGTCGCTCTTGGAGCTGGCGACCACCGTTTCGATGAACTG
>JAPDPN010000216.1:0-3553 GCA_034506455.1 Candidatus Zhuqueibacterota bacterium | reverse complement strand
GCAATTTTCTCGTCCACCACAACGTGGTTTGGAATACGGATGATCTCGGTATTCAGACCAACCTCGATGCCGTCAATCATCAAATCTATCACAACACGATTTGGAACTGCGGCCAGGCCATGGGCGGCGGCGGAGGCACGATCCATCGGAACTGCCGCGTTTATAACAACTTGTCCAACGCGCCCGGTTGGTTCGGCACCGATCTGCAGCAGAATCTGATATTGGACGACCCGCGCTTTGTCGATGCCGCGGCGGGCGATTTCCGTCTGCAGGCCGATTCGCCGGCGCGCGACGACTATTTGCCCCTGGCGAGCTTTCTCAACGGCGGGTTCGAAAGCGGTACGGGCGGTTGGCACGGCGCCGGTGCTTCAATCGAGTCGATCACGGACCCGGTGCATTCGGGCAACCGCGCCTGTCGTTCCTACAACCGACACTACTACTGGGAAGGCGTGCGTCAGGATGTAACCGAAGTGCTGAAAGACCATGGCCGCGGCAATTATACAATCGAGGCTTGGGTGATGCCTGCCGCCGGGCCGGTCGACGGCTATCTCCGCTTTTTCATCGAAGACGAGAACGGCAAGAGCTATCCCGGCACCACCAAACGGCTGTCCCCCGGCGTCTGGACGAAAATCACCTACAAAACGACGCTCAACTGGAAAGGCGAACTCAAGCAGGCGGTTTTCGAGCTCATGACTTCCAACGATACGAGCCTGCCCGATCTGTACATCGACGACTGCAGTCTGGTCGCGCCGACGCCGACCTCGAGCGACAAGCCGCGCGGCGCCGTTCGTTTGCCCGGCATCAACGACGACGCGCTCGACGGGAAGCCCGATGCCGGCGCCTATGAATACGGCGGCGCCGAAGCCGACTGGAAAGCGGGCTCCAGCCTAAAGGCGTCCCCGAGCCGAGTCAAGTTTTCCCATGGACCCGACGCGCATCCGAACGACCTTATTCTCTTTTCGAATTATCCGAACCCCTTCAACAGCTCGACCACGCTGCGGTTCCAACTCGAACGGCCTGCGTTCGTAGAGTTGGCAATTTTCGATCTTTCGGGCAGACAAACCGCCGTCCTTTTGGGCGGGGAAATGCCGGCCGGAGAGTTTTCGCTGTCCTGGGACGGTCGCGACGAACGCGGCCTGCAGGTCGGCAGCGGCGTCTATTTTTGCCGCTGCACGGTAAAGGACGGACAAGGAGAACGTTCCGTAAGTCGCAAAATGATCTTGGTGAAATAAAGCCGTTCCCAGCCGATGATCTGATACCGTCAAAGTCCTGCTAATTGGCAAAGCACGGGCGATAATCAGTTGCCGTTCGGAAAACTGTTTGCCGAAACGGGGAGGCATCGGCTTTAACAACCGTTTAAAAAGCCGAAGGGGGGCTTGACCTCATTCTGCAGGTCATTGCCCTCCAAATAATAGCTCTTCCGGTGCCGTTTGAGATCATACTTGACTATAAACGAAGGCGCGCCGTCAAATTGGATATACACGCACAGCTCGTTGGGGTTCTGCTCGAGTCGCGACGAGCGCACCGAATGCAGACGGAACAGCTCCTCGGCTTCGGAACGGGTTATCTCGATCATCAAATGCCTTTTCGAAATTTAGTGCGACTGGCGATTTCGCTCTTTTTACCCGTCACTTTTGCTTTTATTCGCAAAACCGCAGTCAGCGCAGCAAAGTCATCTTGCGCTCGGCGGTTAAAACCTCACCGCCGGCCTCAAGGGTCAATCGGCAAACGTAGACGCCGCTTGCCGCCGCTTTGCCGAAAGAATCTTTGCCGTCCCAAACCAGTCGGTGCCGCCCCGGCTGCAGATCGCTTTCCAATAGCCTGCAAACGAGCTCGCCCGCACAATTGTAGATTTCGAGCAAGGCTCTTCCCGGTCTGTCGAGCGTAAACTCGATGGCGGTAAGAGGGTTGAAGGGATTGGGATAGTTCTGCAGCAGGGTCATGCGTTGCGGAGTCGACGGTTCGGAAACGTTCTGTACCGGCTCACTGACGAGATAATCGACCAGGGCATCGAACAGACGCCACCCGTCGACGGTCAGGTTAAGCGCCGAGTCGTCCTGAAGAAAGAACGCTGCGCGCGGCGCGGGCGCCGTCCGGTCCACCAGCTGGTCGCCGGTCCTGTAAAAAAAGATGACCGGATGTTGCGGCACCAGGCCCGAGGCGGCGACGATCGTCGCCGACGGAGTGGGGTTTGCCCAGGACAGTCGATCGCTTTGGGCATAGACGGTCACTCGGCCGTTCAGATTGGCGGCAGCCGGGTGGGCGTCTGCAGTAATGACTACGGCCGTTGCTTCATCTCGGCCGTAATCGAGATTGATTCGGCTGCCGCTCATGCTCATGTCGTCGTAGAGCTGGCTTTCCCAGATCAGCACCGCGCGATCGACATTGCGAAAGGTCGCCTTGAGCCGCGTCGGCACGCAGGTGGCGGAAATGAGCACCAGATCGTACGGCAGCGCCGATTCGGGCTTGGCGTCGGCATCCTTAAGCGGCGTCACCTCGAAACCCAACATGCCGAGTCGCTCTTCGATCAAGACATCGCCGGGGCGCAGCGGAATCTCGCCGACCACCAGCAAAGCCTTGCGCGTTTTTTCACGATAGCCCACCCGCAGCTCCACGGACTGCGAGACGCCGATTTGGCCGGCGTCATCCCAGGCCGCGGCAAAGAGCTCGTGGCGGCCGCGCGGCACGTTTTTCCAAGTGAACGTAAACGGCGGCGTCGTATCCTGCCCCAATTTTTCTTCGCCGCGATAGAATTCAACGCGCGTGACTTGGCCGTCGGCATCCGCGGCCGAGGCGGTCAAGATGATGTCCGAACCGACACTAAATGGACCGCTGCCCGGATCGAGGGTAACCGCAGGCCGTTGATTCGGAGTGCCGAAGGCTGTCGCCTTGACCGAGGTGGCGCGCAGCCCGTAACGGGGATGGTTGACGATCAGATCGCCGAAGGGATAGAGATCGGCATCCGAGTCGTACTTCCAGCCGCGCGCCATATCGAGCAGCGGATCGCTGTTGCCGTTCCAAGACCAGGCCAGCCAGCCGATACCCTTTTCTTGACAAAAGGCAATCAGCCTGCGCGTGTCATAGCCCACGCTCGACGCCTCCTTCCAGCTGAACTCGCCGACGATGACCGGCAGGCCGAGGTCGAGCATGGTCTGCAGCTCCCATTCGGCCGCCCATGGCGCCATATCTTTGTTCGGTCGGCCGACCTCGGCGGCGTTTTCCAGCGTGCGCCACATACCGTACATGTGAATCGAAAAAACGAGATTGTGCTGCGGATCGAAATCGAGCAGTTCGCGGCCATAGACCTCCATGGCCCGCGGACCTTGGCCGCAGTTCGGGGAATCGATGACCAGCATATTATTGATGCCCGCTTCACGGATCCGCCGAATCGACTCTTTGTAGGCATCGCGCCAAATGCGGCGGCCCTGATCGCTGTCGTCGCTCGGCCCCCATTCATTGGCAATGTTGAGGATGACATACTCTTCGAATTCGTTCAACCAGGCGACGTTGGCCGGATCGGTCCAAATGTCGGTAATAAAGTCCAGCATTTCCG
>JAPDPN010000215.1:0-3553 GCA_034506455.1 Candidatus Zhuqueibacterota bacterium | reverse complement strand
ACCTTGACGCGGGCCGCCAACTCGGGGTTATTGATGTAGGCGTAAGCCAGGTTGGCGTTGACGCGAATCAGAGAGCGCTCATCGTTACGGCTCAGGCGCAGCAGCATGTCGTTAAAGACCGTCAGATCGACATCCGGATACTCGGATTTGATCTTGGCGATTACATGCAGCGCGCTGTTGCGGGCGCCCGCATTATCGCTTTTCAGGACTTCCATCAAAGCTTTTTTCGCCAGATCAATGCGCGCTTTTTCCGCGCTGGTTGTGCGATCAGCCGCAAAAGAAGTCGTTGTCAACAGGGCAATCGTCAAAACATATATCATTCGTTTCATAGCTTCCTCCTTTAGGTTTTGTTCAGCTACGCCTTTTCTTTATCAAAGCGCATGCCAAAAGGTGTTGATTGATTATAAGTCATTAATTTTTAATAGAGTTGAGACAATAGCAGGATTGAAAAAGCAGAAGAGAGGGGGAGCCACGTTGTGAGCACCTCAAAAAAGACAGGATAATGTAATCCTTTTATTTTCAGAGTATAAGACTTTTTTTCCCGACAGGCGGATCGGAAGAAATGTGGCACCCCTTTAAAGAATTTCAGACTCAGGCGTCCTTCATTCTTTGCAGTCGATTGTTCAAAGCGCGTCGAGATAGTCCGAGCAGGCCTGCGGCGATGGATTGATTGCCCTCGGCGCGGCGCAGCGCTTCAGCGATCAGAGCGTTTTCTACTTCCCGCAGGGTCGGCAAGGGATGACCAAAGCTGACGGGAACTGCAGCGCCTTCTTCCTCGAAAAGCTCCGCGGCACCGGCAGACAACCGTCCCTCTATTTTTTCGCGAAACGATTCGGTCGACAGCACGCCCCCCTGGTGTCGGCTAACGGCATCGAACACCATGCCCTCCAGCTCGCGGATGTTGCCGGGGAACGGATAGTTGCGCAGGAGGATCAACAGCTCGCGGGGATAATTCGGCTTTTTGACGCCCAACTCTTTGGCCGCTTTGTCCAAAAAGAAATCCAACAGCAAAGGAATGTCTTCTTTTCTTTCGCGCAGCGGCGGCAGATGGATGTGATGCGACTGCAGACGATAGAACAAATCCTTGCGGAACAAATCCTTTTTTGCCAGCTCTTCAATGTTCTGCAGCGTCGCGACCACGATCCGCGCGTCGCTCATCTTGGGCATGTCGGAGCCGAGCGGATAGTACTGCTTTTCTTGGAGCAGACGCAGCAGCTTGACCTGCGATTCGATCGAAAGATCGCCGATCTCATCGAGGAACAGCGTGCCGCCCGCCGCCCGCTCTATGAGCCCGATGCGGTCGCGATCGGCGCCGGTAAAGGCGCCTTTTTTATGGCCAAAGAGCGTATCGGAAAACAAATTATCGTCCAAACCGGCAACGTTTTCAGCGACAAATTCGCCGCGCCGGCCGCTGAGAACGTGAATTGCCCGCGCCATCAACTCCTTTCCCGTACCGGTTTCACCGGTAATCAGCACCGGCAGCGAGGTCCGGGCGATGGCTTCTGCATACTGAAAGATGGCATGCATGGCCGGGCTGGCGGTAATAATGGCCGAAAAAGCCTCGGGATGTTTGAGCTTGCGCGACAGCAGATATTCCTTCAGACGAATGTTTTCGGCGCGCATTTGGCTGATTTCGAGCGCGCGGCGGATCGCCGAGGTGAGTCGCGCTTCGTCCACAGGCTTGAGCAGGTAATCGAAAGCTCCGGCCTTCATGGAAGAGACCGCGGTCTCGACGTCGTTGACCGCGGTGATGATGATCACCGGAATCTCCGGATAATCGCGAATGATCTTGGGCAGCAGCACCCGCCCCGGCACATGCGGCATGTTCATATCGAGGGCGATAACCGAAACGTCGTTTTCGGCTAAAAACGGCTCCACCTGGCGGCTGTCGCTGATGCTGACGACGTTGGTCAGCCCCTGCGCAGCCAGCGTCATCTCGACGCTGGTCAAAAAATCCGGTTCGTCGTCGATCAACAGGATCGGCATCTCAGGGGTTTTGTTTCGGCTCACGTTCTGCTCCTCTTTAATTCCCTTCGGCAATGGGCAGATAAAGGGTGACCGTGGTCCCTTCTCCCAATTTGGATTCCACCTGCAGGCGGCCGCGATGATCGCTCACAATGGAATAAGCAATGGCGAGGCCGAGACCGGTGCCGCCGCCATCCCGTTTTGTGGTAAAAAAGGGATCGAAAATGTGCTTCATGTCGCTCTCCGAGATTCCTTCTCCATTATCCCGTACGATGGCATAGACCATATTTTGAGAGCGATCGACGCCTGTGCGTATGGAAATTTCGCGCGGCGGTTCTTTTAACGCCTGACAGGAATTGGTAATCAGATTGATCAGAACCTGCTCGAGCTTTTGGAAATTGCCTTTAACGCGCGGCAGGTTTTCGGATTTGACAAAAGAAAAAGAATCGGTTGACTTTTTGATGAGGTTGTTGACGATCATGATCGCGGCATCGACGACCTCGTCGAGGTCGACCAGCTGATCCATGGCGCCCGTATCCTGACGGGCATAGTCCTTGAGCCCGTTGACGATGTTTTGAATTCGCTGAGACCCCTTCTGAATTCCGGCAATCAGCTCGCCGATCTTGTCGCGGGCAATCGAGTAGGGCATTCCGGCCACCACATAATCGCCGTTCTCTTCCAAGTAGCGGTCCAAAATCGGCTGCACCGACCGCCACGCCTTGCCGATCATCTCGGCGTTCAGCATGATGAAATTGTTCGGATTGTTGATTTCGTGCGCCATCCCGCTGACAAGGATGCCGAGCGTCGCCATCTTGTCCGTCTGCCGCAGCTGCTCTTCCTGCAGTCGACGCTGTTCCTCGGCCTTTTTCAGCTCGGTGATGTCGCTGATCAGCCCGTCATAGGAAACGACCTTGCCTTGCTCGTCTTTGCGCAGGACGATGGTGCTTTTGACCCAGCGCAATGAGCCGTTGCGGTGAATGATGCGGTGTTCCAGGGGCGGCGGTTCCTCGCCGCGAAGCGCTTTGCGGGCATGCTCAACCACCAGCGGTTGATCGTCCGGATGCACCATTTCCAGCCATAGATCGGGATTGATGGCAAAATCCTCCTGCGTATAGCCGGTGACGGCAAGCGAACCCTGGCCGTGATAAGTATGCACCGGTCGACCGTCCTGCACTTTTACCGAGTAAATGTAATCGGTCAAGTGATGCAGCAGCTGACTGTAGCGTTGCTCACTCTCGATGACCTCATCGAGAATGCGCTTGAGTTCGGTTATATCGGCATAGTGTTCGATGCGGCCGCCGCGGTAGAGGCCGCTGCGGATCGGCATACTCCAATACTCCAGCCATCTTTCCCGCAGCTCGCCGAAATTGCGCACGCGCACTTCAAAGTGCTCGGTGCGTTCCGTATCCTCATACGTAGCCGTAACGCGGCGTGCAAACTCGGCGCCGTTTTCGAAAATGGCGGCCAGACAATCCTGCACCAGCCGACGCGCATCTCTGCCCAACACCTCTTCCCGCCTGACGCCCAGATAGTCGGTGTAAGCGCGGTTGATCCACACGATGCGCAGATCGGCGTCCAAGATCGAGAT
>JAPDPN010000214.1:0-3560 GCA_034506455.1 Candidatus Zhuqueibacterota bacterium | reverse complement strand
CGCCGAAATGGAAAAAGAGCCGTTCCGTTCGATGGAGGCTCGCTTACGCCGTCAAGCCGGATTGGATTCAACAGGAAGATATTCAGTCGGATTATTATTTGCCGAGCTGCCTTCCAGCCCGATACCGCATGCACCGAAAGTCCCCAAGGATGCTATTGCAGGCGCATATCCACCCTCCGCATATGTTCCGGTTGCCGGTCCAGAGAAAAGGCAGGAAGGTCCTGATTACACTTTCGATTCCGCCTCTTCGTCTTCCCAAGAAGAAAAGGATTCAGCGCCTGTGCTTGCAGACAATACAACTGTATCGCCGCCGGCAGAGGCCAAGCCGCTTTCCGATGCTTCAACCCCGCCGTTGGCTGAACAAGCGCCGGATTCCCCTTCAACGATTGCGGAACTGCTGCAAAGATATTTTGCGGAAAGTTTCGGCTGGTACGGTTACGGCGTTCGCCTTGGCGTGCTGCGACCGGCTTCGGATCTGGGGTCGTCCGCCGCTGCCGGAATCCACTTTCCCCTCGGCCGCCTTGCATCGAATACCGAAACGGCCGTCATCGTCGATTATTGGAACGAGAGCCGACACGAAAAAGGCTTCCATGAAGAGTGGAAGGCTTTCGGGCTGTCGGTGATCCTGCGGCATTACTTGGCCGCCGATGAATTCTCGATCTCTCCCTACTTGGGCGGCGGCTGCGGCCTTAACCACTCATCAAAATTTCACCGCTCGTTCCAAACCGATCCTGCTGCGACGAGAACCGCCCGCTCCACCTCCGGACTGAGCCTGCAATTGGAAGCTTTCGCCGGTCTGCAGTTTCCGCTCGCGCAAAAACGACTGTTCTTCGAGGTTAATTTCTCTGCCGCAAAGGTCAACACGCTGGGATTGTATGCGGGGATCGATTTTCTGCAGGCGGCTGGAAAGGAGTAAATGCCGACATGACTCTGTGTCTATAATCACGTTCTCTCATTTGATGTAAAGCCCGCCAAGTCCATCACCTAATCGTTGCTCCATGACAAAAACTCCTCCAGCCTGAAAATTAAACCTTCGGGTTCAGTCTTAAAATACCTGCTTATCCATTTATTCAATGGACATTCGTTGATGGACTCCTATTTTCACTCCGCATTTTCATTAGCAAGAAATTTTTGCGCGGAATTCACATTGGAATGGAATTAATTCTCCTTTTTGCCTATTTTTAGAATCATGTGATTGTTATGGCTCAATTCACGCGCTTGGTTGTTTTGCATATGGAGGTTAGTCTGGCCGAGACAAAACCACCGCAAAGACAAGCTGACCGTGGACACTAAATTATCAAAAAGGAATTCAGTTTATGAAGGGGAGGCGGGCGCTTATAGCGATTTTATGGGTTGGATTTATCTTGCAGGGGAAGGCGGCGGAATTCTATGTTTCGCCGAACGGCAACGATAATTGGTCGGGAGCACTGCCGCAGCCGAACTCGACGCAGACCGACGGACCGTTCGCTACTCCGCAGAGGGCGCAGGCGGCGGCACGCACGGCTCCACGCACCGAACCGATTACGGTTTACATTCGCGAGGGTATTTATTTTGTCGGTACCTGGCGGTTCGACCCTCAGGACTCCGGCACCCCTTCCGCGCCGGTGACGTTCCGCAATTACGCCGATGAACGACCGGTAATCAGCGGCGGACGCGCAATAACCGGCTGGCGGACGCAGGGCACCCTTTGGGTGACGACCATCGATGAAGTCAAGAGCGGCAAGCTCTATTTCAAGGAGCTTTACGTCAACGGCGAGCGCCGCGACCGCGCCCGCAGTCCGCGCAAGGGCGAGTTCTTTCGCATTACCGGCAGTGTCGAAGGCAACGACAAGCGCAGCTTTCGTTTTCGTCCCGGTGATTTGAGTAATTTCGACAACCGCGCCGACGTCAACATCGTCCTTTATCAGGCCTGGCTCGGCATCCATTTATGGATCGACGCCCTGAACACGGCGCAGAACACCGTCGCCTTTTCGCCGCAGCTGATTTTTCCGGTCGGCAATTTCGACAGCCGAACGCGCTATTACGTCGAAAACGCCTTTGAGCTGCTGGACGAGCCCGGGGAGTGGTATCTGAATCGCAAGACCGGCGAGCTGTTCTATTATCCTCTGCCGGGCGAAACGCCGGAGAGCTGCGAGGTGGTCGCGCCGCTCGTCGATCGCGTCTTGGAGCTGCGCGGCAGCAGCTCCGCCAAAGTCCGACATCTGCGGTTCGAAGGATTGACTTTTTTGCATGCCGATTGGATTGTGGCCGACAAGAATCAAACCGAGCTGCAGGCGCACATTCTGTTGGATGATGCAATCGTCTACGCCCGCTTTGCCGAGGATTGTTCATTCAGGAAATGCGAGATCGCATTGGGCGGCGCGCACGGCGTCATTCTTTCTCAAGGCTGCACCGGTAACCGCATCGAGCAATGCCATATTCACAGCTTGGGCGGAGGCGGTATCTACATCGGCAATACGACCGGCTGGAACGCCTGCGAAAAGCCGCCGGCTGCCCTGGCTATCGCCGAAAATACCGTCGACAACTGCTTTCTGCACGATCTGACTCATGGGCATCACGGCTCGGTCGGCATTTGGATCGGCAACAGCTCCAACAATACCGTCACGCACAACGAAATCTGCGACCTCGATTATACGGGCATTTCCGTCGGCTGGTGCTGGGGATACAGTCCGTCTTCTTCCGGCGGAAACGAGATCGCCTACAATCACATTCATCATCTCGGCCAGGGTGAGCTTTCGGACATGGGCGGCATCTATACCCTCGGCATCTCGCCGGGAACGCACCTGCATCACAATCTCATTCACGATGTTTATGCCTACAGCTACGGCGGTTGGGGCATCTATACCGACGAGGGCAGCTCGGATATTCTGATCGAGAACAATATCGTTTACCGCACCAAAAGCCCGAGTTTTCATCAGCATTACGGCCAACGCAATCTCGTACGCAACAACATCTTTGCTCTCTCCGCGACCGCCGGTCTGCAGCGAACGCGCGATGAAGCGGGCAAATCCTTTACCTTTGAACGCAACATTGTCTTGACCACCAACGGCGAGGTGCTTTCCGGCTCGTGGGGGGACAAAAACTTTGCCGTGGACCGCAATCTGTATTGGGATCTTTACACCGGCGCCCGCCTGGATTTCGGCTTCAAGCCTCTAAAGGCTTGGCAAGCCATGGGATTCGACAAAAACTCACTGGTGGCTGATCCGCTCTTTGCCGATCCGCACAACGGCGACTTTGCCCTCTCCCCGTCTTCTCCTGTCTATGCGATTAGTTTCGAGAGCATCGAGACGAGCGCTATCGGCCTGTACGGCGATCCGGAATGGACGAACCTGCCCAAAACGATAAGGAATCGCTCCGTCAATCCTATTGCCCAGCCTCCAATCGCGCCCTTTTTCGCCAAAGATGATTGGTTCGAAACTTTTGACGAGCTTCCGGTGGACGGCGTGCCGCCCCATGCACAAATTTGGGGCGTTGCAGGCTATGCAGGACAGAATATCTTTGTCACGAATGAAAAGTCCTTATCGGGCCCAAACAGCCTGAAATTCGATGACCGCGTCCTG
>JAPDPN010000213.1:0-3576 GCA_034506455.1 Candidatus Zhuqueibacterota bacterium | reverse complement strand
GCAGTTCGGGCCGTGCCGGTGCAACCGTCGCGAGAACTCGATCGTCGCGCCGCAGCGTGAGGCCGGGAAGAGAGGATGCAGAGGAAAAGCGGTCAAAATAGTAACGTCCGCTTCGGCTGAAGCGCGGCTGGTGAGTACCGGCTTCCTGTGTCATCCGTTCAATTCGCCCGCCGTTCAAACGCGCTCGGTAGAGCTGCCGCTCGACTGAGCGATCCTTGTTCGACAAAAAGTAAACCCAGCCGGATTTTTCATCGACGGCCAAAACCGGCTGCTCGCCGGAAGCATACATACCGAAGGGCAGCACCGACCACTCGCCTGCGGTAATCCGACGGATCAGTCGTCCGTCGAGGTCGTAAAGATACAAGTGCGCATAGCCGCTTCTTTCCGATGTCCAAATAAATCGCCGACCGTCCGCAAGAAAGAACGGCGGATAGTGGTCGACCCAATCCGCGTCGGTTTCGCTCAGAATCCGTCGGGCGGCGCCGGTTCGGCGGTCCACAAGATGGAGATCGAGCCGGCGCTGGGCGCGATCGATCGTCAGCACGGCCAACGAGCGGCTGTGCGGCAACCATTCGATGTTGACGATGTACTCGAACTCATCCGGCAGATCGGCCCAGACAACTCCTTCGCGGTCCATTTCAATAATGCCCAAACGGACGGACGGGTTCTGCTGACCGGCTTTAGGATAGTATTGCGTCAAAACGCGCGGCTGAGCCGGCTGAAAATCGACAAAGGTCATGACGCTGACCGCCGACTGATCGCTCTGCAGGAAGGCCAGGCTGCGCGAATCCGGCGACCACCAGTAGAGGCCGTCGCGGTGATCAAAGATCTCTTCCCAATAAACCCAAGAGGGTTCGCCGTTGAGCAGGGTCTCGGAGCCGTCGAAAGTGAGACGCCTAAGTTTTCCGGTTTGCGTATCGACCATATACAGGTCATGTTCACGGATAAAGGCGACGGCGGTGCCGTCCGGCGAGAGCAGGGGCGCACCTTCTTCCTGTTCATCATTCGTCAGCCGCTTGAAAGTCGCAGAGGCAATTTCAAGCATAAACAGGTCATTCCTAAACTGATAAAGCGCAAAACGACCGGCACGGTCAAAAGCAAGCGGCCAGGCGAGATTTTGCGGCGTCTCATCGCCCAGCTGCATCCGCAGGGAGTTCAGCGCCTGACGCGCATCGAGCAGCGGCGACCGACTGCCGCTTTGCGGGTCGAGGCGTTCGAAGGTACGTTCCGCCTCCGGCAGGCGGGAATCGTAATAGATTGCCCAGTCGCCGTCAGTCCATCGGTATTCGGCAGTCGCCTCAATGCGGCTCGGCTCGCCGCTGACCAGCCAGTCGACGGTAATGCGGGCGGGTTCCGCATATAGAGATCCGCAAAGGAGTGCGAAAACGGCGAGAAAATCGTAGAGTGCTTTCATCTCAGTAGTCCAAAGAATATATGGAGACCTTGCCGATCGTTCGCTGCCTCGGCATATCGCACCGACAACAGCATTCCCTGAGCGGTTGAATTGTTTACTTGGGTTTTGATGCGTATTGCACTAATCCTTCGTCAAGGAGTTTTCGGGCAAGCTTTTCTGCAAAGGTATCGAGCAATCTGTTAAGATCGTACTCCGGAATTGCAGTGGTAAATCGATTCCGCGCATGGGAATCGGCCACCCATGCGACTCGTCCGCTTTCGATTTCCCGCAGCAGAACATGAAACTCGCAAAAAACCTGCTCGGCGGCACCGGCTTCCACGGCGATGGTGCCGTATTCGAGGAGCTTAATAGAAACACAGCCGTCAATACCGTATGCTGCAAAAAGGCTGTCCTGCTCTTGCCGAGAATAGGTTCGCGTCGGGAGCAGCAGCAAAGAACCGGCTACGGCTTCGGCGTCCTCCTCCGACAGCACTTGGATAACCCGCGCTTCGACTCGCCGGTTGCGCTCGAGGTCTCCCAAATCGGCAACAATCGCCGTTTTTTTGAACCTTCTTTTTGCAAAATCAGGATCCTTAAAGGTTGTCAACCGAACGGCGGTGCAGCTTGTCACTGCTAAAGCCGCACAAAGAAGCTTGAAATTCAACTTCCTGATTGACATAATCCGGCCTCCTCTTTTAATGGGTCGGCAGGCCGTTTGCCGGGGCAGGAATGATGAGATCAAAACTGTTTCTTTTTGCGAACGGTTGACAACCTGAAAGTCATGCCTTAGCGAAATTCCTGCTCGATGAAATCGGCCAGCTTGCCGTACTTTCGATAAAGAATTTCATAGAGCTTGGCGTTTTCCGGATTCGGTTCATAAACTTTTTCGAAACCGCTGCCCATGGCTTTTTGCGCCGCCTGCATGGACGGATAAAGTCCGGCAGCCGTGGCCGCAGCCATGGCAGACCCGAGAGCGCACGCTTGTTCCGACGCCGCCACCTTGATGGGCATGTTGAGCACGTCGGCGGTCACCTGCATGACGAAGGGCGATTTTTTGGGAATGCCGCCGATGGCAATGACCTGACGAATCGGCACGCCTTCCTCGGCGAAACGATCGACGATCTTTTTGGCGCCGAAGGCGGTCGCCTCAACCAGAGCGCGAAAAATGCGCGGCGCATCAGAACCGAGATTGAGACCGGTGATCGCGCCTTTAAGCGCCTGATTGGCAAAGGGAGTCCGTCTGCCGTTCAGCCAGTCTAGCGCGACAATACCGTCCGGATCGATCGGCAGCTTGGCCGCCTCTTCCGAAAGCGCCGGTATGATCGTGTCGGCAATTTCATCGATCATTTTTTGCCGATTGAATTCGCTGAGCTGCGGCAATGTATTGATGAGGTGTTCTACCGGCCAGAGAAGTAGATCGCGGAACCAGGCGTAAACGTCGCCGAAAGCCGACTGACCGGCTTCCATGCCGAGCAAACCCGGCAGGATGGAGCCGTCGACTTGGCCGCAGATGCCGGCCACCAAATGCTCTCCCTCTTTCGGCATCTCGGTGACGATCATGTCGCAGGTGGAGGTGCCCATCACCTTGACCAGCGTGTGCGGTTCGATCTGCGCACCGACGCCGCCGAAATGGGCGTCGAACGAGCCGACGCCGACAATGACGTCGGTCGACAAACCGAGTCGCTCCGCCCATTCGGGACACAGTTTACCTGCCGGAACGTCGCCGGTGTAGGTTTCCTGATAGAGGCGATCGCGCAGTCCGGCCAGAAGCGGATCGAGTGTCGTCAAAAATTCTTCGGGAGGCAGGCCGTTCCACGAGGCATGCCACATCGCCTTGTGTCCCGCCGCGGTGCGGCTCCGCTTCAATTTGAGCGGATCAGTTATGCCGGTCAAGAGAGCCGGAATCCAATCGCAGTGCTCAACCCAGGAAAAGGCTGCCTTGCGCACCGCTTCATCCTCGCGCAGCACGTGCAGAATCTTGGACCAAAACCATTCGGATGAATAGACGCCGCCCGAGTAGCGGGTATAGTCCTCGCCGCCCCACGTCTTGGCCTTGCGGTTGATCTCTTCGGCTTCGGCCACGGCGGTGTGATCTTTCCAAAGGATGAACATGGCGTTGGGGTTCTCTTCAAATCCGGGCGTCAACGCCAAAGGCGTGCCCTGTCGATCCACCGCGCAGGGCG
>JAPDPN010000212.1:0-3605 GCA_034506455.1 Candidatus Zhuqueibacterota bacterium | reverse complement strand
AGCGCCAATACAACGCCCTGGCAATTGGAGGGAACCATTCGCGCCCTTCAATCGCGCGGCTTTAACGACCTTGTCGCGGTGCATAACAACACAGTGGTGACCGATCCCCATAAAGGTCTTCGGCTCAACAAACTGGCGCCGATCTATGGCCGTTACAAAATTCGCGAGCTGGAAAATTTCAACCCCGAGCACATTCGTTGGGTCGCCTATGAGCCGAAATCCAAGCTGTTGGTGCTACCGAAAATCTTTCCAAAGGGCATTCATCTCCCCGATTTTTTCTTCGGCAAAAACATCGTTCATTTGCCGACGATGAAGACGCACATCTACACCACCACGACCGGCGCCATGAAAAATGCCTTCGGCGGACTATTGAACTCCAACCGTCATTATGCCCACTCTTACATTCACGAGACTCTCGTCGATTTGTTGGCGATTCAAAAGGAAATTCACACCGGCCTGTTTGCGCTCATCGACGGTACGGTTGCCGGCACCGGCCCTGGTCCGCGAACGATGACCCCGCGAGACGCCTCTTTGCTTATTGCCGGCAGCGATATGGTCGCGGTTGACGCGCTCTCCTCTTGGCTGATGGGCTTTGATCCGATGTCGATCGGCTACATTCGCCTGGCTCATGAGGCGGGACTCGGCTGCGGACGCATGGAAGAGATCGAAATTGTCGGCGAGGATCCTCACCGCTATCGGATGTCTTTTTCCGTCGGTGACAATCTGGCGAGCCGTGTGGGCGACCGCCTGTGGTTCGGTCCTTTCAAGTTCATGCAGAGGCTGTTCTTCCACACGCCGCTCGTTTATCTCTTTATTTTCGGCAGTTGGTTTTACCATGACTATCTCTGGTGGCCTTGCGCGGGCAAGGCGCGGCAAAAGAAATTCCGGGCTTCCAGTCCCTGGGGACGATTGTGGGAAAACTACCGATGAGGTCGGTTGCGGCGTTGCCGGCTTGACGTTGGATTGAAATCGAGATAATTATCCCCCAGCATTTCCATCTGCCCGAGAATCCATTCCGCGCGTTCCCGAACATAGGGTGACGGCCGATCGGCGTGCAAACGTTTCGGACTCGGCAGCACTGCCGCCAACAGCGCTGCTTCATGGCGCGTCAGTTCCCGCGGCTGTTTCTTGAACAGCCTATCGGCTGCCGCACCGATGCCGTAAATGCCGTCGCCGAATTCGGCAATGTTTAGGTAAACGTGCAGAATGCGCTGTTTCGGCCACAAGGTCTCCAAGAGAACGGTAAAGTAAGCCTCCAAGGCCTTGCGTATGTAGCTCTTTTTCGGCCACAAGAAGAGATTCTTTGCTGTTTGTTGCGTAATGGTGCTGCCGCCCCGCAGCCGTCTCCCTCGACGGTTACGCTCCTGCGCTTCAGCAATCCCCTCCCAATCAAAGCCGCGGTGAAATGGGAATTTTTGATCCTCTGCCGCCACCACCGCCAAAGCGACATGACGCGGGATCTGCTCCCATCGAGTCCATCGGTAAATCACCGATGTTTTGGATTTTCCTCGCCAAAAGGCTATGCGTTTCTGTATCATAAAGGATGTAGTTGGAACCGGCAGGAAGCGTAACAGCAGAATGGTCAGAAGCGGCAGCAGTAAGGTAACCGCCAAAAAAACCAAGCCCGCACGCAGCAGGCGTTTGAACAGAGGACGCTTTTGCGGTAAAAGGATGTCGGACGATGTTTCAATCATTTCGTTGCCAAAATACGGCTGATGCACCCAAAAATAAAAGAATTCTTTTGATAAAAGAGCAAAAAAAGTTATAATATTTGTGCCGACTTGCAAAACGGGGAGTTGTTTGCGAAAAATCAATTCGGGTAAATTTATGATGCCGAAGCCTTTTCTTTTAAGCGTAGGAATTTTGTTGTCGCTCTTTTGTCCGCTTTCGGCTGCCGAGAAAAGTTATGAAATTGCGCAATTGGAGATCGATGCCCGCCTGTTGCCCGACGGCAGTATGAGAGTAGATGAAAAACGTACATTCGCTTTTACAGGCTCATTTTCCTTCGCCTTTCGTCGGCTGCCGATTCAAGAGGGTATTACCTTTGGCGAATTCAGCGTACAGGAAGAGGGGATCGTTTATCGCCAGGCTGAAAGCGGCGAGCCGGGTACTTTTCGCATCACTCGTAACGGCGATGAAGTCGAGGTAAAATGGTTCTACAAAGCTGCCGACGAACGTCGTATTTTTACTTTTTCTTATTCGGTGCATGGTGCAGTGCGCCGCTACGATGATGCGGCTGTGCTTTATTATCAGTTTATCAGCAAAGACTGGGGAAAGGATCAAAAGCAGGTGGCTGTAATGATTCATCCGCCGCAACCGGATTCGGTTCGCGCCTGGCTGCACGGTCCGCTCGAAGCGGCCTATCGCATCGATTCCGACGGAACCATCCACGCCTGGAGCGCAGTGGTGCCCAGCCATTCTCTATTCGAAATTCGAGCTCTCTTTTCGCCGAACCTTTTTCCGGAAGCGCCGACGTTCTCGGGTTCGGTTCGTCAAAGCATCGCCGCCGAAGAAGCAAAATGGGCGGAAGAGGCGAATCGACTGCGGGAAATCCAACAGCAGAAAAAAGCAGCGGCGGCAGAAAAGAGAAGAAAAGGAATTTGGCCGACGCTAGCCTTGGCGATTGCAGGCATTGGGGGGTGGCTGCAGATTCGCTCACGATATGCAGCGCCGCCGATTTTACCGCCGTTGCCGAAAATGAGCGCGGAAATTCCGGCGACGACGCCGCCTGCATTGGTCAGCTATTTAGTCAATTTCAGGCAAGTCTATCCATCTGCTCTGCCGGCGACCCTCATGGATCTGGCCCGACGCGGCTTTCTCAATTTTTATGAAGATACCAAAATCAAAAAGTCGCTTTTCGGATCTCATTCCCAAAAGACCTTTCTGCTGCGCCTCAATCAAGAAGCATGGTCAAGCCGAAAACACGAGCTGCATGAATTTGAGCAGGAATTGATCAGCTACTTGTTCGAGGAATTGAACCGCGGCAATTCGGTTCTTGAATTTGAAGAACTGGAGCGCCGATCTAGTGATATGGAGCACTTTTTTCGCAGATGGCAGAGCATGGTTAGTGAAGCGGGCCAAAAAGAAAATTGGTTCGATGAAAACAAGGAAGCGAGGAACAAAAGTTTAGCCTTAAGCGGGCTGCTTGCCTTTGGCACCCTTGTCCTGGGCCTGCTGTACAATGAATGGGCGATTGCCGGAGCTGTGGTCACGCTCCTTGTTTTTGTCCTTTCGTTTTTTCTTATCCGCCGTACGCCTGACGGCGAACAGCTGGCCCGGCGCTGGCTCGCTCTTAAGGGCTATCTGAGGCAACGGCAAGCCGTGCCGTTCGATCTTCGCATCTCTGCCCTCGATCAATATGTCATTTACGGCATTGCACTCGGCGCGCCGATGCGGTTCGTAAAAAACATTTTAAATCAGGTTCCGGCTGAAGAATGGGCAAATCGCTTTGTCTGGTATCATACGCCCGGCGGCTTTTCTCCCCATACCTTTGCCGACTCGTTCTCGTCAATGGTATCGAGTACAGTTTCGACACTCAGCACGGCTTCCGGCAGTGGGGGCGGTGCTTCAGGCGGCGGAGGAGGCGGGGCATCAAGCGGCGGAGG
>JAPDPN010000211.1:0-3627 GCA_034506455.1 Candidatus Zhuqueibacterota bacterium | reverse complement strand
TAAAAAGCGAGCATCTGCAGGAAATCGAGCGCGAGGCGTCCCAAGTGGAAGAGCAGCTTCAGCTGCCGCGCAAGTTCGTCCTTTACGGTCAATGCGAAAGCTCCGCGGTTCTCGACGCTGCGCGCGCGGTCGTCCGTCGTGCCGAAAGGCGTATCGTCGAGCTCGATGAAAACGAGCCGTTGACCAACCCCGCTATTCTTCCGTACATCAATCGACTTTCGGATTGCCTTTTTCTCTTTGCCCGCTTTGAAGAGTTTGCCGCCGGTGTGCCCTATGCGCATCCCGAAATTTCATGACAGGGAAAGATTATGAGCCGAAGCGCGGATCGCCTTGCCCTTTTGTTGCTTTTTATGCTTTACGGCTCCTGCCGAACGCCCGAGATTTCCGACGGTTTGCCGCGTTTAGAAGAACGCAACGGCGCCGTGCGGCTGATCGTCGACGATCAGCCGTTCCTCATGATCGCGGGCGAACTCCACAATTCCAGCGCCTCTTGTTTGGACTCGATGGACAGCCTCTTTGCGCGTTTGGCCGCTTTGAACCTGAACACCGTTTTGGCGCCAGTGTCCTGGGAATTGATCGAGCCGCGCGAGGGCGAGTTCGACTTTACCCTGGTCGACGGTCTAATTGCCCGCGCCCGGGCAAACAACCTCAAGCTGGTGCTGCTGTGGTTCGGCTCGTGGAAAAACACGGAATCGAGTTATGTGCCGGCGTGGGTAAAGCGGGATGCGCGCCGTTTCTTCCGCGCCCGAACGCGCAGCGGCGAACAGCGGGAAATATTGTCGGCATTTTGTCGTGAGGCTCAGAAGGCGGATGCCCGCGCCTTTGCCGCGCTTCTGCGACATCTGCGTGAGGTCGATTCCTTCGACAAGACGGTGCTGATGGTGCAGGTGGAGAACGAGACAGGCCTGTTGGGAGATGCGCGCGACTTTTGTCCGGCGGCCGATACGGCCTTTCACTCGCCGGTGCCGCCGCAACTCTTGGATTCTCTGCGCAGATGGGAGAGCCGTCTGCATCCCGAACTGCTCGCAGCCTGGCGTCGCGATGCCTACGGCACCTGGCAACAAGTTTTCGGCGAGGCGGCTGAGGAGGTTTTTTCCGCCTGGCATATTGCCTCATACGTCGAGGCGGTGGCACGCGCCGGCAAAGCGGAATATCCGCTGCCGATGTACGTCAACGCCTGGCTGCGCGCTGAGGGGCAGAAACCCGGCGAGTATCCCAGCGGCGGGCCGATCGACAAAGTGATCGCGGTATGGCGCTCCGCCGCGCCGTCGATCGATCTGTTTGCTCCGGACATCTATCTGCCGAATTTCAAGCAGATTTGCGCCGACTATGCGCGCAACGGCAATCCCTTGCTGATCCCCGAAACACATCGGAACGGCGAAAGTACGGCGCGGGCGCTTTATGCTTTTGCTCAGCACAACGCCCTCTGTTGTGCGCCCTTTGGCATCGAAGATATTCTCGACCCCCTGGCGTTTCAAAAAGGGTGCAGATTTCTAAAGTCTCTTGCACCGATTTTGACGACGCATTGCGGTGGTCGCGATATGGCGGGCGTTCTGCAGGAAAGCGGGGAGACGGATACGCTAAGTCTCGGCGAGTATCTGTTTTTCATTCGCTATCGCGCCAAAGCCGGCAGAGGTTATGGGCTGATTGTCCGAACCGGCGTCGACACGTTTCTGGTCGGCGGTTCGGGCTTTGAGCTGCGCTTTTTGTCAAAATGTGAAACGGAGGCAGCTCCGCGCATTCTGCAGGTTGACGAGCTGGCCTATCGAGATGGAGACTGGAGGCTTGGCCGTCGGTTGAACGGCGACGAAACCGCTGCACACCAAAGAGTCATCGTGCCGGAACTGCTGAATCCGGACCTCGCAGCCGGATTGCAGGAAAGCACGACGCATCCGCCGTTACCGAAACCGCCGGAAGAGTATGCGCTGCAAAGAGTGATTGTGTATCGGCTTTAATAAATCCTTGGGAGAAAAAACGATGAAGGCGACAATCATGAGCATGACCCTGCTGATTAGTGCCGTCGGATACCTTTTTGGGAACGACTATCCCATTCGGCCGCTTCCGTTTACGGCGGTTGAAGTTCAGGATACTTTTTGGCGCGGCCGCATGGAAACGGTCATCAAGGAAACCATTCCGCATGCCTTTCGTCAGAGCGAAGAGACCGGGCGTATTCGCAACTTTATGGCCGCAGGCAGCCTGATTTCGGCCAAATTTGAAGGGGATTTCGGTTTCAACGACAGCGACGTCTATAAAATCATCGAAGGCGCCTCTTACGCTCTGTCGCTCCGTTACGATGCCGAACTGGACGCCTACCTCGATCGGCTGATCTCGTACATTGCCGCTGCCCAGGAGGATGACGGCTACCTTTATACCGCGTGGACGCTCAAGGCGCGCGAAAGCAATCCCAATATTTACTGCTGTTATATCGAGAAACGGTGGGACAATCTGCGCAGCAGTCATGAGCTGTACAATGTCGGTCATCTTTACGAGGCGGCTGCGGCGCATTTTCAGGCGACCGGCAAGAGGACTCTGCTCGATGTGGCGCTCAAGAACGCCGACTTTTTGTGCGAAACCTTTGGCCCCGATAAACTTCAAGATTATCCGGGTCACCAGGAAGTGGAGATCGGTCTGGTGAAGCTCTATCGCATCACGGGTAAGGAAAAGTACTTGAACCTGGCGCGGTTCTTTCTCGACATTCGCGGTCGAGGCATCCGCAAATATCCGGAATACGGACGAAATTGGGAACTGGCGACCTACACCCAGGACCACAAGCCGGTGGTCGAACAGGAAGAAGCGATCGGCCATGCCGTGCGTGCGACTTATATGTACTCGGCGATGGCCGACGTAGCCGCTCTTTCGGGGGATCAGGCTTATTTGAACGCCATCGATCGAATCTGGCGCAGCGTGGTGAACGGCAAGCTTTATGTGACCGGCGGCATCGGCGACATACCGGAAGGTGAGGCCTTCGGCCCGGCTTATCATCTGCCCAATCGCACGGCGTACTGCGAAACCTGCGCCTCCATCGCCAATGTCTTTTGGAACCATCGCATGTTTCTTCTCCACGGCAATGCCGAATATCTCGACGTTTTGGAGCGCACGCTCTATAACGCCCTGCTTTCCGGCCTGTCGTTGGACGGCAAAACTTTCTTTTATCCCAACGTGTTGGAAACCACCGGCGACGAACGGAGCCCGTGGTTCGGCTGCGCCTGCTGTCCGTCCAACCTTTGTCGGTTCATTCCTTCCCTGCCGGGTTACATTTTTGCCGAAAAGGGGGAGGACGTATATGTCAATCTCTTTATCAGCAGTCGCACCACAGTAAATCCGAAGGGAATTCCGATCGAATTGAACCTGAAAACCGACTATCCCTGGGACGGCAAGATTGAACTGATCGTCAACCCGAAAAAGGCCGGCCGATTTACTCTGCATGTCCGCATTCCGGGTTGGGCGACCGGCAGACCGGTTCCCAGCGATCTTTATCAATTTCTTGAACCATCCGACGAAAAGCCGCAGCTGTTGTTGAACGGCGCTCCTGTCTCGTTTCAAGAGGAGAAAGGCTTTGCCGTCATCTCCAGGGTGTGGAAGCGCGGCGATCGCCTTGAACTGACCCTGCCGATGCCGGTACGGCGC
>JAPDPN010000210.1:0-3630 GCA_034506455.1 Candidatus Zhuqueibacterota bacterium | reverse complement strand
AGTTCGATCTCCTCGCCGGTGGGATTGTTGGGCGAACAAAGGAAGACCAGCTTGGGGCGTCGGCGGCGAATCTCCTCGAGTACGCGATCGATCGGATAAGGTTCGCCCGGCGGCTTGGGCACCGTTACGGAACGGCCGCCGTAAACGGCCGTATAGAGCTCGTACAATGAAAAGGTCGGCACGGTATAAACGACCGTCTCGTTCGGCTCGAGCACTGCGGTGAGCAGAGTTTGAAACAGCTGGTTGGAGCCGTTTCCCAGCAGAATGTTCTGTGCGCCGAGCCCATGCCGCTCGCCCAATTTTTGCGCAAGAAGCGGCGACTCGTTGACCGGATAGCGGTTCCAGGATAACTCGACCGCTTTTTCCGCCAATTCCCGCTTGATTTTCATCGGGACGTCGAATGGACTCTCGTTTTGATTGAGCTTGACGCGGAAATTTTGTTGCGGCGGCGAAACATAGCCCGGCATGGAAAGAACCGCCGTTTTGAACCAGGAGCTCACGACAACCTCCGCCGGACTGCTGCCGCATGCGCGTCCAAGCCCTCGGCAAGGGCAAAGCGTTCGATCTTTTCGCCGTGTTTTCGCAACGCCTCCGGAGAATAAGCAACCAGACTGCTGGTTTTGACAAAATCTTCGGTGCGCAGAGGCGAAAAAAAGCGCGCCGAGCCGTTGGTGGGCAGAACGTGGTTCGGCCCCGCCCAATAGTCGCCGACCGCTTCAGGCGAGTAATGGCCGAGAAAGATCGCTCCGGCGTGGCGAATAAGGGGCAACAGTTCCCACGGTTTTTGGACATGGAGCCCCAAGTGCTCGGGCGCCAGACGGTTGCTGATTTCGGCGCATTCTTCCAGAGATCGGCACAAGATGATGCCGCCGTAATTCCTGAGCGCATCTTCGACCACGGCGCGACGGCTGAGCTGCGCGCTTTGGAGATCGATCTCTTCCGCTGTCCGTTGGGCGAGAGCGGCCGAGTCGGTCACCAAAACCGCCGAGGCCAAAGGATCGTGTTCAGCCTGAGCCAACAGGTCGGCGGCGACGAAACGGGGATCCGCCGACTCATCGGCAATAATCAGCACCTCGCTGGGACCGGCGACCATGTCGATGCCGCATTGGCCGTAGAGCATTTTTTTGGCCGTGGCGACGTAAATATTGCCCGGACCGACGATCTTGTCCACGCGCGGCACGCTCTGCGTGCCGTACGCCAGCGCCGCAATCGCCTGCGCGCCGCCGATGCGAAAGACTTGACGGATGCCGAGCTCATAGGCAGCAGCCAAAATCAGCGGATTGGCTTCTCCCTGCGCGTTGCACGGGGTGACGATGACGATCTCTTTGACGCCGGCGGTTTGCGCCGGAACCGCGCCCATCAGCAGCGAAGAGGGATAGGCGGCTCGGCCGCCCGGCACATAGATGCCGACGCGTTCGAGCGGCAATACGCGCTGTCCCAATACGACGCCGTCTTCTTCCCACGTCAGCCACGACTGCGGCATGCCGCGCTCGTGAAAGCGGCGAATGTTGTCGCGCGCTTCGCGAATGACCGACAATAATTGCGGATCCGTCGAGCGATGCGCCTGCTCGAGCTCTTCAACGGTAATCTGCAAAGGAAAGCGGTGATAATCGACGCCGTCAAATCGTTTACCGAATTCAAAAAACGCTGCATCCCCCTCCTGCTTCACCGCCGCCAGGATGGCCGCAACCTGTCTTTCGACTTCCTCGGC
The DNA here is from genome assembly GCA_034506455.1 of Candidatus Zhuqueibacterota bacterium. Classification (GTDB taxonomy): domain Bacteria; phylum Zhuqueibacterota; class Zhuqueibacteria; order Residuimicrobiales; family Krinioviventaceae; genus Fontimicrobium_A. Next base: position 1,919 of record JAPDPN010000210.1, on the reverse strand, counting down.
GACGCTGCTGCGCCGAGATTCGAAACGCGCCAGAAATCCTGCAATCTGCTCTCCGTTGATAATCTCCATAGCGGCCGCCTAATAAACGACTTTGTTGAGGGGATACTCGATGATGTCCTGCGCCCCGGCGCGCTTGAGCGCCGGAATCAGTCGACGCACGCTGTTTTCGTCGACAACGATCTCGACGGCTACCCAATCCTCGCCGTAAAGGTATGATATGGTGGGCTTTTTCATGGCAGGCAGCTGCGACATCAGTCCGTCGAGCTTTTCCTTGGGCAAGTTCATCTTTAGACCGACCTTGCCTTCCGACTGCAGCGCCGCCTGCAGCATTAAATTGAAATTTTCGATCTTTTCCCGTTTTTGCGGATCAGCCCAGCTATTTTTGTTGGCGATCAGAACCGTGCGCGATTCCAGCAGCGTATCGACGATGCGCAGATTGTTGGCCCGCAGCGAACTGCCGGTCTCGGTTACGTCCACGATGGCGTCCACCAGCGTCGGCGCCTTGACTTCAGTCGCTCCCCAGGAAAATTCGACCTCCGCCGTAACGCCGTGCTTTTGGAGCCAGTCTCGGGTCAAATTGACGATCTCGGTGGCAATACGCTTGCCCTGCAGATCGCGGACGCTTTGAATGTCGGAATCATTTGGAACCGCCAGCACCCAGCGCACCGGACGATTGGTCTGCTTGGAGTAACTCAGCGTCGAAACTTCGACGACATCGGCGCGATTTTCCAGCACCCAATCCTGGCCGGTCAAGCCGATGTCGAATACGCCGTCCTCGACATAGCGGGCAATCTCCTGCGCGCGAATCAGGATGGCGGCAATTTCTTCATCCTCGATCGAGGGAAAGTAGGATCGTTCGCTGACAGTAAAATGATAACCGGCTTTTGCCAGCAAACGAAAAGTCGATTCCTGAAGGCTGCCTTTCGGCAAGCCGATCTTGAGAACAGTCGGCGGCATGTCAACGAAATTTTTCATTTTCCTCCCACAAGTTGCACAAAACAAAAAAGCCTGCCGAAAATCGGAAGGCTTTTTTTCGAGACTCATTTATAAAGTTACAGGCCTCCCGAAGAGTCCGTAAAACCCAAGCAATTGTGATGCGAATGACGGGCGACCATAGATTAAGCTCAGAATATTTTAAAGCGGTAGAAACGTTTTTTGGATTTAAAGTACATTTCTGCTGCCAAGATGATGGCGCCGATGAAACCGGCATCGTTGCCGAGGGTGGCGCGGACAACTTTGAGATCCTTGAGCGTCGGCTTCATGGCTTTACTAAAGACGTTCTCTCTAATCTTGGCGATAAACTCGTCTCCGGCTTCCGCTACACCGCCGCCGATGACGATGATTTCCGGGTTAAAGATGTTCGCCAAGCTTGCAAAGCCGGTACCTAAATAATCGACCGTTACATCGATCGCCTGCTGCGCTTCCTTTTCGCCGGCCGCCGCATTGGCAAAGATCGTCACCGTCGAAGCGTCCTTCGGCAGCTTTTTGCCGTTGGCTTCCAATATTTCGGCATAATGGCGAACCATTGCCGGTGCCGAAGCGTACTGCTCGAAACAACCTTTTCCGCCGCAGTTACACGGCAGGCCGTTGTGAACGATCGCCATATGGCCGATTTCACCCGCAGTATAATTCTTTCCGCGATATAGCTCGCCGTCGATGAGAATTCCGCCGCCGATGCCGGTTCCCAGCGTAGCGCAGATAACGTTCTTGCCGCCCTCGGCGGCGCCGTGACGCGCTTCGGCAAACGCCATAATGTTGGCGTCGTTGTCCGCCCAAACCGGAATGGAAAACTCGGCTTCCAATTGCTTGCGAATGTCGGCGTTTTCCCAATGCGGAATGTTCGGTGTGCTGCCGATCAAACGGCCGTTTTCAAAATCGATGGCTCCGGGGCTGCCGACGCCGATGGCCGCCAACACGCC
>JAPDPN010000209.1:0-3662 GCA_034506455.1 Candidatus Zhuqueibacterota bacterium | reverse complement strand
GACGGCGGACCGTGGTCGCCGTTCACACAGGAACGTCAAAATGTCCTCATCGGCCTCTCTCCCGGACGTCATACCTTTGAGGTTCGCGCCCAGGACCGCGATTTCAACATCGATCCGACTCCGGCCTACATCGAATTCGTTGTGCTGCCGCCGATCTGGAAACAGCCCTGGTTTATCGCTTTGATCTTGACCTTTCTGACCGTCATTCTGATCTATGAAATCCGCATTCTTCGCCGCAACCGCAGGATTCATGAGCTGGATCAGCTGAAGCTGCGGCTGTTTACCAATATCTCGCATGAGCTGAGAACGCCGCTGACCCTGATTTTGGGACCTTTGGAAAAACTGCGCGCCGCACGCGACCGCTACGATGAGGCAACTCTGCAAACGTTCGACCTGATGCATCGCAACGCCGTAAGGCTGTTGACTTTGGTGACGCAAATCATGGATTTCCGCAAAATGGAAGAGAGTACCCTGCGGCTGGAGCCGAGCTTGGGCGATCTGGCTCAATTCATTCGCCGAGAATTGGAGACTTTTGCGCCGTATGCAGCGGAAAAGAATATTGCTTTACAGTTCAAATCGGAACCCGCCTCCGTGTGGGCCGAATTCGATCCCGACAAAATGCAGAAAATCCTGCAGAACCTGGTCGGGAACGCCCTGAAATTTACCCCTGCCGGCGGATCGATTTCCGTAACGTTGCGGCAGCAAGGCGAGGACGTTCGTCTTTGGGTCCAAGACACCGGCATCGGTATTCCAAAAGCACATCTGCCGCGATTATTCGAGCGCTATTACCAGGTTTATGACAAGCGGGCGCAGGCGAATCAAGGCGCCGGCATCGGCCTGGCTTTGACCCGCGAGCTGGTGGAACTGCACGGCGGCACCATTAGTGTGGACAGCGAGCTCGATAAAGGCACCCGTTTCGAGATCCATCTCCCCATTGCCGCGACAAAAGAAAGCGAGGCGCCGAATAAAGAGGGCGATGATCGACCGCTCGTTCTGGTCGCCGACGATCATGCCGATATTCGCCGCTTTATCGCCCAGGAACTGAAAGAGTTTCGCATTCTCCAAGCCGAAGACGGCCGCCTGGCATTCGAACTGGCGCTCGAGCATATGCCGGATGCGGTCATTGCCGACGTGCTGATGCCGAACATGGACGGCTTGGAATTGACCGCGTCCTTAAAGCAGCACGAGTTGACGAGCCATATCCCGGTGATTCTTCTTACGGCGCGAACTTCGCAGCAGCATCAGATCGAAGGGCTGCAGATCGGCGCGGATGATTATTTGACCAAGCCGTTTCAAGTCGAAATTCTTCGGACCAAACTGCATAATCTGATCAACATCCGTCGGGAACTGCGGGAGCGCTATCGTCGGGAGATCTGGCTCAAACCGCAGGACATTGCTCTTACCCCTCGGGACGAAGAATTCCTGAACCGCGCCATGGCGGTGATCGAGTCGCACATGGACGATGAAAACTTGAATGTAGGACTGTTTGCGCAGAAACTCGGCATGTCGGTGTCGTCGCTGCATTCCAAGCTCAAAGCGCTGACCGGTCAAACCTGCACCGAGTTCATCAACCATCAGCGCATGAAGCGGGCTGCAACTCTGATGGTTCAGGGCAAACTGAGCGCCAAAGAGGCTGCTTTTCGCGTCGGATTTTGGGATCAGGCCTATTTTTCCCGCGTCTTTAAAAAAGTCTTTGGACAATCCCCTACCCAATATACCAAATCCCGACCGCAATTACCCTAAAGCCGATTTGTAAAATTGTCCAAATCTTCCGCAAAATAGTCCTAACGTATCTTTGTCCATCCTTTTAAATTATGCCGTCATAAGTCATTTCATGATTGTTACGGAGGTATAAAGTTATGCGGTTTGTTTTATCCGGTTTGCTTATAGTTTTTTTGTGTGCATCTATGACGGTTTTCGCCCAAACAACACGAAAGCCGCTGCCGCTGGGGACTGAACCTGTCCGCGATGACGCTGCGTGCGACAGCCCGAGTTTCCTTGACGGATTGATGCTTGAAAGTCCCTATATCCATGAGTACACAGCCTACAAAGGATCGATTGTTGTCGACGACGATTCGAGCGATGCCGATTGGCAGGCGATTCCGTGGGCGCGCTGCGACGCCTGGAAAAATGACGAAGAGAACCTCCCCGTCAAAATAACCTTTAAGGGAGAGTTCGACAAGGTGTGGACTTCCTGGCAGGATCGTGATATTCAGTTCAAATGGTTGTGGAACCCGGATGCCGGAGTCATCTATTTGCTGGTTAAAGATATTGATGATTCGCGGGAATTGTCGCCTGCGGCTTGGGATGAGTTTAAAGGCGCCGAGTCTTTGGGTCAGGACTTGTGGAAAGGCGACTGCTTTGAACTCGGCTTTGCGCCGATGGTCAACAACGAGCCGCCGAAAGAAATGATTTGGAAACACGAAGGCTATTTTATCGACGTCGACGGCATGGAACGCTTTTTCCCGGTGGCCGCAGGCTGGCAGGGCAGCGAGAATCCGCTGGAACTTGTCGACGGGGACTGCCCCTCGACATGGGAAGAGACCAGCGGAAAGGCCATTCGCCTCACCAAAAATGAAAGCGGCACGGTAAAGGTGTGGGAACTGGCCCTCAAGCTGCTGCCGGGCATGGAAGAAGGCAGCGTCTGGGCCTGGGGTATGCAGGTGGATGAAGGCGATGAGTACATCGGCGACAACAATCGACAGGGCTACTTTATGTTCGGCGGGGGCAAGCGCAATCCCGGCACGTGGAGCTCGATGCTCTTGAGCAGCGAACGCGTTCCCGCCGCGGCTGTGAAAAATCGTCCCGTTGTCGCCTCCGAGTTCCGCCTGTTGGGCAATTACCCCAACCCGTTCAATCCCAGTACGACTATCTCTTACATCCTGGATCGCCGTGCGCATGTGAATTTGAGTATTTTCGACGTCAACGGCCGCAAAGTGACCGAATTGGTCAATGCCGAACAAGCGGCCGGAGTCCATGCCGTACGCTGGGATGCGCGAGATGCGGCCGCAGGAATCTATTTTTGCCGGCTCCAAGCTGAAGGCCAAGAAGCAGTGCACTCCCTGGTTTTGGTTAAGTAAGGAAGAGGGGGCGGGCATTTCATATAAATGCCCGCCTCTGCCGGCTCTCGGTTGATTTTTACGATAATTGCCTCTATAAAACCTACCTGCCATCTGCCCCCACGGCCGAGCAGATCGTTCTGCTCGGCCTCTTTTTTGCCGTAATAATCTTATGGCAAAACGCAATTGGCAAATAAATACGGTAGAATGCCTAAAAATCGAACATCTGTATTCTTTAGCCTTATCGGGCTGCGCAGCAGCTTATCCTTCCGGGTTTTCAGTCCATACAGAACCTTTTTTCCCAAATTGCGTTTACCCCCAAGCCAAAACCGGCATGACCGTAATATAAAATGAGAAATTTTGGTATTGGTAAAATAAGGGCCGCATCCATGAAGACTCGCATTCTTTTTTGTGTGCTTTTTGCCGCCGTCGGTTTATTTTCCCAGGAGCACGTCGATTGGTCATACAATGCGGCACTTTACGAGGTCAATTTGCGGCAGTACACGTCCGAAGGCACTTTTGCCGCTTTTCGGGAGCACCTCGATCGCCTGCAGGAGTTGGGCGTCTCTATTCTCTGGTTTATGCCGATTCATCCGATCGGCG
>JAPDPN010000208.1:0-3674 GCA_034506455.1 Candidatus Zhuqueibacterota bacterium | reverse complement strand
TTTCTTCCAGCAATGTCATGGAAGACAGCGCCATTATGCCGAAATTGGTCGGGTCGCACCAAGAGGCATTGGACCAGATCATTCTCCAGTCGTAAAAAGCCCGCTTCTTTTCCTCGTCAAAGTCATTGATCTGGATATTCAAACCGACCTGATCATCGACCTTAAAAGGCGCAACGGCCTTTAGCGAAGTCCAGGGAAAGAACATCTCCATCGAGTATCCGTCTTCAGTTCCGGCGATTGCGACCGCCGCCTGGATGCCCTCCGTGGGGAAGCGATTTTGGCCCCAGGTCAGGCCGGGTCCCTGCGTACCGGTTTCCATAGCTTGGCTATCGATTTGATAGACCCATTGCGAAGTGTTTTCGTCGTAGGTGTAGACATGGTCGGCATGCTGCATGAACCACCAGCCGCCGGCGGGCCCGTACTCTGCGGCGTACAGCTCGTTGTACTCTTCCTGCGTTACACCGCCCGATGCATCGGCATCAAAAAAGAGTTCGACCTTGTCGTTATCGCCCGTTGCATCCTGGAAAAGAATATCGTCATAGACCGTAAAGAAAAAATAGAGTCCTTCGGCATCCCATAACGTGCGGAAAGTTCCGAAATAATCGGCAAAGGATTCCAATGGCCAGAATTCCGTATTCGGATCTCCGATCACCACGGCGCGCGGCATGGCATACTGCCAAATTTCATCCATTTGGGCGTCGATGGTCGGTTTTACACCGGCGCGCGGCGTCGGCAGTACGTATTCATTGGCAGGCGCTTTGGCATTCAAGACCAATTTGCCGAAAACCGTCGGATCGCACCAGTTGGCATTCGGATAGTCCATGATCCAGTTGAAAAAGGCGCGCTGTTTTTCGACGTCAAAGTCATTGACCTGAACGTTGAAACCGATCTCTTTGCCGGCTGCAAAAGGTCCCTCGGCTTTCAAACTAGACCACGGAAAGGCGAATTCCATGGTATATCCGTCTTCGGTGCCTGGGATTTTTTTCGCTGCCAGAATGCCGTCCGTCGGGAAACGGTTTTGTCCCCAGGAGAGTCCGGGACCCTGCGTACCGGTTTCGATGGCCTCGCTGTCGATTTGGTAGACCCACTGAGAGGTGTTTTCATCATAAGTATAAACTTGGTCGGCGTGTTGAACAAACCACCAGCCTCCGGCCGGTCCATACTGACCGGCGTACAGGGCATCGTATTCTTCTTTCGTCACCCCGCCGCTGGCGTCTGCATCGAAAAAGAACTCCACTTTATCATTATCACCCGTCCCGTCGGAAAAGAGAACATCATCCATGACATAGACAAAGAAGTAAAGATTGTTTTCGTCCCACATGACCTTGAACCACGCGGCGTAATCCTCGCCGGATTCGATTTCGCTGAAGCCGGTGCTGGGGTCGGCCTGCGTGACGGCAAAGGCCTGTGCGTCTTTCCAGGCTTCCTCCTCTTCGCCGTCGATGACGGGTGTAGCCGGAGCCTTGTAGACCTGAATAACGCGATCGGGTGTACGATAGGCGAAAAGCGTTCCCGCTGCTGCGAGAAAGATTACTAATAATAATAGTTGCTTCATGATGGCCTCCGTTTTTTTTATGAAGAGACTTGTTTGTGAGCTGCCTTAACTTAATTATTGTCGAAAACGATTAAGACCGTGTAATACTTTAATGATTTTTATAATTTTTGTCAATATCTTTTTTCGGGCTGTTCTAAATCTATTGGGTGGGCCTTAATGAGCTTATTCACACAGTATAATTCAAGGGATCGGAAGAAAGGCTTTATAGGTCGACTCGTGCCGGTTTCTTTTACGACAATCCGTAGTGCTTTAATTATCTCTGACCGCAGTTTTTCGACGGCTTGGAAGGTAATTTGAAAAGTCCTGTGCCTTCTCTTTTCCTTCTATAAAGTCAAAGAGATAAGCGCAATCAATAGTCTGCTTTCTCGGCATAGAGGTTTAGAGAGGCGGTAAGGGTGATGAATTTATGTTTGATTCGATACCTGCAGAGGCAACGACATTGCCTGAGGGCGGTTTAGGCGTTATCCCCAGTTTTCATACAGTTTAAAATATCGATAGTAAAAATGTTACTTTTCTTTCGGGTTGAACCGCAGTCCAAGCTCGACGATTTCCGGTCGGCTGCCGAGGCGAATCGGCGGTCCCCAGGTACCGACGCCGCAGGAAATATAATATTGCGTATGTCCTTTTTTGAGATAACCCCAGCTCTGCTCGTAGGTTGCCCGCGTGATAAGGTCCAGCGGCCACAACTGACCATTGTGGGTATGACCGGAAAGCTGCAGATCCACACCCTGCTCGGCTGCTTCGTGCAGCTCAAACGGCTGGTGGTCCAAGAGCAGAATCGGCTTGCCGGGATCGACCGACTGCATAAGCTCCCCCAGACTTTTACGATCGACGCCGGTAAAGGCTTTTTTCACCCGATCATCTCTGCCCACCAGATAAAGGCCGTTGGGGAGAAGCACGCTCTCGTCGCGAAGCACTCTGACGCCGTGCTCCTGCAAATAGCCTACTGCCCTTTCGACGCCGCCGATGAACTCGTGATTACCGGTCACTGCATAAATGCCGTAAGCCGCTTTGAGGGAGCGCAATGCCTCGCCCAGATTCTCGCGCACCACCGGCGCAATATCCTCGTCGATGAGATCGCCGGGAAAGAGGATCAAGTCCGGCGACAGCGAGTTGATTTTATTGACGATGCGGCAAAACCGCCGTCTGCCGACGATCGTACCCAGGTGCACATCCGAAGCCATGACCACCTTGAGTTCCGGCGTTGCACAGGGTTTGTCGATCTCCAATTCTATGCGTCGGATCCGAACGCTGCAGGCATTAATATACCCTGCGAGCAGTATGAGCAGGACCGCGAGCGCGGATATCGTAAAGGCGGCGAGCTTGAGCCGCCCGAAATCGTTGGTAAAATAATGGAAAAAGGGTAGAAAATGGTTAACGATACGCAATAGATCAATTATAAGAACAATCAACAGCAGATAGAGAAAAGCAGCCAACCAGAAGGAACCGGTAAAAATGAAAAAATCCGACAAACTGGAGAGCCAAATTCGTTCGAGAAGCCTGCCGATAAGATAAGAGAGAGCTAAAAAAATAAACACCGCAGTGTAAATTAAAGAAAGCGTCGGATGCGACGTGAGGGCCTGGCGACCGCGGATAAAGATGTAAAAATTCGCCAGGCCGTAAACGCTGAGGACAATCGAGAAAAAAAGCAAAAAGTTCAGTTGTCGCATGGTTGCCTGCTTTTAGTCTTTCAAGACGCACTCGAGAAACTCAAAGACCTTATTCAAATTTTCCGATGCAGAAAACTGCGGGCTGCCGTGACCTGCGCCCTGCAAAAGGACCAGGCGACATTTTTCCGAACCGATGATGCGCCCCAGTTTGTCGGCAAATTCGATAGACTGTTCGACGGGCACCACCGGGTCATCCGTGCCGTGCATAATAAGGATCGGCGGGTCGTCGACTGAAAGGTAGGATTCCGGGTTTGAAGCCGCAACCTTTTCAGGTATTTCGGTTATTCGCCGGCCCATAAAAAGGGATGCAGGCGAATCGGCCTCGCTGTGAACTGGGCGCCCTTTGCCGCTTTTTCGGAACTGTTCATCCATTGTCAGAAAATTGATCGGGCCGAACCAGTCTACGACAGCCTGTACGCAGCTTGAATATTCTGAGTTGCCGAGCGAAA
>JAPDPN010000207.1:1773-3720 GCA_034506455.1 Candidatus Zhuqueibacterota bacterium | reverse complement strand
CAAATCATTTTTGGGTTTTTGATTGCAATCTTTACTTTGACCATGGTCTTGGCCGGAAAACTTGAGCTCAAAATCGGCACAAGAGGATTGGGAATTCTTTCCGCCGTCTTTTTCTCTGCCGGTTATTTCATTGCCGGATTTTCGCGCGGGAATTTCGCGCTCATTTGGTTGGGAATTGCCGTCTTTGCCGGTATGGGTACGGGTTTCGGCTATCTCGCCTCTTTAACGGCGCCGGTCAGGTGGTTTCCGGAAAAAAAGGGACTGATTACCGGTATAGCAGCCGCAGGATTCGGTCTGGCGGCAACCCTTCTCTCCCTGCTGATCCAGTTCCTTTTGAAAAGCGGCAAGGGCATTCTGCAGATCTCTTTCATCATTGGGGCTTTGTACGGGACTATTATCCTTGTCTTTGCCTTTTTCCTCAACTCGCCGCGAGCCGTTGAACGAGCCGTTCAGCAGGCGCAAAAAGATTTCTACAAATCAATTCAGTTCTGGCGGCTCTTGATCGGAATTTTCCTCGGAACTTTTGCCGGATTGCTGGTGATCGGCAGTCTTAAATCCATCGGTTTGGTCAAGCAAATCGACGATGCGGACAAGCTGGCTGCTGCGGTCTCGATCTTTGCCGTCGCCAATTTTCTAGGCCGAATCGGCTGGGGTTATTTGAGTGACCGGCTCGGTTCCGCTTTGACCATCTTTTTGGCGCTCAGTTTTCAGGCGGTTTCGATCTTTTTGCTGGGTATGGTGACCAACGAACTATTTTACCTCGTCTGTTCCGCTATGATCGGTTTCGGTTTCGGCGGCAACTTTGTTCTCTTTGCCCGTGAAACAGGCCAAATTTACGGCGTAGACAATTTGGGAAGAATCTATCCGTTTGTGTTTTTGGGTTACGGTATTGCCGGTATCTTTGGGCCGTTGACTGCCGGCGCCCTTTTCGATTGGACACAAACGTATGACCTCGCCATAACGATCGCTTCGATTATGAGTCTGGCCGGAGCTTTAATCTATCTTCGCCAGGAATTGCTGGTTCGCAGGTTCAAAGTGGTTGAGAAAAATTGATGCAGGCCACTCGAACTCGTTTTCTACAGATTAGCCCGACTTGCTTTTCCTATAACCGCAATAAGGCTGTGCATGCTTTTGCCGCAGGTCATGGCAAGCATCTATAGAACCGACGGCGCGATGGAATCGACAATCAAAAACAGGAGCCCGCTATGAATTTGAATCAATCCCGTTACTCGCAGTTTTCCCTCGTGCAGGAAATGTCGGATGTCGTCGAGGTGGTTAGAAAATTTGATCCTCAGCGTACGCAAAAAGTTGCCGAAAAAACCGGCAGAGTTGGTCGGCTGCTGTTGACCGGAGAAGGATCGAGCCGCATTTTTCCCGCCAAGAACGCCGTGCGCAAATCGCTGCGTTGGGGATTGAATACGGCGGTGTTTACCGAAGGGTCTCGCCAGGCTGCCGAGTATGATTTGCAAAACTTTGCGGTCTTTTGCGCTTCCAACTCGGGCCGCACCAAAGAGGTGGTGCTGCTGGCGCAGAAATTGGCTCAGAAAGGTAATCCACACCGCTTCGGACTCACCGCCAATTCAGGGACCCCGCTTGAAAAGGCCTGTATGGAGACGTTTGTATTGACCTGCGGTTGGGAGCAGGCAACGGCGGCTACGAAAAGCGTGATCGAGCAGGCGCTGTTTTACGAATCCATTTTGCGCCACATCGGCAAGCGGACGAACGTGGATTACGGCTCCTTAGCCGCGGCGATCGAAACGGCCTTGACGATGCCGGTGCCTGCAGAGATCGTTGCCAAGGCGGCGCAAGCTCCGACCATATACTTTTCGGGATACAACGACGGCGTCGCTGAAGAATTGACCCTAAAGACGAACGAAATCACGCGCAAGAAATCGGATTTTCTCGAAGGCACCTATGCGGTACACGGCATCGAAGAGGTGATGGACA
>JAPDPN010000207.1:0-1673 GCA_034506455.1 Candidatus Zhuqueibacterota bacterium | reverse complement strand
TACTTTTCGGGATACAACGACGGCGTCGCTGAAGAATTGACCCTAAAGACGAACGAAATCACGCGCAAGAAATCGGATTTTCTCGAAGGCACCTATGCGGTACACGGCATCGAAGAGGTGATGGACACTGAGGATATCGTCTTTGTAGTCGATCCGATCGAAGAAGAGGTGGAAAAATTCCAGGAGGTTCTGGTCAAGGGCGTTGGACTGACGGTTGCGGCGATTGCCGACAAGCCGACTCCTTTTCCGACTCTGCGCGTACCGGATGTCGGCGAAATGACTCCCTATGTCTATTTGGCCGCCGGCTGGAATCTTTTGGTCGAGATCGGTTTGGCGCTCGGCGTCAACCTCGACAAACCCGAGCGTGCGCGCAAAGTAGGCAACGAGCTGAGCAGAAACTGAGGCGGACAAACTTCCATCGGGTGCCAAGCGGCAAATTCAACCGGCAGGTTTCAATCGGGAAAACATCTTTACTGTAACAGCTACCGCCCGCAGGGAAGGCGAAAAATATCCGTTTGCGCAAGCTCTGCGGGCGCAGCAAAAGGTTCTCTGACACGAAAAGCCGCCTCGTTTCTGCAGGAAAATTGAAGGTTGCACCCTTTTTACATATCTCCTACAAAGCAAAGTCGCTGAACTTTTTTCAATATAGTATGCGCCCGGACGCAGACATTTTTGTGTATCGACAAGGGCAGCGCCCGATGCTTGCGTCAACGGCAGCGGCTCTTTTGGCACCTCTCCCCTTTTCCTCAAATGAACGAGAAATTCGCCTGCTGCTGAATGCTTCGACTAAGCGGCAAATGTCTTTCTTTTCTTAGGCCGCAATTTAGAGACGCCTTTTTCAGTAGAGCAGGAACGGGCGTATGATTTTCGGCCAATGCGCCTCGTCGGGATAAAGACGGGCATCGAAATCTGCCGGCGAAGCCGACGGATCATCGACCCATTGTCGCAAGAACGTGCCGCCGGACAAGAGATCGATCGCCAGGCGTTCGCTCTCGTATTCATAGACAAAAGATCGCCACAGGAAATAGTCGGGATAAAGCCTGCGGATGCATTTGAGGATCAGCGCTGCGATTCTGTACGGTTTAAAATCTGCCGGACGGTAATCTGAAAAATCAGTATGAATCTGCAGTCCCGAACAGAGCCTGCCGCTGTGCTTATGGAACGTCGGTTCGAAATAGCAGGGACGCAGGCGGCAGCCGCGCAACCAATGCGGCGCCAGATCGAACATCAGCCAGCGGACGGCCTCGAAATCCACGTCCGGCGCGCCGACCAATTCCAGCGGCGTTGTTGTGCCGCGGCCTTCCGATAAGGTTGTGCCCTCAAACAGTACGGTTCCGGGAAAACAGCGCGCCATGTTGAGGCTGGAGGCGTTGGGACTCGGATTGATCCACGGCAGCTCGTGCAGCGGCCAGCCGTAGCCGGGGGCCGCGTGCGGATCGTAGCCGAGCATCGGCACCACAACAAGATCGACATCCAGTTCTTTATAGTGAACGTACCATCGGGCAAATTCGCCCAAAGTCAGGCCGTGGCGCATGATCATCGGCGCAACGCCGACAAAGCTTTCCCATCCCGGCTCGAGTATGGTTCCCTCGATGACTCGGCCGGCGGGATTGGGGCGATCGAGGATCCAACAGCTCTTTTGGTATTCGGCGCACGCCTCCAGCATATAGGCC
>JAPDPN010000206.1:0-3745 GCA_034506455.1 Candidatus Zhuqueibacterota bacterium | reverse complement strand
CGGCGGGAAGGACGTATGTGCGACTGCGCCTCCTGCGCCTGCCCAACGCCGAAGCGATGGAGGTCAAGGCGGTTTGCATCGAACGATGCTGATTTCAAACTTTACCTTTCTTTACTCCAGCCTCTCCGTAACATTTCGTATTTTCCGCAGATCGAACATTCAACTTTCAACGCACAAACCGGAATCGTGACTTATGACCCGAAAAAGCGTCTTTCTGCTCTTTTGCGTCTCATCACTAATTTTTGCCAATTCTGAAATCGACACGACCGTATATCGCAACGAAAAGGGCAAACGTATTTACACGGCGCAGCGCTTGACCACTTTGCCTCCGCGCATCGACGGCCGGTTGGATGATCCGTGTTGGCAGAATGAAGGCGTTTGGTCGGGCGGTTTTCGCCAACAAATCCCCCGCGAAGGCGCCGAGCCTTCAGCAAAAACCGCCATCAAGATTCTCCACGACAATCGTTATTTATACGTTGCCGTTCGCGCCTTTGACGACATGCGCCTGGTTGACCGCCATCGAGGACGCCGCGACGAGTTCTCCGGCGATCTGGTCGGCGTGTGCTTTGACAGCTATTTCGATCATCGCACCGGTTTTGAATTCGATCTCACGGCCGGCGGCAGCAAGATCGACCTCATTTTGACCAATGAGGGGTGGGATACCAGCTGGGACGCCGTATGGGACGGCAAAACCGCCTTTGAAGACAGCGCCTGGACGGCCGAGTTCCGCATTCCTCTCAGTCAGCTTCGTTATGCAAACAAGCCCGAGCAGGTATGGGGGCTGCATGCCTGGCGCTGGATCAACAGGCTTCAGGAGGAAGATCAATGGGCGCTCATCCCGCGCGATACGCCCGGCCGTATGTACGACATCGGTGAGCTGCACGGCATTCGCGATCTGCCCAAAAACCGGCGCATCGAGCTGCTTCCCTATGCTCGAGTGCAGAACAAGCGGCTTCCGCCCGAAACCGGCAATCCTTTTACCGGCAGCCGCAATGAGGCGACCTTCGGCGCCGATGCCAAACTCGGCCTGTCCAGCGATTTCACGATGGACGTTACCATCAATCCCGACTTTGGTCAGGTAGAAGCCGACCCGGCGGTGTTGAATCTGACGGTCTTTGAAACCTATTTCGAAGAAAAGCGCCCCTTCTTTTTGGAGGGTAAAACGATTTTTGATTTTGAACTGGAAAACAACCAGCTTTTCTACTCACGGCGCATCGGCCACGCGCCAAGTCGGACCCCGATGCTGAATATGGGGCAGTATGCCGACATTCCCGGCAACACTTCCATCCTCGGCGCCGCCAAGATTTCCGGCAAATCAAAAGACGGCCTTTCCGTCGGCATTTTGGAAAGCCTGACGCGCAAGGAATTCGCCCAAATTGCCGATGGAGACCGGCGTTTTTCGCAGCCCGTCGAGCCGCAGACCAACTATTTTGTCGGCAGAGTGCAAAAGGATTACAACGGCAGCAATACGATTTTCGGCGGCATGCTCACGGCTGTTAACCGCAGGATCGAGGATCAGTCTTTGAAATTTTTGCCGCGGGAGGCTTATACGGGCGGCTTGGACCTGCGGCACTATTGGCGGAATAAAACCTACTTTATCGACGCCAAGACAGCTTTCAGCACGGTTCAGGGAAGCAACGCTGCGATAACGGGATTGCAGTCCGCCTCCTCCCGTTACTTTCAGCGACCGGATGCCGATCATGTAACCCTCGATACGACACGCACCCAGCTGAGCGGTCACGGCGGTTCGATCAGCATCGGCAAAGGCGCTAACGGCAATTGGCGCTGGCGGGCCGGAGTAAATTGGCGGAGTCCCGGCTTGGAATTGAACGATATCGGCTTTATGTCCGAAGCAGACGTCATTAACCTAGGCGGTGAAATAGGATATGTGGAAAACCGGCCGCAGGGCATCTTTCGCACATACACACTCGAAGGCGGATACGACCAGAGCCTGGATTTCGGCCGCAACCTGCTCTCCAGACGATTTATGCTTTCTTTTGAAAGCGAGTTTATCAACAAATGGACTTTGTTCTGGAACGTCTATCGCGAAAACGATCAGCTCGATCCGCGGCTTTTGCGCGGCGGTCCGGCGGTTCGCGTGCAGGGATGGGTGCATACGATGGTCAATTTTTCTACGGACCGCTCAAAGATGCTCAGCGCCGGACTTCGCCTGCACACCCATCGCCACGATGATGTAGTTACCAAAACCTTAGACGTCAGCCCGTTCGTCAATTGGAAGGTTAGTAACACCGTACGGCTGCAAAGCAATCTCTCCTTATCGCGCAACACCAATGCGCTGCAGTACGTGACGGCGCTGAAAAACGACAATGGATTAACCTACATTCTCGGCGAGTTGGCACGTAAAACAGCCGGCATGACCCTTCGTCTTGATATATCCTTGTCTCCCGAGTTCACTCTACAGTATTATGCGAATCCCTACATCTCGGTCGGCAGTTATCGGAATTTCAAGCGCGTCATGGAACCGCGCGCCGACGACTACAACCGGCTTTATCATGTCTACGGCAAAGACGAGCTCGATTTTGCCGACGGCGGGTACATTATTAAAGAGAACGGCGCCTTTTTTTATAACCCCGATTTCAGTTTTCGGGAGCTGCGGTCGAATTTTGTCGCGCGTTGGGAGTTTCATCCCGGCTCGACGCTTTATTTCGTATGGACGCACGGCCGCACCCGCTATGAAAACCTCCTGGGTCCCTCATTCGAGGACAGTTTTGCCGATTTTTTTGATGCTCCGGCGCAAAACATCTATCTGCTCAAGCTTAATTATTGGTTTTCGATCTGAGACGGGCTATATTTCGAGCAACAATATGAAATCATTGTGCTTTTTACAAAATCTCTCTTTATTTCAAGAGACAATCCAAAGCATAGCCCCTTCGGCGCAAATACTCTGAGGCAGCATGATCAAACGTTTAATCGACGCCATGGCCGAGAATCCGGCCTTGTTTATTTTCCTACGCAGGATTTTGGAAAACGACTTTCAAGGCGAAAAACAGGTCCTGAAACGAGAACTCGGGCAAGCAGGCGGCAAAGTTTTGGATATCGGCTGCGGAACCGGCGAACTTTCGATTCTCTTTCCTCCCGATCGTTATGTCGGCATCGACATCTCGCCCGCCTATATCGAGTTTGCTCGCAAGCATTATGCGGCAGAGTTTCACGTGATGGACGCAACGGCCTTGAATTTTGCGGATGGGACATTCGACTCGGCGGTGATCGTCGGCGTGCTGCATCATCTCGACGACGATTTGAGTCGCGCGCTGCTGCGCGAAGCGGGGCGCGTGTTGGCGCCGGGCGGACGGTTGGTGCTGCTGGAAGACGTTGTTTTAGCAAAAGGCACTCACCCGATCGGACGGCTGATTCATTCACTCGACAAGGGCGACCACATCCGTTCCTCTGCAGAGTATAAGCGGTTGTTGCCGGATTCGTTAGCCATCCAAAAAGAATATCACATGCGCAGCGGGGTCTGCGATTACGTTGTGCTGGTTATGGAAAAGAAATCTGCATGATGACGATAATCCGAAAAGTAAATCGGCAGAAGCATTGGCCGATTTCCGCTCTACTGGTGATCACGCTTTTATATCTGCTCCCTCATGTCAATCATTTTTATGTTCCTTCAAGCGACTTTTTCGACATTGACGAAAAAGCCAAGCTGCTGCAGTCGTTTTCCTGGCCTAAGGATTTCAAACGGCCGCCGCTCTTTCCGATTTTGACCGCCATTCTGGCGCTGCCT
>JAPDPN010000205.1:0-3854 GCA_034506455.1 Candidatus Zhuqueibacterota bacterium | reverse complement strand
GGAAAGGGGAGGCGGATTCATCCGTGCTCTGTAACACGCCGGCCAGCACGACAACCGGGAGGTTGGGAGCACGGTGGAAGATGGGGTTCAATCGTGATCGCGCAACGGTTTAGTAAGCATCTCAAGCTACGTCAGCTCACTTGTGATAATGGTCAAACGACCGGCAACAAGCTGCTGCCAAAGCGGTTTCTACAGCGCAATGCGTTCTACGGCGTAGATGACCGCATATGCACCAACCTAGACTGGCCTCGCCGCTGAAAGACTCAGCGTTCCCATCTGTCGCGCTTGCTGTGCAAATAGATATCACCAGCTTCCGCAGCAGGCAACACCAGATAGCCCGGTGCATCAGCCAGCACTGCGCGCAGAGTGTAGCGCAACTGAACAGGGGACGGCAAGAGAATGGCAACTTCGACCATCGCGCCGGCGGGAAGTTGGGCATCAATGATCTCAATTCTCCCCCGATTGAATCTCAGTGATGACCCGTAAGGCAGATTGAATAGATGTTCCCTACCGGATACGATGTTCTAGCGGTACGCACTGAAGGCAATGCTGGTTGCCGGAAAAGAAACCGGCAGCATTCACGTCGTATTCGCTCAACGTCACCCTCAAGACAAATCAAAAAAGACCCGAATGATTTATCACCCACGCCATCGCTGTTGGAGCCACGCAATGCCGCCGCCGAGCAGCGCCAGCGCTGCCAGCAGCACCAGCAGCGCCGGCTGATCCAGCCAACCCGCCAGCCACTGACCTATCGCCTCTTGCACGCTGCCGGTGAGAGCATTGACGATCAGCGCCAGCGCCGCCAGCACAGCCCCGCCGATCCACTGCAACCATCGCCAGACGGGCCGCGCCGGTGGTGGTTGCAGCGGGTCTTGCCATTGGCTGCGCTGCCCGTGCCATGTTTCCTGTACCAACAAAACCGCCCGGAGGAGGGCAAGGTCGCGCCATTGGCATGCAATCCGGTAAATGCCGGCGAGACTGCGTTGCAGATCACGGCTCGGCGCAGCGTTGCGCAGGCGGGGGTCTCACACGACCCTCGCCGCAGCCGTCCATCACTCGCACCAACGACTACGATACCGCCACCCCCGCTGACACCTCTTTAATCATCCGCAATTGCA
Source organism: Candidatus Zhuqueibacterota bacterium (assembly GCA_034506455.1). Lineage (GTDB taxonomy): Bacteria > Zhuqueibacterota > Zhuqueibacteria > Residuimicrobiales > Krinioviventaceae > Fontimicrobium_A. Next base: position 2,736 of record JAPDPN010000205.1, on the reverse strand, counting down.
CCGTTGGCGCCGACTCCTTGCGGTAGGTCAAGACATCGGGATAACGCATCGCATAGCGCAGCAGCCCTTTTGTATCCCACGTGGTGCGCCCTCGGATATAGACCGCTTGTATGCGACCGCCGCGCACCGGCGCGCCATGCTGGAGCACTGCCGCGCGGATATCCTGTTCCAAGGTTTTGATCTGTGCGTCTACCGCTGCCAGCAACGGTGTGTACTCGGCCTCAAGCGCCGCCAAGTATTGGGCAAAGAAATTGTTAAAAAAGCAGTATACAAACACAAATCGATTCCATTCGCTTCTAGCTATTTTCATCTTGCCAATAAAGTTGCTAATCCGGGATCAATCCCTACCTCACGAAATGCCTTTGCCAATATACTGGCCAGTACATGGAAGCCCTTCGGACGAACCCCGTCAGCCCAAAATTCACGGTTGTATGCAAAAGCTTCAGAACGATCCTTCAGCACTATTTTGATCGCACCCGGAACTTCCTCGTAAACCTGATGATAATCCCAATATTTATCTACCCCGGGCACAACAACATCTGGCAGATGGCGCAAAATAGCCTCAGTAAGACGCATGTTTAGAAACGGGCAGTACCGGTACTGGTGCAAATTTGTGGCTAATTCATGGCGTATTCGCATCTTATCGAATCGCCACTGAACACGAGAACCGGTGAATCCTGACTTTTCCCAACTACCATAACAAAACCAGTTTGCCCACTCCGTCCAATCCATATTTGCTTGTTTACACCCCCACGGATTTAGACGGTTTTCGCTTTTACCAAAACAATACTCAACGGGCTGGTATGCAACTGACCGTTGCGATGCACACCAAACGAAACCAAATACATCATCCCACAACTGTTTCACTCCATCGATATAGACAACACGATTCCGCATACTATGGAGTGCATTCGCTAATGGAATAGCATCGGCCAACGAACCAGACGGAAACGTAGCAAGGTGCCATGTTTTATTGTTCTTTTGACAGTTTTGATAACCAGCAGTCGCTTTTGCCAATTCTAACGCATTAGGAAATGATCCCGCTGATGAATCTGAAAACTCAATAGCAATGCCTCTCGGCGGAATATCAAATCCAACTTGTACCTCATGCATATTTGCAGCCAAGCTTGCTCCACACGTTGAACAGAAACGTGCATCAGCGGTATTCTCCGCTGTACAAGCAGGGCAGAGCTTGCCAGTTACTTTCAATGATGCAAGCACCTCTGCAGTAAGTTTTTCTAATTGATCCTGCAAAACACCAATTTGTTTGCAAAATACTTGGATCAGTGCCATCTCTGAAACTTCAAGATCACTATCGGCATAAGCAACGCGCAGAATATACTCTAGGTTCTTAACTTGATCTGCAAAGGTGCCTACAGGTGTGATAGCATAGTTCCCACTCTCAGCAAGACGGATTGCTGCTGAGAAATCGCCTTTCTTGAAACCACACTCTTTGCGAATAGCCTCAAGCTGTCCGAGTTCTACTGCCGATAATGCGCCATCCGATCGGGCTACTAAGGCAATATTCGCAAGAAATAAAACCGGATCAGTAATCATAAAATAATCCTTTACGAGAATTTTTAGACTGTTCAAATTACAAGATAATAATAAATCAGTGCGTCTTCTATGTCAAGAATAATACTCAAAAACGTATACATTGCGACACCTTTGTTAGTGCCTGAGCGCACGCCCAAACCTAAAGGGTTGAGCTACCTCGCGGAGTAGACTTGATCCAGCACGAACGCACACACCCTTAACGCACGATCCGTCTCCAGCCGCCAATGCAGCAGCGTCCTTCTCCCTCCGAGCGGGAAAAAGGAGGAGGGATGAGTGTTGCCCGAAAATCCCCGAAAAACCGCGAATCCTTTTGCCGATTCGCGCGGTTTCTTACATGAATACTTTTTCATCTTACAACCGAGAGGATAGATGCTATGTCACTGCTGACCCGCCTGCTCAACGTCGCCCCGCCTGCCGTCCCGCCCGCGCCTACCAATCCGCCTGACCCAAAGCCGGAGAGCGAGGGACGCAACCCGCCGCCTGCGCCCTTTTGGTATCCCAAAGCGGTTAGGCGACCTATTAGGGTCAAGAGCGCGTGATCCATGGGCAACGCCTGCTCCGCAGGCGCGATCCGGCACGAGCGCGCGTCCTTAGCGCACAAACTGTCTTCATCCGCCAAGGCAGTAGTGCCCTTCTCCCGCTGCGCGGGAGAAGGGCTAGGGATGAGGGTAATCCCAAAATCTCCACAAAAAATCGCGCATCTTTTTCCGATTTCGCGCGGTTTCCTATATTGAAGACTCTTTCATCTTGACGAGCAAGGAGCCTCGCTATGCCGCTGCTACCTCGCCTCGTGCGCGTCGCCCCACCCGCCGTCCCGACCGCACCACCCAACCCGCCTGACCCAGAGCCGGAGCACGAGCAATCTCACCCGCCGCCCGCGCCCTTCTGGCATCCCAAGGCGATCCGGCGCCCGATGAAGGTCAAGAGTGCGTGATCCATGGGCAACGTCTGCGGCGTAGGCGCGACCTAGCACGAGCGCGCGCCCTTAGCGCACAAACTGTCTCTATCCGTCAAGGCAGTAGTGCCCTTCTCCCGCTGCGCGGGAGAAGGGCTAGGGATGAGGGTAATCCCAAAATCTCCACAAAAAATCGCGCATCTTTTTCCGATTTCGCGCGGTTTCCTATATGAAGACCTCTTTCATCTTGACGAGCAAGGAGCCACGTGATGCCGCTGCTGCCT
>JAPDPN010000204.1:0-3873 GCA_034506455.1 Candidatus Zhuqueibacterota bacterium | reverse complement strand
GCCGACTTGTTCGGCAAGCGCGACCAATTCCGCATAGGAAAGGTCCTCTCCCGCTTTTGCCCAGCCGGCCTTCAACTGTTGAATGATCCACAATCCGGCAACATTTTTCAAGAAACGTATTTTGTTGTGAACGCCGCCTTCATTGGTGAAATTAAAGTTGAGTGCCGCGTCGTTGATGATCGGCTGAGGCGATTCGACGCCCAACAGCGACCAAGTGCCGGAGCTCAAATAAGCCCACCGTTCGCCCTGCGCCGGTACGGCTGCCACCGCGCTCGCCGTATCGTGGCAGGCCGGCGCAATAACTTGGATTTCGCCGATTCCCGTCTCTTCGGCAATGTCCCGGCGCAGCTTTCCCAGCTTTGTGCCCGGCGGCACAATGGGTGCTAAAATTCCAATAGGAAGACCGAGTCTTTTCAGCAACGGCCGATGCCAATCTTTTTGCCAGGGATCAAGCATTTGCGAAGTCGAGGCGATGGTATATTCGGAAACTTTTTCTCCGGTCAGAAAATAGTTGAGCAAATCCGGCATGAACAGCAGCCGATCCGCGACCTCCAATAACGGATGCTGTTCCTCCGCCAAGCGGTAGAGTTGAAACAAGGAATTAAACGGCATAAACTGGATGCCGGTCAGTTGGTAGAGCTCGCTTCGCGGTACGCGGCGAAAGACACGTTGCATAACATCGTCGCTGCTGAGGTCTCGGTAAGCGTAAGGATTGCCGAGCAGGGATCCGTCGCGGCCCATCAAGCCGAAATCAACGCCCCAGGTATCGATGCCGACAGAACGCACATCACGATGTCCGGCAGCCGCGGTCTTGGCCAATCCGGTCTTGATTTCATCGAACAGCTGCAAGATGTCCCAATGATAGTGCCCCAGCAAAGAGACCATGCGGTTGGGGAAGCGGTGGATCTCCTCTAATCGGAGTTCATCACCGTCAAAAATTCCCACAATAGCCCTGCCGCTCGAGGCGCCCAGATCGAATGCCAGATATTTTTCCATTGCCGATTCTTTTCTCCTTGCCTTTGCCGTGCGGTCTTTTGCTTGCTAGTTTTGACGCCGCTGTAATTACCTGAGCAAAACCATTTTTTGAGTTGCCGCAACCTGCCGGCCGGTGCGTAACAACAACCAATATACGCCTGCAGGCATATCGTACCCAGAAGAATCGACTCCGTTCCAAACCACCGCAAACGTGCCTGCCGGTCGTCTTCCGTAAGGTACAGAAAAAATCAGTCTGCCCTGCACATCGTAAATCTGTACCGTCACATCAGCAGGTTCGGGCAACTCGCAACGGATTGTGGTGCTCGGATTAAAAGGATTCGGATAATTGGCAATGCTGTAACCTGAGGGTGCGACGTCGTGTTCATGGACGGCAGAAACGCTCTCATAAGTCAGTTTGAGAGTATCGACCCCGCCGATTTCCAGTCCCTCATAATAGGCCTTGGCCCAATACCACCGTATTTGGTTGGGTTTGATGGTGCTTTTAATAACCTGAGTCTCGAATTTTCGATAATCTTTGGCGACGGTCATGGGAGAATTCGGATCAGTGGTCGTATAAAGTTTGATGTACTCGCCCGCCTTGCACGAAGCGGTCACCTCGACGTCGATCTTGACATACTGCGGGCGAACATCCGTGACTCTATAGGTAACCACCGGTGCATGTACTTTGGCGGTTTTCAGTGCTTTAAAGTCGTATACAGAAGGAGAAAGAGCCGGTGTAGAGGATCTACCGAGCAGCGTCAGCCGGATAAAGCGCGCTTCGACGGGTTGCACGGCATCGACGGCGATTTGCGTGGTGTCCATGCGCGCCGACTGATCGACGATCTTCTGCCACTGCACGCCGTCTGACGAAACGTCGATGGTGTAGCGGGCGCCGTATTTTCGCCCTTCAAAGCCGAAATCCGTTTGAAACATGTCGATCGAAATCAGTTCGCCCAGATCCACGACCGCATGACCGCCGTCCGAGCACCAAAAAGCGGTTCGATGATCGCCGTCAACCAGCGCCTCAAGCGGACTCAAAGCCCCTTCTGCCGTGACTTTTTTACCGGCAGCCGCGTCCTCATCAACAGCGGACAAGACCTCTTTACCGGTCAAAGCGCCGTATACGATTTTCGACATTTCCCACGAGCCTTCCGAATCGGGATGAATGTCGTCGGGGAAAAGATTCCGCTTATCAGCCATCGGTGTATAAAAATCGATAACTGAGGCGCCCCTTAGCTCGGCAACCTGCTCTATCATGGGAATGATTTCGGCGACGATGACCGAATCGCGGATATCCCAGCGCACCGAGAATGCAGGCGGCGGTTTGCAGATATAGAATTGCGGATTAGCCGGACACGTCTTGAAGGTGTCGATCATCGCCAAATAGTCGGGAATAAATTCGTCTTTGTAAATCCAATTGTAGGGTTTGCTGTCGTTGGTGCCCAGCGAGATGATGACGATGTTAGGGTTCATGGCAAGGGCGTTCTTGAATTCCTTTTCCACCCACAAGGGATAGTCGCCCCGTCTCAGCAGCGTGCGGCCCGAATTGCCGAAATTACCCACTTTATAAGCATCGCCGAGCAGTTTTTGCAGCTGACCAGGCCAGCTGTCGTTTACCGGATCGGGAATCCCCGCGCCTGCCGTAATGCTGTTGCCGAGGCAGGCGATTCGGATCGGCTCCGCATAAGCGATTGTTGCTAATAATACAACAAGTAGAAAAATTTTCATGAATGCCTCCTCTCAAGAACGCTGAAAATTAGCAGCTTTGTAAATAAAATCAAATCGAAATTGTCATTTTTCTTTTTCAAATAAATTATTTGTGCCTATATTTAAAACGTCGATTGGAGAACCAAACATGAAAAAGCAATCCAAGCTCATTTTCGTTTTATTCTTTTTCTGTTATGCCCGGTTGCATGCCCAAGAAGACCCCGATCCTTTGCGCTTTCAACAAGAGATTGAAGCTTTTCGCCAATGGGATGCCAAGAACGCCGTGCCTGCGCATCCGGTATTGTTCATCGGCAGCTCCAGCATTCGTTTATGGAAAACCGCCGAAGCGTTTCCCGATCTGCCGGTCGTCAACCGCGGTTTCGGCGGTGCCCATTTTAGCGATCTTCTCTACTATCTCCCTGACATTCTATTAAAATACCCAGAACCGGCAGCGATCGTGCTATATTGCGGCGATAATGACGCTGCCGCTGGGAAAAGCTCGACCCGCATCGTCGATGATTTTAGGAAATTCCTCGCCGCAGCGCAAAGTCGCTTCCCCAAGACCCCCATCGTCTATATTCCCATTAAACCCAGTCCCAGCCGTTGGGCAATCTGGCCGACGCAGAGAGAGGTCAATGAACGGATCCGAGCGTTATGCCGAGAGAGCAACCTCCTCTTTTACGCCGACACCGTCACCCCGATGCTCGCTGCCGGCGAGCCGCCCGCGGATGAGCTGTTTCTCGATGACCGCCTGCACTTGAGCGAAAAAGGATATGCGGTTTGGCAAAAAGTGGTAAGCGAAATGCTTCATAAAATACTAAAACAGCACCAATAGGGCTTTTCTCAATTTTTGTATGAGATGACAAGAGCATCTTTCGAAAGTCCTTGAAAGGATAAATGATCAGTCGGAAACCGCTTCCTTTATTTAAACTCTTTGCCCGTATTGACTTGGATTTATTCTCACATGTCAAGCTATTTGCCTCATGGAAGAACCTGATTTTATACCACTATAAACGGAACAAGCGCATCTTGGTTCGGGATGACTACTGGGTTCACGTGCATTAGCATGCAATGTGAATCCGGCGCAGCAGAAGCACATAAACAATGTGCATTTGCAAAATTAGCAAGCACGGCTAGTCATTATTTCATTTTTTCGTATCACACTTCTTCATAAGCTACGTCAGGTTTTTT
>JAPDPN010000203.1:1931-3887 GCA_034506455.1 Candidatus Zhuqueibacterota bacterium | reverse complement strand
GGCGGCGTCGTTACCGTACCGAATCCAAAACCGGCGGCGAAAAGCAGTCGATAATTGCCGAACGGAAGCCGATACTCCGGCCGCACCGCAAAGACATTGACGCCCGCTTTGTCGCCCCGCGGCTCGACGCCGGATCGATAGTCAAAGGTGTAGTGAGTCAAAGAAAATGCTAGAGCAAAAGACGATCGTAGGTCCACGCCGAAACCAAAGTGAAAGACCACTCCCTCGTGCCAGAAACGGTCGAGAAAGTCTGGCGAAGGCGCAGCGGCCAATCCGGCGCCGAAGTGAAGAGTTAGGCGGGAAGGAGTTTCGGCTGCAGTCGAGTTGGAAAAAATTGTTGCGAGAAAAAGCAGAATAAGAAGCTTTTGCCGCATGGTCTCTTGATCGCTGTCGAGCAACCGAGTGGTCGCAGCGCCGTCGTTTTCAATAAATCAAATACCGGCTGCGTTTGGCAATGAAATCCGCCAGTCCTTCGTTGGCAAGAGCGAGTACGGACTGCAAATCATTTCCCTTGACGATGGCGCGATCGAGTTTATCCGTGCCCATGGCAAAGCGGAACATGCGCAGATCGCCGACAAAGAGAGAATCCTGCGCATTCAAGTGATAAAGGGCATACAGCAGCGCGATCTGCGTGCGCACAGGCCGAAACTTTTTCAGATCGGTAATATGAATTTGTACGCCCTGCAAATCCTTACCGGCGCGTCCGCCGTAAAAGGGTGTATAAACCAGCGGCCGAAACAGCACGCCGGGCAGATCGAGCTGATTGAGTATGCGGCTGAGCCGATCGCCGTCGATCCAGCCGGCGCCGACCATCTGAAAGGGCGCCGTATAGCCGATGCCGATGTTGACCGAACTCAACTCGCCGATGGCGCCGACGGTCGCCTGAAAAAAAGGCGTAAACCAATGCGGCACGTGCGGCGAAGTCGGAACCCACGGCAGACCGGTGTCGGCAAACGTCATGTCCCGGCGCCAACCCTTCATGGGTATGACACGCAGATCCGCATGAATATTGAATTCCTGGTTAAAGAATCGCGCCAGCTCGCCGACGGTCATGCCGTGCACGTAGGCAATGGGATAGAGACCGATGAACGAGGAAAACTCGGGCTGCAGCACCGGCCCTTCGACGCGCAGGCCGCCGAGCGGATTCGGCCGATCGAGCACAATAAACGGAATGCCCGCCTCTGCCGCCGCCTGCATGGCGTAAGCCATGGTGTAGATATAAGTGTACGGACGCACGCCGACGTCCTGAATGTCAAAGAGCAACACATCGACGTTCCGGAGCATGTCCGGCGTCGGCTTTTTGGTTTTGCCGTAGAGGCTGAAAACCGGCAGGCCGGTTTTTTCGTCCACGTAACTGTCGATCGCGGCTCCGGCCGGGCGGTTGCCGCGCACGCCGTGTTCCGGCCCGAAAAGCGCGGTCAGCCGCAATTGCGGCTGCGCAAAGAGCAGATCAATGGTGGAAACCAGCCGATGATCGACGCCGGTCGGATTGGTGATCAGCCCGATGCGTTTTCCGGCGAGCTCTGCGGACCTTTCCTTCAGCAAAACCTCGATGCCCGGCAGAACCTTGGGTTCGGCGCCCGCCTCGCCGTAAACTTGGCAAAAGCAGAGCGAACCAAAGGCTGCCGAAACGGCTATGGCAATCAACGAGCAAATGAAAAATTTGTTCGCCGAACTCATGATGATTCTTTCTCCGGCAGAGGAATAAAGCGCAACAGAATCATGCCTGGAATGGTCAAGAGGGTAACCAAAAGGAAAAAGCGGGAATAGCCGAGAGCGCTCTGCAGGTAACCGCTGAAGGTGCCGGGGAGCATCATGCCGAGCGCCATCAGTCCCGTGGAGAGGGCATAGTGCGAAGTTTTGTAGGGGTCAAAGGCGACGGTCATCAAAAAGATCATAAACGCCGTAAAGCCGATGCCGTAACCGAATTGCTCGATGATGACGATGATTGCCGTG
>JAPDPN010000203.1:0-1831 GCA_034506455.1 Candidatus Zhuqueibacterota bacterium | reverse complement strand
AGCCCCAACGCCGCCTGCATGAGCACGACCCATCCTCTCTTGGTTCCGGTTGAGTCGAGTAAAGGCGCCCAAAAGAGCTTCAGCACCCACGGCAGCATCAACAGCGAAGTCAAGCCGATGAATTGATTCGAAAGCCCCAGCCGCTTGAAATAATAGATCGACACCGTGTTGACAATGATGTAAGGGAGGCCTTCGATGAAATAGAGCGTTGGAATAAAGAGCCAGGGGGAAAAGGTTCGCGGATGCGTCATGCAGGTCAGACCGTTAGCCAGTCAGCAAAAGCGTGAGCCGCCGGGGGCGCTAGACATCGGCATTGTGGCGAAATTCTTCGCGGAGTTTGGCGATTTCATCGCGAATGCGCGCCGCTTCTTCGTATCGTTCCTCCTGGATGGCCTTGTGCAGGCTGATATGCAGCTCTTCAATGACATCCACCAACGATAGCGGGTTTTCGGGACGCGTTTCGCGCACCTCTTCGCGAGTTTCCAGATCGCTTTCCGATATGCCGGCCAAATCCATCAGCTCGCTTTCGACGAAAATGGGCGCGCGGACGCGCAGGGCAACGGCGATGGCGTCGCTCGGCCGCAAATCGAGCTCCCTCTTATCTCCATCGACATCCAGCTTCATGACGGCGTAAAACGTGTTGTCGCGAAGATCGTTGATAATGACGCGTTCGACGCGACAGTCGAGCAGAGACAACAAATTGCAAACCAGATCATGCGTCAAAGGTCTCGGCGGCTCGATGTTTTCGAGCTGCATGGCAATCGCCTGCGCCTCGGGCTGGCCGACAACGATCGGGAGCCACCGGTTCCGATCGTCTTCCTTTAAAATGACGATAAACCTTCCCGATGATGACGTATCCAGCGAAACGCGTATGACCGAAACGCGAATCAACATGGAAAGACCTCCGACAATTAAAGCCGAAAAAGTATACTAATTTATGCCTCAACTGTCAAGGGTTATTTTTTCATGACTTGGTCGAGGATTCCGTAATCAGGCACGACAATTTGAGGCGATGACGGGCGATCCAGGCATAGATGCGTCGGCTGAAAAAGCGAACGAAAGGCAGAGCCAAAAGCGCCGCCAACCGCCGATCGATCAACAGCCTGACCACCTGCTCCATCGCCTCAACGCCGAAAAAAACCCTGCCGCCGGCATCCACCAAACAGACCGCCTCGAGACAAGCTTGTTCCGCGATGAAGGGAAAACGCCGACTCCGTTCAGGAGACTGACACGGCAGCAATTCGATCACGCCCTTCGGATCGTGTTTTTCGATCCAGGATTTCGTCTCGCGACACAGCCCGCATTCGCCGTCATAGATCAAAATTGCAGAACTCATAAACACCTCAGCAAAGTATTGCAAAGCTCGTAATCTTTTCTTAAGTTGGCCCGCAACCGGAAAGGATGAAACACATGCTGAGCTTTGAAAATTGCCGAATTAAAAAGTTTTGGCCTCACGACGACAAGGGCGACGAGGACGAAATCATTCGTCAGGTGATGATTCAAGTCGACGCCGAAATTCTCAACAGCGGCCAAGTCGGAGAACTCTATAACAACCTGGTGCGCGGGTTGGTGCGCGTTTCCTTTTTGGATCCTCTGACCGGCGAAGAGTACGTATTGCCGGCCGCCGGTATCAGGCCCTTCAATATCAAGCAGAAAAAGGTCAAGCTGGGCGGCGGACAGGATTATGTCAAAAGCGAGTTTGCCGAAATGACGCTCGTCGCCAAGATTCCGGAAGACAGCGGCGGAGCCCTTTTGGCGGATCTCTACCGTTTCTTCGGCATTCCGATTCGGATCAGCATGGAAGAGCTTTCCTTCGGCGCGGCGCAGGAAC
>JAPDPN010000202.1:0-3924 GCA_034506455.1 Candidatus Zhuqueibacterota bacterium | reverse complement strand
AGCAGATTCGGTTCGCCTCCAAAGTACTGGTCGACCACCTTGCCTTTGTGTTTCCCGTCGGTCAGAATATCGGCCGGACCTTCGAGATCAAAATTGATGAAAAAATCGGAAAAGGTTCGCAGGTAATAGTTGCCGCGCTTGAGGCCGGGAATTTCGTAACTGCCGTCGAAATCCGTCGACACGACGTCCACTTCGAAGCGTGTGATGAACGGCTCCCCGCCTTTAAAAAGATCGGCATTGACTAAGAGAAGAGTCAGCGAATCGAGCGGCGTACCGCCGGCAAGAGTGACTTTACCGGAGATGACGGCGCCCGGCTCGAGATCAAAATTAATGTCGACGGTCGGTTCGCCTGCGCGAACCTCGACCGGTTTTGCGCCGATGATGGAGCGGGTGCCGGAACCTCCATCATAGAATTCGCCCACCGAGTTGCCGGCGCCGACCAAGGTCCCCAGAACGTCATCGGCGTAAATGAAATAATTGCCTGGCGGCAAATCCGAAAGGGCATACGCTACTTCACCGTAACCGAGGCTAAAGCCGAAGCGGACGAAGGAAGTGTCGGAGGCGTCAAAGACCGCCAAAAGGACAAACAAAGCCGGCCGCACTACACCGGTTATTTGTCCGACCGGCATTTCGGGCAGTTGCGGCAGGATAAAATCGACGACCGGCGCGGCGCTTAAATCCTGGATAACCACGACCGCCGCCTCAGCCCAATCGGCACGGTTGCCCGACCAACGCGGCTCATAGCCCTCGACAGCGGCGCGGATTTTGAACCGTCCGGTAGCGGGCACAATCAACTCGTATCGGCCGCCGATCAGCTCAACAGAGCGTTCGATAACGGCTGAGGGATCATCGTCGGTCGTGACGCGAAAATCAACGACCGTGCCGTCTTCCAGCGGCGCCCCGCCTTCGGCCGTTACGGTACCGGTGATCCGCACTCCCCGCTGCAGATTGAAATCGATATTGTCCACAACCGCTGCCGGAACAAAGACCTTTTTCGCCTGCCGCCAGCTTGTCATGGAAGCCAGCGGCGAAACGATATTATCATAGATCGCATCGACGTATCGGTTGCTGCGGGCGACGACATAGAACGAGTCGATCGGCAGCGGCGCAACGGCATAGCGTCCCGTGCTCAAATCGACTTCCGCCGATCCGGCAAAATAGCCGTGACGATCGAAAACATAAACCTTGACGTTGTCTTCAGGTAACTGACCCTCCACTAATACGGTGCCGGAGATGCCGCCGTCTTGAGTCGGGCGTGAGGCTTTGCGGAGGTTTGCCGGTCGCAGCTGCATCGGATCGATGCCGCGCTTGATGGTTTCGCTGAAAAACAGAGGAGCAAGCACATCGGGCGTCAGTCGGCTTTGCAGCTCCTGTTCGATCCGCCGTTTTTTCCTCTCCTCCGCTGCAATATGCCGCATCGCCTTATTAAGGTTATCCGCCAAATACCGCAGCTCTCCCGCATAGGCATCATAATCCTTTACTTTTTGGACCTCTTTAGCCGAAAGTCCGTTGTAAAATTGGACTTGGCCGAAGGCAGCGACCGCCGTCAAAGCGAGCGCAACAGAAAACACCATTATTTTTTCCTTCATACCCTTTTCTCCTTTCCGTTTTTAGCCCAGGAGATAAAATTAATCGCCGCCGGTAAAGTCGGGAAAACCGAATATCCCTTCCGGTGTTTCGTCGAAAACATAATGAACGCTCTTGATAACTTTACCGACTGCCTGATTATTTCGATCGAATCCGGCGCCGACCAGGAGATCACGGCGTCAACAAGTCGATACGTCCCTCCGATTTGCGGAATTCGGCGCTTTTAGCAGCCAATTTTTTATCGCCGAAACCGAGCAGATTGAGCAAGACGTTCCATAGACTGCCTTTGCCTCGGTTTTTTTTACCGTCCTCCAGCAAACCGCCGACCGCAGTCAAGCTTTCGCCGGCAATCGGTTTATAGCTGATTTCCAAACTAAAGTAGTATACTTGCTTGTCATCCAATTCTTCCAATCGACAGACTGTTAAATCGCGTACGGATGTGCATCGTTCCCGCACCGTCTCCAGCGAATTCGTCAGCCTCTTTTCTTCACCCGTAAGGATACAATATTTCTTTTCCCAGGGATCATAGGATAAATGCATGGTGAGGACGATCTCTTTGACCAGCGGATTGATTATACCTCGTTTTTTCCACAAAATAATGCGGTGAACGAGCTGGGACGCAGCGCCGCGTTGGAGCACGAGCAAACCGGCCTCGTCGAGTAGACCGTCGACTCGATAGGAAAAGAGCAGTTCCCCATTTTCGGTTCGGATGTCGCTGACGGTCAACTGCGCAGCGCCGAAGGCGACCAACGGCAACAGAATGAAAAGAAAAACGGAGCAGGTCTTCATGAATGCGGTTCTCGCCTTTGCCAAATTTAGGCTTTCAGCGTCTCAAAGGCAAGCCATTCATTTTCCCTTAGAACCCGCAGAACCTCCAAGCCGCAGTCAAGACAAGCGGCGCGGACCTGATCTTCCTCATCATGTAGAATGCCCGAAACAAGACATTTTCCGCCCCTTCTTAAAAGTCGCCAAAAGAGAGGCAGAAGGCGGACGATAACCGAGCGCTGAATGTTGGCGGCGATCAGATCGAATTCCTGTGCTCTGAGCGCCTCGATTCCTCCGGCTAGAACGACCATTCGATCGGCCACACCGTTGACGGCGGCATTTTTCTGCGCCGTCATTGCGGCAACGGGATCGATGTCCAACGCCACCGCGGAAGCAGCACCCAACTTGAGCGCGGCAATGGAAAGAATACCGGTGCCGGTGCCGACGTCGAGCAGGCGATCATTGGGACGCACGGTTTGTTCAAGCAGCTGAAGCGTCATTCGCGTCGTGGCGTGATCGCCCGAACCGAAAGCCATCTCCGGATCGATTTCGATGACGATCGGCGGGGCATCCTTGGGCGCTTCCAGCCAGCTCGGCTTGATCATCAGCCGTTCGCCGACGCGCATCGGCCGCCAGTCCCGTTTCCATTCGCTGCTCCAGTCACGATCCTGACATCGCCGAAGCTCAACCAGCGGCTTCCCACTTACTCCCAAGCTACGGCAGGCTTCCTCGGCTGCTTTTTCGACATCGCGCTGAAGCTTTCGTGCATCGGCGTCGGCGTCAAAAAAAGCAACCAAGCGGTCGTTTTCTTCCAGGAGACCCGTTGCCCCCAATTCGAACAAGGCCAGCCCGACAAGCTCAAAGGCATCAGCCGGTACGCTGAGCCTTACTTCCAGGTAACCGCGGTTCTTTTTCATCTCATTTCTCTCCGTAAATAACCGCCGTCACCACTCGGCCGACTTTTTCGAGGCTGGCCGGACTGCATTTGTCCGGCGTGTCCTGCAGCGTGTGCCAATAAGGATAATCGAAATCGATGATATCGATGCAGGGTATGCCGACGCGCAGCAGCGGGATATGGTCGTCGTAGACGGCGCTGCCCTGCTGCGGCAAAAACTCGACGATGCCCAACTCTGCCGCCTTGTCCCAAACTTTCCGCACGACAGCCGGAGCGTAATAGAGCGAATAGGCTTCCTGATAAATCGCCAAATCGGCATCTCCGATCATGTCAAGCAAAATGCCGAACCGCGGTGCAAAGGCGCGCGCGAATTCGCGTGCAAAAGCGGCAGAGCCGAGCGCCCAAGTCGAATTGTCATTGTGAACACCGCTGTCCTCCGCATCGAACAAAACAATATCGACGCTGACGGTCGGCGGCTCCTTCGCCAACAGCTCGGCCAGATGCAGCAGCACCGCCGTTCCTGAAGCCCCGTCGTTCGCACCTGGCACGGGAAGAGTGCGGTTCTTTGCAACCGGATCTTCATCCGCCCACGGTCGGGTGTCCCAGTGAGCGCACACAAGGATGCGGCTTTTCTGCTGCGGAGCAAAGCGGGCGATCACATTGTAGCCGGCCATGCG
>JAPDPN010000201.1:0-4021 GCA_034506455.1 Candidatus Zhuqueibacterota bacterium | reverse complement strand
ACGATCTCCAAGGCTCTGCGCGACGCCGACGACATTTCCTTAGAAATGCGCAGGCGGGTCAAAGAGCTTGCCGAAGAGGTCGGTTATCAACCGAACCTGCTGGCGCGAAGTTTGGTCAAACAGCAGTCTCTCATGATCGGCGTGGTGGTGCCGAATCTGCGCATTTCGTTCTTTTCCGAGGTGACGCGCGGCATCTATGAGCGCGCGCGCGAACGCGGCTACGAGGCGATCATTATGGTCAGCGATGAGCAGGCCGAGCTGGAAAAAAGAAGCCTGCAGTTCTTGTCCTCGCTGCTGGTCGACGGCATTCTCATCGACGCCGTGCCCGGAGAAGACAACACGGCTCTGCTGCGCCGCATGCGTGATCGAGGCATTCCGATCGTCGCTTACGACCGCCTGATCGACGGGCTGACCGTCGACGCCGTGACCATCGACGACGCAGAGGCAAGCAGGAAGGTGGTGCACCGCATTTATGCCGCCGGCAAGCGTCGGATCGCCTATTTCGGTCCCACGGAAAATCTTTATGTCGCTCGTCGACGTTTCGAGGGATACCGTCAGGGATTGGCCGAAGTCGGCCTGCCTTTCGACGAAAATCTGGTCGTCCGCTGCCAGGTCGATGTCGACGATGCCGAGAAGGGAATGATTGATCTCCTGCATCGCGGAATCGAGGTGGACGCCGTGGTCAGCATAGGCGGTTTAGTGGCGTTCGGCGCAGGCCGGGCGCTCCTACGCAGCGGTGTACGCATTCCGGATGATGTTCTGCTCGCCGAATTCGGAGATAACGACATCGTGGCACGGCTGGGCGTGCCTTTTCTCACCGTGTATCAGCATCCTTATAGAATGGGTCGACAAGCCGTGGACATGCTGCTGCAGCGGATCGGCGCGCAGAGCGAAACCCCGCCCGAGCACCGCATCATCCCGGCCGATCTGCTGTATCACGAAGTCGGCGCCGAGTACGATCTCGAACGACCTTGAGCCAAGGGTTCGCATGACATCCGGCGAAGGAAAGGATTGTAAGCAACAGCTTTCAAGATGAGTTTTTACCAAGCCTGACGCGGCGCAGCTTGTCAATCACGAACGGAGATAACGCAATGATGACGGAAGAACAGGTAAAATGGGGTTTGACGGCTCTGGAACTGGAGTTCGGCGCCGCAAAGGTGCGGAGCGCCGTCGAGGCGGTCAAGCGCTTTACGGTGGAGGTGCCGAGTTGGGTGTTCGGACGCTTCGGCGGCGGGCGATTCGGCGACTATATGCCGCCCGGAGCGGCGCGCAATCTGACCGAAAAACTGGACGATGCGGCGGTGGTGCGCCGTCTGACCGGCGCCGTTGAAGCCGTTGCGATGCACGTGCTTTGGGACTTTGCCGAGGAAAGCGGCGTCGCTTCGTGGGAAAAAGCGGTCGAGGCGCACAAACTGGCAGCAGAACGAGAGCTCAAAATTGGCTCCATCAGTCCGACCTACTTTTTGCGCGGCTCGCACCGCAATTCGCTTTCCGCCGAAGAAAAGCAGACGCGCGACCGCTACATCGAGCAAAGCCTCCTGGCATGTCGCATTGCCCAGGACCTGGGCAGCAAACTGGTGACGATTTGGCTGCCGGACGGCTCTTCTTATCCGGGGCAGATTTCCCTGCGCCGCAACTACGAGCTGGCAAAAGAGAGTCTTTTGCACATCCGCCAAGCCGCCGGCGCCGAGGTCTGGCTACTCATCGAGTACAAAGTCTTTGAACCCGGCACCTACAGCACCACCATTCCCGATTGGGGGACGGCATTTGCCCTTGCCAAAGCCCTTGGAGGAAACACCGGCGTTCTGGTCGATTTGGGCCATCATTTTCACGGCGCCAACATCGAGCAGATTGTGGCGCGACTCATTGCCGAAAACATGCGTTGCGGTTTTCATTTCAACAGCCGTTACGCCGCAGACGACGACCATGCCGTAGAACCCAATGCGGAAATGGCGCGCATTTTTTACGAACTGGTTTCCGGCGGCGTGGCGGTGAACGAAAAGAGCGACAAGAATTGGGCCTATATGATCGATCAGTGCAGCAGCCGCGAAAATCGGATTCACGCCGTGCTGCATTCGATCGATTCGCTGCAGCAGTGCTTGGCCCGCGCCATGCTTGTTCCGGAAGAGGAGCTCAAACAAGCTCAAGATGCCGATGAGATTATTGCGGCCAACCGCATCTTGAACCGCGCCCTGCTGCAGGCCGACGTGCGGCCGATCGTTGCGGCGGCGCGCCTGGAAAAGCTGCTGCCGATCGATCCGGTCGAAGAATACCGGCGCAGCCGTTATCAGCAAAAAATCGAGGGGGAAAGGCGCTGAACCGGAACTGTTTTTGCCGAGGCAATTCGGACCCGATTCCAAAGATTTCGACCGCCTCGGCGCGGCAGCGCAGATCGATGGCTTTGCAATCGAGAGAGAATTCAACAGGAGAGTGCGTATGGCGACGGAAAAGAGATCCTTGGCCGAGCGGTTGGATGCGCTGTATGAATTCGATCGCGAACCGGTTTCGCCGCACCAACTGAAAAAGGCGGCCAATTTCATGGGCTTGTATGCCGGCGAGCATGTCGCCGGCACTGAATTTGTTATCGGCCCGTTGTTTGTCGCCCACGGCGTCACGGCGTTCGATCTGTTCGTGGGGCTGCTGATCGGCAACCTGCTCGCGGTGCTCAGCTGGGCGTTCGTCTGCGCCCCGATTGCCGTCAAGACACGTCTCAACATGTATTGGCAGGCGCGCAAAATCGCGGGCCCGGGCGTCACCTTTTTCTACAATATCGTAAACGCCGTCATGTTCTGCTTCCTGGCCGGATCGATGATTTCCGTCGCCGCAACGGCGGTCGGCATTCCTTTCCATATGACCATGCCGACCTTGAACGACATGTACCCCAACAGTCTGCAATGGGTGCTTGTCGTGCTGGGTGTGGGCGCCGTGGTCACTCTGCTGGCCATCTTGGGATTCGAAAAGATTTCCAACGTCGGTCAAATCGCCGCACCGTGGATGTTCTTGGTCTTTGTCTCCGCAGCAATCGCCGTCCTGCCTATGCTCGGCGTACACTCTCTCGGCGACTTTTGGCGCGTCGCCAATGAAAAAATATGGACCGGCCAGGCGGTGCCGGGGCAGTCGCAGTTCACCATTTGGCACGTCATCTTTTTTGCCTGGTTCGCCAATTTGGCCATGCACATCGGCATGGCCGACATGTCGATTCTGCGCTATGCCCCCAAGTGGCAATACGGCTTTTTCAGCGCCTTCGGTATGTACCTCGGCCACTATATCGCCTGGATTGCCTCCGGCATTCTTTGCGCTGCGGCCATGGGCAACGTGGCGCCGGGGCCGATCGCCTATTTGGGCGCCGGAGCGGCCGGCGCCGTCTGCGTCGTGATCGCCAGCTGGACGACCGCCAATCCCACCATCTACCGTGCCGGCCTGGCTTTGCAGACCGTTACGCCCAACTGGAGCCGCTGGAAAATGACGCTGGCGGTCGGAATGATCACAACCATCGCCGCCTTGTTTCCGGCGATCATGATGAAGCTGCTCGATTTTGTCGCCTTTTACGGCCTCATGCTCATGCCCATGGGCGCCGTCATTTTCGCCGACTTTTGGCTGCTGCCGCGGTTGGGACTGGAAAGCAACTTTGCCGAGAAACGGCGCCTGCTTTTCAGTTGGCCGGCTGCCGCCGCCTGGCTGGTTACTTTAATTTTTGCCTTCTTGACGCCGCTGGAAATCTATTTCAAAGCGCTGCCCGGGTGGTTCATGGCTGTCCTGATCTTTGTCGCTGCAAGCGCGCTCGAACAAAAAGTCATACGGAAAGGAGGCAGACAGTGATGTGGATTGCCAAAATCATCTCGCTGGTCGGACTGTTGCTGACCCTCATCCCCGCCGTCCTGGTCTTTACCAACAGGATTCCGCTCGAGGAACATTACCGCCTCATGCTCTTTGGAATGCTGCTCTGGTTCGGCTCGTCTCCGATCTGGATGTTGAGGAAAAAATAGATCGATCAGCGCGACGGGTAAATGCCGCGGTTTAT
>JAPDPN010000200.1:0-4035 GCA_034506455.1 Candidatus Zhuqueibacterota bacterium | reverse complement strand
ATCATCTTTCGCGTTCGCGGATGGATGGGAAATACGATCGGCAGCTGCCGCTGAATCTCCGCCAGTGCGCTGAAAATCCGCCGCAGCACTTCCTGGTTGTCGACGTTCGAGGGACGGTGGAGGGTTATCAGAGCATAGTTGCCGGGCTCAACTTTCATTTCATTCAGCACGTCGAGTTCTGCAGCTTTATGCAAATGTTCGATCAGCGAATCGATCATGACGTTGCCGACAAAATGGATTTTGTCGTCCGCCACGCCTTCCCGCTTGAGATTTTCGATGCCGCTGGGCTCGCTGACGAACAGGAGGTCGGATACGGCATCCGTGACAATGCGATTGATTTCTTCCGGCATGGTGCGGTCAAAACTGCGCAGGCCGGCCTCCACATGAGCGACCGGCACGCCCATCTTGACCGCAGCAAGCGCGGCGGCGGGCGTCGAGTTAACGTCGCCGACGACGATCATCAGATCCGGCTTTTTCTCCTCGATAAACTGCTCGATGCGGACCATGACCTCGGCCGTCTGACGGGCATGTGAACCCGATCCGACACCTAAATAAATATCCGGTTCAGGCAGCTGCAGGTCCTCAAAGAAAGCTTTTGACATTTTTTCGTCATAATGCTGGCCGGTATGAATTAAAAGGGGCTTCAGCTTTTTCGAGCCGAGCATACGACGATGGATGGGGGCGATCTTCATAAAATTTGGTCTCGCCCCCACAACGTTGGCAACGATCATAAATGATGTGTCCTAAAAACGCACTCCGGAACCGAGTTTAGTGATCTTTTCGCTGTTTTTGATATTTTTGGTCAAGTTGCGGGTATCGACGATGGCGCGCGCGTGCTTGACGATAAACTCGGGATCGTAGACCGAATGATCCGTAGTGATGACCACCACATCCGGAGCCTGCAGAGTTTCCGGTGTCAGTTCAATGGAGTAAAAATCGCGGCCGTCGACTTTGACGTACGGGACGTAAGGATCGTTAAAGGAAATATCCGAAACGCCGCGCTGCATGAGGAACTCCATGATCTTCAAAGCAGGCGATTCGCGCGTGTCATCCACATTCTTTTTAAAGGCAACACCCAAAATCAATACTTTGGCTTTCGTGAACGGCACGCCGACATGGCTCAGCGCGCGGCGGATAAGGCCGAGCACGTAAAATGGCATGTTTTCATTGGTTTCCGCCGCCAATTCGATGAATTGAGTATGAAAGTCGTATTCGCGCGCTTTCCAGGAAAGATAATATGGATCGATCAGAATGCAATGGCCGCCTATGCCCGGGCCTGGGTAGAACGGCATGAACCCGTAGGGCTTGGTTGCCGCCGCTTCGACCACCTCCCAAATGTCGATGCCGCCCATGCGGTCGCAGAGCCGCGCCATCTCATTCACCAAGGCGATATTGACGCTGCGAAAAATGTTTTCCAGCAGCTTTTCCATCTCGGCGACTTTGGGCGAAGAAACCGGAACCACCTTGTTGATGATCTGCTGATTGGCAAGGCAGGCCATCTCGGTGCACAACGGCGTCACGCCTCCCACAACGACCGGTGTGTTGGCGGTCGTAAACTGCTTGTTGCCGGGGTCAATGCGCTCGGGGGAAAAGGCAAGAAAAAAGTCCTTACCCACTTTTAATCCCGTCCGTTCCAAAATCGGCTGGACGATTCCCTCCGTGGTGTCGGGAAACGTCGTGCTTTTAAGAATGATCAACTGGCCGGGCCGAAGTCCTTTGGCGATGGCCTCAGCCGAGTCAACGATATAGCTGATATCGGGTTCTTTGTTCTTGGTAAAAGGGGTTGGGACGCAGATATAGATCACGTCCAGCTCGGAAACGCGGTCGTATGACGTTTCGGCTTCCAGTTTACCCTCGCGCACCGCCTTCTCGAGCTTGGCATCGTCCACATCAGCAATATAATTGACGCCTTTTTTAAGATTGTCGATTTTCCTTTCATCGACATCGATGCCCAGCACCCAGAATCCTTTGTGAGCAAACTCTACCGCCAGAGGCAAGCCGACATAACCCAAGCCCACGACACCGATCTTTGCCGTCTTGTTCTGCAGCTTTTCTTTCAGCTCCATACCGCCTCCGTCTCATAATTCACGTTTATAGTGCTTTTTATAAAATTCAAGAAACTCGCCGCTCTTGAGCCTTTCCCACCACCACCTGTTTTCAACATACCACTGAATGGTGAATTTCATCGCCTCCTCGAAGGAATGCTTCGGCTGCCAGCCCAGAGAGCGGATTTTGGTAGTATCAACCGAATACCGGCGATCATGGCCGGGCCGATCCGCGACAAAAGTCTTCAAGCTTTCGGGCTTGCCGAGCACTTTGAGGATAAAGTCGGTAATTTCGATGTTCATCCGCTCGTTTCCGCCGCCGATGTTATAGACCTGCCCATTCTGACCGTGTTGAATCAAAAAATCAACGGCATCACAATGGTCAATTACATAGATCCAGTCGCGCACATTTCTGCCGTCGCCGTAGATGGGCAACGGTTTGTCGTCGATAGCATTGGTAACGAACAGAGGGATGAGCTTTTCGGGATATTGGTAGGGGCCAAAATTATTGGAGCAGCGAGTGATGATCACCGGCAGGTTATATGTTACAAAATATGAATACGCCAAGCGATCTGCTCCCGCCTTTGAAGCGGAGTACGGACTGGACGGCTCCAGCACATCCGTTTCTTTGAAAGAGCCGGATATGATGCTTCCATAGACCTCATCCGTACTGATTTGCACAAATTTGCCGACGCCATGCCTTCGCGCCGCTTCGAGCAGCACAAAAGCCCCATAAATGTCTGTCTTGATGAAATCATCAGGGGCCCCAATCGAGCGATCCACATGACTTTCCGCAGCAAAATTTACCACAATGTCGACGTTCGGCATCAGCGAGTTGACCAGTTCGGCATTGCATATGTCGCCGTGAACAAAACGATAAGTCGGATTTTTCTCGATGTCGCGCAAGTTGTCCAGATTGCCCGCATAAGTCAACTTGTCGAGATTAATGACCGAAATATCGCTGTATTTTTGGTATAGGTAACGAATGAAATTGCTGCCGATAAAACCCGCTCCGCCGGTGACAAGGAAAGTGGTCATCTTCTGTTTCCCAAACTTGATTTTATTTCTGCCTATTGCGAAAACATCAGGCAGGATCACTTGTAAACCCTGAAAATGTACAAAAGCAGCGCTATAAAGTCAACTTGAATATTGTTTCTTTTACTGCAACCTTTTTGCCATTTTTCTATAAATGGTTTCTTATTGTCATATTCCTGAAAATCATTAAATTCTGCCAAAAAGAGTAACTGGTGAGTGCTTATGCAGAAAAATCTACGCATAGCCGCAGCGCAGATCAATGCGGCCGTCGGCGATCTTGAGGGAAATCGTCGCAAAATACTCGAGATCCTCGAAGCAGCAAAGAAAAACAACTGCCTTTTGGTTGCTTTTCCGGAACTCGCTTTGACGGGCTACCCTCCTGAAGATTTGGTATTGCGAAAACATTTTGTTTCCGACCAACTGCGCATTCTGCAGGAAATTGCCGCCGCCACTGAGGAGATGGTCGTTGTTGCGGGTTTTGTCGATCAGGATGATCAATTTCTTTACAACAGCGCCGCAGTTCTTCAAAAAGGCTCCGTGCAGGCTGCTTACCGTAAAATCCATTTGCCGAATTACAGCGTTTTTGACGAAGAGCGCTATTTCGAACCCGGACGCGAGCCGATGGTGCTGCAGGTCGACACGGTTAAAATAGGGCTGAGCATCTGCGAAGACATCTGGATCCCTGCAGGCGTCGTCGAGAGCGAGGCGTTCCAAGGCGGAGCGCCCATACTGCTGAACATTTCTGCTTCTCCTTACTCTTTGGGGAAAATTGAAACGCGCCGCCGGTTGCTGCAGTCCAAAGCGCAGCTCTGTCAGGCTTATATCGTCTACGTTAATCTGGTCGGCGGCCAGGACGAGCTGGTGTTCGACGGGTCCAGCCTGTTCGTCTCGCCGGACGGCGAAATTTTGCAGGAAGCGGCGTCCTTCTCAGAGGATCTGATGTTTTGCGACATCG
>JAPDPN010000199.1:2853-4048 GCA_034506455.1 Candidatus Zhuqueibacterota bacterium | reverse complement strand
TTTCGCCGTCGACGGGAATCGGATTCGGCGCTGAGGTGACCCTGGCGAAAAACTCCCTCTTGGTCATCGAGGGGGGCTTTCAGGTCCTCGTTGCCGATCCGAGCACGGTCTATTTCCCCCTTAAAATTGGAGTGGTGGTTTTTTAAGGCAGGATGACGGCTTTGATGACGCCATCCGCATAAGCCTCGGCCAGCTGAAAGGCTTCCTGGGCGCGATCGAGGGAAAAGCGGTGAGTGATGAGGGATCGCCCGTCGATGAAGCCTTTCCCCATCAGCGTCAGCACCCGTTCGTAGGTCATCAGCGATCGACGGACGAATCGAAAAGTGAGTCCTTTGCGCCGCGCTGCACCGGCGGCAAAGGCGCAGCGATCATCCTCAGGGATGCCGATGACGATGAGGTGACCTCCGGGTGCGGCGATATCGACCATTTGCTCGAACGTCTGCGGCACGCCCGCCGCTTCGAAAATAAAGTCCACGCCGCAGCCGCGCGTTTCTCTGTTCAGAGCTGTCGATACATCTTCCTTTTGCGGATCAAAGGCGGCGTCGGCTCCGAATCGCAGCGCCGCTTCGCGACGCGCCTCGACCGGATCGCTCACCCACACGGCGCTGACGCCGGTCAGCCGCCGCAGCAGGTGCAGCACGGCAAGGCCGATCGGACCGCAACCCAACACTGCCGCCGTCATCGCCGGCCTCACATGCGCCAAATCGACGGCATGCAATGCTACGCCGAAAACTTCTGCCAAAACACCGTCCTCATAATCGAGATTGGGCGGCAGTTTGTGTAAAAGATGCGCCGGCCACACCATGTAATCGCGCAAAGCACCCTCCACATCCGGCATGCCGCAAAAGCGGACGCGGGGACAGAGGTTGGGATAGCCGCGCCGGCACCATTCGCACTCGCCGCAGTGGTGCGCGGCCTCTACGGCCACGCGATCGCCAACCTGCAGCCGGTCAACGCCTTCTCCGAGTTTCTCCACTGTAGCGGCGAACTCATGGCCCAAGACCATGCCGCGGTTATCTTCATCCCCAAACGATGCGCCGCGAAAGCGGTGCAGATCCGAGCCGCAAATGCCGACGGCGCGGATGCGCAATAGAGCTTCTCCGGCTGCAGGTTCCGGAATCGGTTCCTCATAAAGTTCGAGCGTGCGCAGGGCAACAAGTCGGGCAACTCGCATGGTTGATCCATATCTTCTAGT
>JAPDPN010000199.1:0-2753 GCA_034506455.1 Candidatus Zhuqueibacterota bacterium | reverse complement strand
CGTCAGCGTTTGCCGATAGGCTTGCAGAAAAAGACGCTGAATTTCCTGATCCTCGAAATCGATGGCAAAATCGCGGCGAATATCCGCTAAATTATCGGCAAACGGCTTGCCGATAAAGCGGTATTGGTACTCGTTGCTCAAATAGATGCCGTAAGGAGAAAAGACGGTGCGAAAGACGTCGAACATCAACGGTTCCGTGTCGACGAGCACGCCGTCCATGTCAAAGATGACGGCGGAGAGCTTCATACGGACTCCGCGGCGTCGAGCTGATCGTCATCCGGCTGCAGGTCGCCAATTCGGCGGCTCAGCTCCTCGACGATCCTTTTTTGTCCGACGAGAAGAAAGGAATGGCCGGCGTGCCACGGCCTGCCGCGCCAGTCGCACACCGCGCCTCCGGCCTCGGAGATCAGACAGAGACCGGCGGCAAAGTCCCACAAATGATCTCCCGAGCTGATGTAGGCATCTGCCGAACCGTCTGCCAGTCGGCAAAGCTCCAAAGCCGTGGCGCCCAGCAGTCGGACCTGATAGTCGCTAATGAGACGGCGCGTTTGTTCGGCCATGAGCTGTTTGTCGCGCTCGCCGACGCCGCATTCGAGAAAAAGCAGCGGCTGTTTGGGAACGGCCTCATCGAGCAGCAATTGCTTGCCGTTCTTAAAAGCCCCAACGCCTTTCTCTGCATAAAAGCACTCGTCATGCAAAGGATCATATACGACGCCCATAATGGGCTCGCCGGACTCCAGCAGGCCGATAGAGACCACGAACAGCGGCATGCGCCGGACAAAGTTGGTGGTGCCGTCGAGCGGGTCGATCACCCAAACGCGGTCGGTGCGCAGGTCGTGCAGCCCCTGCTCTTCCCCCAAAATGGAGTAGGGAGAATCGACCAGCATCTCACGGACGGCTTCTTCGGCGCGGCGATCGAATTCCGTGACCAGCGAACGGTCGCTTTTAACCTGCGTTTGATACGCAGCGGTGAAACCGCGGCGAAGAATCGCTCCGGCATGTTTAGCGGCGGCCACGGCGAGCTGGAGTTCTTCGGAAAACATCGATGGCGGATCCTTTCGTTGAGCAATACTTTTTGCTTCGTTATGAACCTTCAGTGGACGGCGCTAAGCGTTAGGAGCAAAGTCCTCCGCGTTTACAAGCCGCCGGGGACAAAACGTCGGGTTCGGCCTGCTTATACTCTAGTCTCCTCAACTCATATCGGCGGCGGCAATATGCTTACGTATCTTGTCGCATGCTGAGGTCGCAGCGCCGGATTGGTTGGGTCAGCTGACACTAATGTGCGATTTTTTGACCGAACGGGTGCTTGCCTTGCAATGTCTGAGGCGTGAAGGAAACGTTTACATCGGGCGCAAGGTTTCGTCAAAGCCGATCAGATGAACCGTCGGTTTTTTTCTCGTCTCACCGTTTCTTTTTCTGATAAGTGCCGATCAGCTCTGCCTGGGCGATTATGTGTCCTTCCATCGCCTTCAACAGTTCGGCTTTTGTCGGCTTTTTCAGATCCGGCAGCACGGTGTCCAAAGCGTAGAGCTTGAAAAAGTAACGATGGCGGCCGATCGGCGGGCAGGGACCGCCCCAACCGGTGCGACGAAAATCGCTGATGCCTTCGAGGGTTCCGCGCGGCAGCTCGTTAGATTTCACGCCTTCGGGCAAGCCGGTAGAGGTCGGCGGCAAATTGTAGAGCACCCAATGAACAAAGACCATGCGCGGAGCAGCCGGATCAGGCGCGTCAGGGTCATCGACGATCAGCGCCAGGCTTTTCGCGCCGGCCGGAACTCCGCTCCAGGTCAAGGGCGGCGAAATGTCCTTGCCTTCGCAGGTATAGAGGGAAGGAATTTCCCCTTGATGAACAAAAGCCGGAGATGAAATGGTCAATGACATAACGATACCTCGCAGAGTGCTGATACCCAACAGCATTGAAAAGATAAGTGCAAAGACGGCTATTCTGCAAGCAAAACCTTGCCGTTTCATAGATCCTCCGCAAAAAAATCCGGTCCATGAATTACTCGGCCGTTTTTTACTACGGCTTGCAGCAGGTTGCAGCCGAAATGATAGGGGAGGAGTTCGAGACGCTCCACCCCCCAGATCGCCAGATCGGCCTGTTTGCCGGGCTCCAAGCTGCCGAGGCGATGACCGAGATCGATGGCATAGGCCGCGTTAAGGGTGGCGGCGGTAAGCGCTTCTGCAGGAGTCATGCGCAGCTTGAGACAGGCCAACGCGAGGATCATCTGCATCGAAAAGCAGGGACAGGAGCCCGGGTTAAAGTCCGTTGCCAGAGCAACCGGAACGCCGGCTTCGATCAGGCGGCGTGCGTCCGCATACTGTTCGCGGCCGAGAAAGAGGGAGGCGCCGGGCAAGAGCACGGCGATCGTTCCGGCCGCGGCCATTGCTTTGATTTCGGCCTCGCTCAGGTGCTCGCAATGGTCGACCGAGACGGCGCCCAGTTCGGCGGCAATGCGGGCGCCGCCAAGACTATGAAACTGGCCGACGTGCGCCTTGAGGCGAAATCCGGCTTTGGCAGCTGCCTTTAAGAGCTGCTCGGTTTCCTGGGCTGAGAAGGCTTCTTCTTCACAAAAAACATCGAAAAAGCGGGCGTAAGGCCTCGTTTCCGTCAAGGCATCGCCGGTCAGCCAGTCAAGATAGGCTTGTCGAGAAACGTCTTTCGGGACGACGTGCGCGCCGAGAAAAGTAGCGACAATGTCGAGCAGGCTGCTTTGCTCAAGTCTCTCGATCACTCGCAGCATTTTCAGCTC
>JAPDPN010000198.1:0-4055 GCA_034506455.1 Candidatus Zhuqueibacterota bacterium | reverse complement strand
GCGCAGGGGATGCCCGCGGCGGCGGCGGCCTCGAAGGGAATCGAAGGAATATCGGACACGACAAGGCTGGCCTCGGCCTCGCGGAGAAAGCGCGTTTCCTCGCGCACCAGGCTTTCGCGATGGCGGACGAGGTCGAGTGCGGCGGCGAGACTGGCGGCAACATCGCCGCGCACCGCGTCGCGCTGCCGAAAGCCAGCGTCGAGAATCGCGCGGCGGAGACTGACGCGCTCATCCGGCAGGCGGGCGCGGACGAAATCGGGCGGAGGATCGCCGGAGATGACGGCGCGCGCGTCCGGCCGGCGCTCCAGCAGCGCGCGCAGAATGTCGCACGAGCGCGCCAGATGGCCGAAGCCGTGGGGAGTGACATACCAGACGATCCGCATATCGGCGACACAGGGAATATGATTTCCCTCACGGGCGCAAGACGAACGAGAAGACGGACAGAATACGTGAAAAAGGAACCCGCCACACCTCGACCACGAATCATCTTGACTATGAGCGCCCACGCAGGTCAATCCGCAACCCTCTTAAAAAGAAACCAGCTCCACCCTGACATATCGGCGTGACGGTATTGCCGTTCCAGAGTATAATGATGCATTCCTACTGATAGGCCTGAAACAGGCCGAAAATGGGTGTCAAAACTGTGCAACACAATCCAATCCGGAGGCTCCGCGCCCCAGCGATTCTGTTCGATATAGCGAAGCCGCTCGCCACCCTTTATGCGCGGTACATAGAATCGAAAAATCATTCCATTCCGGAAATCCTGATCAGTGCCAATTCTTATGATCCTGAGTGGCGCAGAGCCGGCAATATACTCTAAAGCTGCCGTATATTGGCCTCGGCGCAACGTAAGTAAAGCATGAATCTTAGGAATGTGACCAGCGATTAGCAGGGCGATAGACACGAGTACTAAAAAACGCTTTCCCTTACGTAAAATGTCATACCATTTCCTAGCCAAACGAACAACGAGGAGAAGAAAAAAAGGAAAACAAATTATGAA
Source organism: Candidatus Zhuqueibacterota bacterium (assembly GCA_034506455.1). Classification (GTDB taxonomy): domain Bacteria; phylum Zhuqueibacterota; class Zhuqueibacteria; order Residuimicrobiales; family Krinioviventaceae; genus Fontimicrobium_A. Next base: position 3,055 of record JAPDPN010000198.1, on the reverse strand, counting down.
ATACCGAAAATGAAGATAAACAGGCTGCGCTAACAAAACAAGCGCGCCCGGCGCGAAGATTGTTGCACTCGCGTAGAATATCCATCGAGAGTCGCTCGCACGATAAAGCTGCATCACTCCAGAGATAATAATAGCTGCGACAAACAGAAAGGCGACTAAATACCACGGATCGCGATTAGGGAAACCGAGCAACAGCGCCGATGCTTGACCGATTACATAAGGGAAACTGTGCACGGGACCACCCCCAATAACCATTTTCCTCAAAAACAACTTATACCATATTGTGATTAAGACAAACGGCGGTCCATGAAGAAGAAGCCAAGGTGTGAAAACGCGGCGCCGGACTAATCGCAATTGAAAAATTGATACTAAATGCCAAATTGCGAACGACGCCATTGAGATGAAATACGTTGCATGAGATAGGATGCCTAGAGCCGAGACGAACCAGAAAAATGGAAACCTCCTGATGGGGCAATAGACTGGGTTAGGCTGAAGCAGAATGTACCCGAAAAGGCTCATGAGAATTGCCGGGGAATAGCCTCGGGCTTCCGAGAAATACAAGATTAGAGGGTAATTTAGATTGAGCAGAAATATAGTCCAGAGGGGTGAAGCATGAGCCTCTTTTTTGCTTAGCCAAGCGCAAAGGCCAACGCTTGCGATGCCGCACACGACGGCCAGAATCCGGTAATAGAAAAATGGCCAGCCGTCGCCAAGCCAGTATAGAAATAGAGTGTTCAGCGGATGGTTGTTATCGTGACGAAATCGCAGAAATATGTCTCTAATTGTATTAGCCTCGAGAGCGAAATTGAGAGACCATATCTCATCCAGCCAGAGATCGCCGTGAGCAGCCGCGATAATTATCGCCGCGCCAAGAAGCCATAAAAGGATCGTATAGATGATATATGTCGGCCATTTCATAAGTCTAATGTTGCCTGCCACGTTGGTCTCAGTTCTATCCGACCGTCGGGAAGATTTTAAGGAAGATTGTTCCCGACTTCAACTTTAGTATTACTGGCAAGGACGCTGTTATCTCTCCGAAGCGTTGACTTTTCAGGGGGCTTTTAGGATTATGAACAATTTTGCGGTAACTATAGCGGCGGAATAGGAATTTCAAACCAAGGGCCTCGTCATGGCAGCGGAGCGGGTGCGAGGCAAGGAGAGGAGATGAGCTAGCGTCAGTCTCATGGCGCGGGTTTCGACGAGGGAGTAGCGCGAAAAGTGATCAAGGAGCTGAAGACGTTTGAGAAGATCGTGCGGGAGTCTGAGGGGTGAGCTAGCGAAAGGAAGCTAGACGAGTGCCTGCTGGACGTCTTCTGGCGTCAGCCAAGTCTGTGGCCGAGGTATTGCTTCGGCACAAGGGACGCTTGGATCCGAAGGCGGGCGAACTCACATGGGTCTCGAGTTCTAATAAATCGAGGGCAGCCAAGTAACCCACGTGACCAGCAGCCATGATCGAGCGAGGGTATCCGGTTCCGCTCTGAGCGTCTGAAATCAAATCGAGTTGCGTCGAGTGGCTCGAGTCCGGTATGCTGCAAACTGGAGGATCTGAGCAAAGAGGACCTTGCGTTGTTGCGCTGGATGGGCAAGATAAGCTTGAAAGATGGAAACGTTGTTGCCAGTCGAACACCTTGCGCCTTAATAGCTGCTTGGCGGCCTTCGGAATGATGATGCCGCGGACGGGGTGTCCTCCGTAGATGATGAACGGTGAACGCCGAAGGAGGACAGGAATCATTCCGGTAATATTTTTTAGACATTAAATCTTTTCAGAAAAAATGAAAATCGCATGTATCGTTCAAATTAATTGAAGTGGTTGAAATAAGATGAAAAATGTTATAACCATAAAAGCATTTACGACAGGACGTTATTGGATAGCAAAGTGTCTCGCCCTAAGCTTCGTTTGTGGTCTGTTATTTTCATATGCGCCGTCTGTCATCGTGCACCGCAATGTTGAATTGCCGCCAGCATATGCTTTAAAGGCTAAGCATCCCTTTGCCGACACATCACAGCTTACAGAACCGGCACATGAAGGCGAGCGCCTGCACGGAGCGAAACTAACACCCCGTATCACAGGGAGCATATTTTTATGGCTCTCCAATCGGGAAGGTCTGCATCCGTACCTCCCAGCTACCCTGTTTGGATTCATATATCTGGTATCGGGCGTCATTACTGCCTATAAAATTACCGGCGATCGGGAATCCGGATGTTTGATGGGACTTCTTTTCGCGGGCCTGTATGCCAGCTCGGCGTGTTTTTCGATAAATTGGATGCCAAAGCCTTTTGACGGTATTGCGCTTGGGCTGCTGGGCCTCTCGGCGGTGTTTAGGAACATGTCATATGCGCTTTTGCCGATCTGTTTTCTTGCCTGTTGGACGGACGAGCGCGTTATTCAGGGTGTGTTTCTTTTAGCAGTCCTCTTTCAGGCGTGGCCCGAGGCCGATAGAAATTCCCGGCTCCGCCCTATCTTCGTAATGCTGACATCGGTGTTATTGTACGTTTTAACGCGGTTACTCCTTGCAGTAGTGCTTCGTTGGCACTCTCCTGACGGGAATCTCATGAGCCCGACACTGAAATTGGCAATTTCGTTTGCTCAACTTTCAGCGTGGAGTTCTTTTGAAGGAGGATGGTTGTTGATTGGGATTGCGCTATCAGTGCTTGTTCGTGAGAGGCTCTATTTTCAACTCATAATATTATTGATAAGTGCAGTTTTTTCCATCACGGCAAGCTTGATCGTGCTCGATACGTCTCGTGTTGGGGCGTTCTCATTTCCACTTATACTCGCGGCCGTTGCCCACTTGCAGCGCGCACACCTGGACCGCTCTCAAATTCGCCTAATAATTGGCATAGGCGCAGCGCTAAGCCTTTTGGCGCCGAACCATGAGATCATTGCCGGTATGGCTGTGAAATGGCTGCCGCCTTATATCGTTTACGTTCTTCTTTCTCAATAAAGTCATTTTGGGTAAGGGTGAACTCGTCGTCTTCTGTGGTCAGTTTTTGCTGGGGCGGAGTGAGAGATCGGACGGCGCTTCAATCGCCTTTGATGACGGAGCTTGTCAAC
>JAPDPN010000197.1:0-4147 GCA_034506455.1 Candidatus Zhuqueibacterota bacterium | reverse complement strand
TCACGGAGAACGTTGCGGGCAAAGTGAATATTCATCCTGTTTCCTACAAGCTTAACGGCATTGATATATCGGCAAATGTCTATACGCCGCCGGGCTATGATCCGTCCAAAAAGTACCCGGCTATTGCCGTAGCTCATCCCAACGGAGGCGTTAAAGAGCAGGTTGCCGGCCTATATGCACAGCGTCTGGCGGAGGCGGGGTATATTACCATTGCCGCCGATGCGGCCTTTCAAGGCGCCAGCGGCGGAGAACCTCACCGAGTCGACAAGCCGTTCTATCGCATCGAGGATATTCGAGGCATGGCGGATTTTCTCATCCGCTTTCCCGGCGTTGATGCGGAAAGACTGGGCCTTTTCGGCATTTGCGGCGGCGGCGGCTATGCTCTAGCGGCCGCTCAAACCGATAAGCGCTTTAAAGCGGTTGCCACCTTGAGCATGTTCAATACGGGGTTGGTAAGACGAAACGGATTCATGAACTCGCAGATTAACACGATCCAGGATCGTTTACAGGAGGCATCAAAAGCCCGTGCTTTGGAAGCCGAAAAGGGCATCATCCTCTATGCGGCCGACACGCAGACGACCGACGAAATGGCGGACAAAATGCCGTTTGATTTGTATCGAGAAGGGCATTATTACTACAATCGCACGCATGCCCATCCCAATTCGACATTTCGATATACGATGAGCAGTCTGCTCGATTTGATGGCTTTCGACGCAACCGCCAATATGGAGCTTCTCGATCAGCCGCTGCTGATGATGGCGGGCAGCAAAGCCGACAGCTATTACATGACCGAAAGTGCATTCAAGCTTGCCGTCGGGACAAAGGAAAAAGAATTGTTTCTCATAGAAGGAGCAACGCACATTCAAACATACTATGTGCCCGAGTATGTCGAACAAGCGGTAAAAAAACTTGTCGAGTTTTTTGGTAAACATTTAGGAGAAATGCGATGAAGAAGACACTTTTCACTGTTTTGATCCTTGTTTGGGCCACTCAAGGGTCGATCGCCCAAACTTCCACTGTCGAGCAGGAAATCATTCAGCTTTCGAAAAACAAGTGGCAGTGGATGGCCGATAAAAACATCGAGGCGCTGAGCAAACTCTTTCACGAAAAAGCAATTTTTGTTCACATGGGCGGATCCTGGGGAACCGAACAGGAAATCAACATCATCAAGAGCGGCGGCATCTGGTACAAAAAAGCCGATATTCATCAAGTTTCCGTGAACATCATCGATCATACGGCCATTCTTTTGAATCGAATTACACTGTTGGCGGAGGTGGGCGGCAACGAAGTCACCAATCCCTTTGCGGTTACTGAAGTCTATGTTAATCAAAACGGTGAATGGAAGTTAGCCTCGCTCTCGTTTACCCGGCTCATGATGCCCGGAAATAATCAGTAATCATGGGAGCCGTCACCATGAAAAAGGTTCTGCTGATCTTTTCTCTGCTGATGAGTTGCGGCATCCCTGCCCGGCAACATGTCGGCAATGGCGATCAGGCTGCACGGCCGACGGTCCGCATCGCTTCGGGAATTCTTCGGGGAGTTACGGAAGGCGGCGTCACGTCTTTCAAAGGAATCCCCTATGCTGCCCCGCCGGTAGGCGAATATCGTTGGCGTCCGCCCCAACCTGCGCCTGCCTGGGAAGGCGTGCGTGATGCCGACAAGTTTTGCGCAAATTGTGCCCAGGCGGGATGGCCGCGCGGTTCAAATGCTCTTGCGCCCAACTCATCGGAAGATTGCCTCTACCTCAACCTCTGGCTGCCGGCAGGGACCAAACCGAATGCCAACCTGCCGGTGATGGTATGGATTCACGGCGGCGCTTTCGTCGCCGGCAGCGGCGCCGATCCCGTCGTTTCCGGAAGCAAGTTTGCCGAACAAGGGGTCATTCTTGTAACTTTTAACTACCGGTTGGGACGTTTCGGCCATTTTGCTTTTCCGGCGTTGAGCCAAGAGCATCCTGAAGAGCCGAAAGGAAGTTACGCCTATATGGACCAGATAGCCGCCCTCAAGTGGATTCGGGAAAACATCGCTGCATTCGGGGGCGATCCCAATAATGTGACCATTTTCGGCGAATCTGCCGGTGGGGTTTCGGTGCACGCATTGCTGACCCTGCCGGCTGCACGGGGGCTTTTTCAAAAGGCTATCATCCAGTCCGGCGGCGGTCGCGACGGCGTTTTGACCGGCCGGCCGATCCGCGAAGAAAATGCCGATCCCCACTATCCCGTTTCTGCGGAAACGATCGGAATCAATTTTGCACGCCGGCACGGCATCCAAGGCACGGATGCTGAGGCGCTCGCCAAACTTCGCGCCTTGAGCGCTGAAGAGATTGTCGACGGCGGCGAGGAATTCGACGGCCCCAATGGAGCGCCGATTTATTCCGGCCCGATTCTTGACGGCAAACTGGTCATAGAAACAGCAGAAAGCGCGTACAAAGCGGGCAGACAGGCAAAGGTTCCGCTTATCATCGGCTCCAACAGCGCTGAAGTGCCGCGCGGTTTTGTAAATGCCGACTCGAAGGAAGAATTGTTCTCCCTCTTCGGCAGGCTGAAGGACGAGGCAAAAGCGGTCTATGATCCCGCGGGCAATCGCGATTTCGAGGAAATACTGACTCAAGTCAACACGGATAAGGTCTGGGCGGAGCCGGCCCGCTTTACCGCTGCCGCCTTTGCCGCCCAAGGCGCACCGGCTTACCTTTACCTGTTTTCCTACGTCCCTCCCGCCTCGCGCGAGCGCATGCGGTTCGGAGCGCCGCATGCTTCAGAAATCCCTTACGTCTTTAGAAACCTTCATGCCCGCTGGGGTGCGGAGGCCGCCTCACCTCAGGACGAGGAGGTCGCCAGGATCATGAACACCTATTGGGTAAACTTTGCCAAGACCGGCAATCCGAACGGGAACGGACTGCCGATTTGGCCGGCCTATGATCCAAGAAAGGACGAAATATTGGAAATCGAGCTTGATGGAACACCAGCGGCCAAACCTCATCCTCATAAAACCAGACTTGATCTGATCGAAAAGGCCGTAGAATCGGGCGAACTCAAGTAAGGCCGCTTTACCGGTCAGATGAAAACTGAACCGCGAACGAAGAAAACTGTTATGGTGAAGACAAAACTAGCCTGCATTCTTTTCGGGATCTCAGCGGCGGTAGGGATGAAGGGCAACCTTTATGCTCACAACAACTCGGAGGCAAATGCCCTGACGGAAAAACAAAAGAGTCTGATTGTCATCTCGGCTTGTGCGGCAAGAGGAGACCTTGAACAGTTGAGCCCCGCTTTGCACGGCGGACTCGAAGCCGGTTGGACCGTCAACGAAATTAAAGAGATGCTGATCCATTTGTATGCCTATTGCGGCTTTCCGCGCAGCATCAGGGGTTTGCAGACCTTTATGGAAGTGCTTGATGTGCGGAAGGCAAATGGGATCATCGACCCTGTGGGCAGGGAAGCCTCTCTTATCGATGATACAAAGATCAAATATGAGCGCGGCGCATCGAATTTGGCAAAACTGACCGGCCTGCCGCAAACCGGCCCTGCAAAAGGTTATGCAGAATTTGCACCGGTCATTGATATTTTTTTAAAGGAGCATCTTTTTGCCGATCTTTTTGAGCGGGATATTTTGAGCTTTGCCGAGCGGGAGCTTGTGACGATATCCGTTCTCAGCAGCATAGGCGGCGTCGAACCGATGCTGAGGTCGCACCTCGCCATCTGTTTGAATCTCGGATTTACACCCGAACAATTAAACGAATTTGCCGCAACCCTTAAATCTGTGATCGGTGAAAAAGAATATTGTGAGGCGCAGGCAATTATTGCGCAATTTCTATCAGGCCGTTAAGTGCTTAAATTTCATGCCGTGCTAAATGCTGTAAACGTAAACAAGGCACGAAAAAATGTTGAAAGCTTATTTATTGAACACCTTCTTGACGCTTAGTGTTTTTTGGGCCTGTAACATTGAGAAAAAGAGCTCTGCACCCGTTTCCCAAAATAATTTGCTTTACTCAAGGGGCGAGAAAGTTACAGTTGGAAATTTCTCCGGCACGGTGTGGTTGAACAGATTGGGAGCCCAAGACAGCACTTTGCATGTCAACTATGGAACAGTTACTTTCGAACCAAGGGCCAGAACACATTGGCACCTTCATCCGGGCGGCCAACTGCTTTTT
>JAPDPN010000196.1:0-4199 GCA_034506455.1 Candidatus Zhuqueibacterota bacterium | reverse complement strand
CTGCGGTGAAGCGATGCGTCACCCAGTGGCCGGGATCGGTGCGGCGCAGGAATTCGTCGATATGAATAAAACAGCGCGGCGGATTGGCTTCCAGCATCGTCTGCAGCCGCTTGGACAAGAACGGGCCGCCGAGGTGCAGAACACAGTCAACGTGCAGTTCAGCCGGCAGCCGATGCTCGTCCAATAAAGGCGCCTCGAGAAAGGCAAAACGGAGAGGATGCAGTACGTCGATGTGCGTCGGCCATTGCAGGGCGGAGATCAAGTCGGCCATTGCGCTCCAATCGTGACAAGGCGATCGGCGACCGACGATCAGCAGAGGATGCGAGGCATTTTTCAGCAGGGGCAGAATCTGCAGAGCGGTCTCTTGGCCGTCAACATGCGGGCGAACGTAGACGGTAAAAGGCTCGCGGTTCTGTTGCCAACGGGAAAACGCCGGTGAGGGTGAAAAAGAGAACGGTTTTAGCGTCGGCGCCAGCGGCTCGCGGAACATCAGGTTGATGTGCACCGGCCCTGACTTTTCGACGGCTGCCGCAATTGCCCAATCAAGCGATGACAAGATAAAGTCGGGCGATATTTTTTCATCGGGGCAAGGAAGAGTGACGCTCAGCCGCGCGAATTCGCCGAACAATCGGCTTTGACGAATGGTTTGATTTGCGCCGACATCCTGCAGCTCCGGCGGGCGGTCGGCCGTTAGAACCAGAAGCGGCGTCCAATCTGCCGACGCTTCGACGACAGCCGGAAAATAGTTGGCACCGGCGGTGCCGGATGTGGCAATAACTGCTGCCGGCTTGCCGCAGGCTTTGGCATAGCCGACGGCCAGGTAGGCGGCGCCGCGTTCGTCGTGGGCAATGACGGCTTCGGCCTCCTGATGACGGGCAACCGCGACCGCAAGCGGCGCCGAGCGCGAGCCGGGAGAAATGCAGAACAGCCGGATTCCCAGCCGAACCAGTTCATCGACGATTAAAGAAGCCCAAAAGAGGTTAAGGTTTTCCGCCGCAGTCATTCCAATCCAAAGAGCTGCATAAAATTCTTTGTCTTGTTGCGCTTTTCTTCCCATTCCTTTTGAGGATCCGAGCCCTCGACAATGCCGGAACCGGCATAGACTTCGAGACAGTCGCCGTAGACCAGAGCGGAGCGGATCGCCACGGCAAATTCGGCTTCGCGGCGGGAGATCCAGCCGACGGGCGCCGCATACCAGCCGCGATCGAACGGCTCAAGTTGCGCAATGCCCTCGAGGGCTTGCTTTCCGGGAAAGCCGCCCACCGCCGGAGTGGGGTGCAACGCCAGGATGAGGTGTCCATCCGTTACGTTTTGGCTGAGTTCGGCGCTGAATTCGCTCAATAAATGTTGAACGTGCGTAAGCTTGACAACCTGTTCCGTGGTAACTTGCTCGATATGACGGCAAAGAGGAGTGAGCTTTTCCAGGATCATCTTTTGCACCAGCCGATGTTCGCGCTGATCCTTGTCCGAAGCACGCATCTCGAGCGCCAAACGGTCATCTTCCTCGTCTGAATCGCCCCTGGGACGCGTCGCGGCAACGGCTTCGGTAAAGATCGTTGAATCTCGACGCTCAAAAAGGCACTCGGGCGACATGCCGATAAAGGCGCTGCGGGGATTGAACTGCAGGCCAAAGTGAAAGGTGCGGCCGTTCTTTTTCAGCAAATAGTCCAACAGCAACCACGGGCTGACGCTTTTCTCCAAGCGCAGCGTGGTTTTGCCGGCAAGGACAATTTTTGTCAGATCGCCTTTGCGGATGGTATCCAACGCGGAGTTGACCATCATTTCCCAAGCTTCGCGGTCCGGTATTTCGCTGCACTCGATCACTGCCGGTAAGGCAGTTTCTGCAAAGGGCTGCGGCGGCAGCAGCCATTCTTCCACTTCGCTTCGGCACTCTTTATAAAGCTGGGCAAGATCGGTCTCCGGCGAAACAGTAAAGTTTATGGCTAGGCGTCCGCCGTCGGTATTGCTGATCAGTTCGAAACGTGGGAGGATAAAGTGATATTTGGCAAAGGGTTGCCAGATTTCTTCCATCGGCCGCGAGGGATCAAAGCGCATGCCGCCGAAATAGCGGACTCCGTCATCGGCCGCAGCCAGGCGGTGGTGAATCGTCTGAAAGATCTTGGGAGAGTTGGATATCAGGTGATGCACTGCTCCAATTGCGGCGATTCGTTCGTTTTGATCGCGCCTCGACCAAAAGATGCGCGCGGCAGCTTTTTGACCATTCAGAAACTGCAAAAGATCGATCCCCTCGACCGGAATCTCCACTCTGGCGATGGACAAACTCGAACGGTTTGTGCGCATCAGCTTTTTTTTCAACTGATCGAGCAGCTCGGTTGCAAGATTCGCAAGGCTCATAGAAAGGCCATCAGCTTTCTTTGGTCGCCGTGTATAATGCTGCAATGCCGAATGTGAGGGGTCGGCACGATGTATTGGAAAATCCCGCCTGTCGAAGGCGCCTGAGCAAGTTTTCACTGCGACTAAAATCCTCAATAGTCACGTTGAGGTACCGGTAGGCTTGGCGGTCGCCTGAAAGCGCGGCGCCGATTCTCGGCAAAAGGTGCCGCAGATAGAACAGGTACGGAACGCGGATAAAACGATTTTGCGGCATAGAGAATTCCAAGATGAACAGCCGGCCGTTCGGTTTGAGGATGCGGTATACTTCTCGCAGGGCGTCAGAAACGGCGGCAAAGTTGCGGATGCCGAAGGCAATGGTCACGGCATCAACTGAACAGTCACGGATGGAGAGGTGCATTGCGTCGCCGGAAACGAGTCGAAGCGGCAGATCGCGGTTCTGAGCCTTGGCTTTGGCGACCGCCAACATCTGCCGCGACGGATCGACCCCCAGCACGAATCCTTGATCGGACTTTTTCAAAAATTCCAAAGCAACGTCCCCTGTGCCGGTCGCCAAGTCGATGACGATCGACGCCGGGCCGACGGGCAGCAGACTGAGCATCGTCCTGCGCCAGCAAACGTCCAGCCTTAATGAAAGAACGCGATTGAGCAAGTCATAACGTCCGGCAATGCGGTCAAAAAGTCGGCTGGACCAACGTTTTTGCCGCAAAAGAATATCCTGTTCGCTTCGTTCCACACAAAAAATTATTGAATTTTGACGAGAAAACCAAGGCGGGAAAGCCGCCGCTCAGGCATAGAAAAGGCCGCCGATTCGATGCGACGAGCGCAGCGAAAGGCGGCCTTTGTGTTGTAGAGGAGGAGGAGAAGGAATGGTCTGTGCAGGGCCTTGCCGATAGGTGTAATTCAATTGCCTGCTTGCGCCGCCACTTCTGCTTTGATTTTTTCCATATCCAAAGCCCGAACTTGGCGGATAATGTCTTCCAGCGCCGCTTCGGGAAGAGCACCCGGCTGCTTGTAAAGCAGAATGCCTTCGCGAAATACGGCGAGCGTCGGAATGGATTGGATGCCGAAAGCGGCAGCCATTTCCATATTCTTTTCCGTGTTGACTTTATAGAATCCGATATCCGGATGATTTTTGGCCGCTTTTTCAAAGATAGGCGCAAACATGCGGCATGGGCCGCACCATTCCGCCCAAAAATCAATCATGACTATATCATTTTTGGCCAGAACATCGTCCAATTCCTGCAAGGGCAGATCGTAGTAAAGCATAGTTTCTCCTTCTTTTTGTGTTCGTTAAATTAGATGAAGAAACGCAAAAAGGATTCAAAACTCTTTTTGCGATTTCGGAATTTTACTCGTGCAGAATTGTTCATTGTGTTAAATTTTGGTGATCGTTTAGGAGACTCTATGCCGATCGTCTATGTTACGCGAAAAATTCATTTCAGCGCCGCCCACAGGCTGCACAGCGACAGGTTGAGCGAAGAAGAGAATCGCCGCATTTACGGATTGTGCAACAATCCGCTCGGCCATGGCCACAACTATGAAGTGGAGGTGACGGTCTGCGGCGAGCCGGATCCGATAACGGGGATGGTCATCGATCTCAAGGAGCTGAAGGAAATTTTAGAACGCCGTGTGGCGGCGCCTATGGATCACAAACATCTCAATGAGGAAGTCGCTTTTCTGGCCGGTGTTGTGCCGACTGCCGAAAACATCGCCGTGGCAATCTGGCGTCAAATCGAAGGAGAGCTGCCGAGAGGAAAATTGTACGAAGTAAAGGTCTATGAAACCGAACGCAACATTGCCGTCTATCGAGGAGAATAAACCATGTCGGAGAGAATTGAACAAGC
>JAPDPN010000195.1:0-4282 GCA_034506455.1 Candidatus Zhuqueibacterota bacterium | reverse complement strand
GAGATTCGTCTGCCCGGCGACGGTTTCCCAGGCGCCGAAGTCATATTGGAAGTGGAAAAGGGCACGCCGGTGCGCACAGGCAGTCGGGCGTTCATGACCACAATCGGCATTATGGGCGCTTTCTATATCGAAATTACGCCGGGTGATCCTTCCGAGCCGCTGCTGCCGCCCGGATCCTTGATATCCTCCGAAGATGTTACGCCTTATGCCCAGATCAGCGGCGTAGCCGCCGATGCCGTCGAAGAGTTGACCGAGCTGCTGCGGCGGCTGAACGATGTACTGAACGAACAGAACCGCAAGGAGCTGGCGACCTTGATCCACTCCATCTCTCAAGTGGCTGCGACGACGGAGCAGAATTTTCAGCAGACACTCTCGCGGCTGAATGAATTGATCGAGTCGGCCAATCGTACGGCTTCGGCCGCCGCCGCCGCCATGGAGGCGAACGACGCCACGCTTCGCCACAGCATGACTACACTCGACAGCGCTCTCGTCGAAAGTCGGCAGGTGCTGCAGAGCGCCGTTTCGATTCTTGATCAGTTGGACGGCTCGCTGGCCCAAAATGAGGCGCAGATCGATCAGATCATTAAAAACCTCAACGCCGCCGCCGCGAATTTGAGCGAACTAAGCCGTTCCGTCAAAGAACAACCCTGGAGCCTGGTGCGAAAAAGCTATCCTCCGGAGCGGAAGCTGCCCGAAGATAAAAGCAAGTAAGAGGAGCTCTCGTGAAGAAATTATTGATGGGTATGATTTTTTTGGTCGGCCTGACAAGTTGTTCCAGGCCGCCGCAAATTCAGTATTACGATCTCGAACTGGTACTCAGCCGCGGTGAGCGGTCTACTGCTCTGCCGCTTGTGGTTCAACCGTTTGAAGCCGGTCCGATGCTCGATCAGGAAAAATTTCTATACCGAACCTCTCCTTATGAGCTGCGCACCGATCCTTATCGGCGCTGGACGATGTCGCCTCCGGCTCTTTTGACCGAACAGGCGCGCCGCTTTTTTAAGGAAAGCAGCCGAATGGAGGTTCTGTCGCGTCTGCCGGCAGACCGCCGCGCCTACGAATTGAGGGCGACCGTTTATAACTTTGAAGAAATCGCCATTCCTGATCGGCAACGAACGGGACGCGTCACGATTTGGTTCGAGCTCTATGATGCCGCGGCCAAAAAGGTCGTCCTTTCCGAAATCATCGAAAAAGCCGCGCCGATTACCGGCGGCAGTGCCGAGGCGATTGTCGAAGCCTTGCGCGCGGCCGCGCAAGCGGTTTTCGAGGAGCTGGCGGCTCTGATGAAGGCAAAAGTGGAATCTGATCGGTCGGCAGAATAGCTTGTTCTTTTTTGATCGATTGCTTATCTTTGCCCAAGGAACCACCACCGTTTGGAGGCGAAATGAAAGAGTCGTCCAAAAAACGCAAAAGCAGCAAATGGTCCATTCTCGTTGAATTTTGGCAATTCATGAGAGTGCGCAAAAAAATTTGGCTGGCGCCCATCATCATCATTCTTTTATTGTTGGCGTTGGTCGTTGTTTTTACGGAAGGCACCGCCATCGCGCCGTTTATTTACGCCCTATTCTGACGGAACAGGCTTGTCCGCCCGCTTTGCGACATATCCCTTTGAACAAAGGGTTCGGCACGCTGTCGGCAGTGTGATTTTAGCAGCGGCTTTAAGCTTGACTCTCTTTTCCAACTGTGCAAAGAAGGAAAACGTCATCGTTATTTGGCATTCGCTGCGGCCGGTGGAGCGTCAGGTTCTGCGCGCTGCGTTGGATGAATTTGGACGACGTCATCCGGGATGGGAGTTCGGCGAGCTCTTTTACGAGCCCGAAGCGGCGCGCTCCAACTATATCATAAGCGCTTTGGGAGGGAGCGGACCGGCGCTCTTTCGCGGCGCCAACGACAACATCGGTCCGATGAGCGAGTTGGGCGTCATCATGCCGCTGGAATCTTTTTTTGAGCGGGCAACGCTCGACAGCTTTCTTGCCGATCCGCTTGAAGCCAATACCTGGTTTCGCGGCCATCTGTATCAAATCGCCGACAATATCGGCAATCATCTCTGTCTTGTCTACAATAAAAAGCTGATCGACAAGCCGCCGCAGACCATGAGCGAGCTGATCGAGATCGGCAAAAAGCTGACGGTCGACCGCGACGGCGACGGCAAGCCCGATCAGTACGCCCTGGTCTGGAATTACATCGAACCGTTTTTCGCCGTACCCTTTATCGGCGGCTTTGGCGGCTGGATCATCGATGACAGCCTTCGTCCCACCCTCAATACCCCTGCTGTCGTTCAGGCGGCGCAGCTGATCTACGACCTGGCCAACGTCCACAAGATCATCCCGCTCGAATGCGATTACGAGGTCGCCAACGCGTTGTTCAAGGACGGTTTGGCAGCCATGATCATCAACGGTCCCTGGTCATGGGGGACCTACCTCGATGCCGGTATTGATATCGGTTTGGCCCGCATTCCCAAAATCGACGCAACCGGCTTGTGGCCTAGTCCGGCAGTGCAGCCTATGGGATATTCGGTCAACGTCAATCTCAAAGGAGAAAAGCTGCGGATAACCTTGGAGCTGCTGCGGTATCTGACCACCAGCGAAATGCAGTTGCGGTTCACCCGCATTTCCGGCGCTTTACCCTCCCGCATCGATGCCTTTCAAAGTCCTGATGTTCAGAATAATGAACTCGTGCGCGCTTCGTTGGAACAGCTGATGGTCGGTCGGGTTTTGCCGCCGGTCACGGAGCTGCGCTGGATCTGGGATGCCATGCGGCCCGGCTACCAGGCCATCTTTCGCGGCCGTGAGACTCCCGCCAAAGCGGCTGAAAACATGCAGAAATTAGCCGAAAAACTTATCCGCGAAAATCGAGGGTAATTATGGCGAGCGGTGTCGGAGAAATCAAAGTCAATCGATTGGCGTATCTCTACACCCTGCCTGCGTTAACGGTTCTGGCGCTGGTCGTCCTCTATCCGTTTGCCTACAACGTCGTCATTTCCTTTTCCAACATGAATCTCGCCCACTTTCGCGACTGGCGGCTCATTGGTCTGCAGAACTATCTTTCCGTGCTCAAGGATCGCTCTTTTTGGTACTTTTTCCTAAAGACGGTTCTGTGGACAGCTTTGAATTTGATCTTTCATGTCTCGATCGGCGTCTTTTTAGCTCTGCTGCTGAACAAAGACCTGAAAGGCAAGTCGTTCTACCGCACCATTTTGATTCTTCCTTGGGCCATGCCGCAGTATATTACCGCCTTGACCTGGCGGGGGATGTTCAATTCGGAATACGGCGCCATACCGCTGCTTTTGGAGCGCTGGTTCGGCATTTCCATTCCTTGGATGACCACCGAATGGGGCGCCTTTACCGCCTGCCTGATCACCAACATCTGGCTGGGATTCCCCTTTATGATGATCATTGCGCTAGGCGGACTGCAGAGCATTCCGGATGAGCTGTATGAAGCGGCAGAGATCGACGGGGCCTCGCCGTGGCTCAAGTTCCGCCACATCACCATGCCCCTGCTGAAGCCGGTGATGGCGCCTGCCGTCACGTTGGGCGTTATTTGGACATTCAATAATTTTAATGTCGTTTGGTTGGTAAGCAACGGCGGCGAGCCGTCCGATACCACCCACATCCTGGTTTCTTGGGTATACAAAACCGGATTTACCTATTTCCGGTTCGGCTATGCAGCCGCCTTTTCAATGATAATTTTTGCCATTCTGTTGATCTTTAGCTGGAATTTCATCAAACGGACCCGCGCCGTCGAGGCTGTCTATTGAGCGAGGCGTTATGAGAAAACCGCGCGAACTTTCTACGAGCGGAAAGATTGCAGCTTATATCATTCTCACCCTGTTTGCCCTTTTCGCTCTCTATCCGGTTTTGAACGTCTTTTCCGTATCGCTTCGGCCGGGAGATCGCCTGCTCAGCAAATCTTTGGCAATCATCCCTGAAAATGCCACGCTGCAGACCTATCACCAGCTCTTTACCCGCGAGCCGTTTCTGCGCTGGATGTTCAACAGCATCGTCGTTTCGGCCATAGTTACGGTAGTCAGTGTCGCCCTAGCGTCGACGGCCGGATATGCATTTTCCCGCTATCGCTTCAAAGGACGAAGCGCCGCCATGGTCGGACTCATCACGACCCAAATGTTTCCGGTAACCATGCTGCTGTTGCCGCTTTTCATTATGCTGATCAAGATCAAAGCCTATGACAACTACTCGGGGTTGGTCATCGCCTACAGTGCAACCGCGCTGCCTTTTGCAATTTGGCAGATGAAAGGTTATTACGACACGATTCCTTACAGTCTTGA
>JAPDPN010000194.1:1334-4365 GCA_034506455.1 Candidatus Zhuqueibacterota bacterium | reverse complement strand
TCCTTAAAGTTGTTGTTTTCGGGTGTAAAGTTTTGCTTCCCTTACCAATATATCATCTATTGCAATGTTTTGCAGAGAAAAAATTTTCCTATGTAAACCAACGTCGATGCTAATTCAATCTGTTACCTCTTTTTATCGCAGAAGCGGGAAAAATGCTCTATCTGAATGATGGAGTGGTAACCGACGGCAAGCATTAAGGAATGCTGTGACTACCCGAATCGTGAGCTCGAAAAAGCCCTCGCTCCATCAGCGTAAACAACAATAAATGGTTTTTGTAAACATAATTCGATCTTTTAAACAATACTTGCGCCGAGAAATTTCCTCTTTTATTATTTTTTATCTGTTTATACATTTGTTGTTTGAAGGTCGGGTCCTTTTTAGTTTAGGTCTATCAACCATAAAAAGGAAAGCTTCTCATGAAAAACAAAGTAATCTTTTTTGTTCTGACGCTATGGGTCGGCGCTTCCGCCTATGCCGGCGGCAAGGTGCTCGAAGGCTTGAGTATGAAGAGCAAGATTCTGCCTTATTCAGTCAATTATTGCGTTTATCTTCCTGAAGGTTATGACGAGTCGACTCGTCGCTACCCCGTGGTGTACCTGCTGCACGGTTATTCGGATCAGGAATGGGCATGGGTGCAGTTCGGCGAGGTTCAGCTGGCCGCCGACCGCGGCATTGCTGAGCGCGAAATTCCGCCGATGATCATCGTCATGCCGGACGGTAAAGTAACCTTTTACGTCAACGATTACCAAGGCAAAGACCGCTGGGAGGATATGTTTATCCAGGAGTTCATCCCATTTATCGACGCGACCTATCGAACGCGACCGCAGAAGGAATTCCGCGGCATTTCCGGTTTGTCGATGGGCGGCTACGGCTCGCTCAAATTTGCCATGCGCTACCCCGATCTGTTTGCCGCCTGCGCCGCCTTTAGCGCCGCCGTGTGGGAAGACGAGGAATTGGTCGGCGAAAATACACGCCGCAATTATAACGATTTCTTTGGCAAAATTTTCGGGCCTTTGGTAGACGGCCAACTGCCGCCGTACTTTCGCGAGCACCATCCTTTGGACTTGGCCAAAACGCGTCCCGTAGAAGAGTTGAAAAAGGTGCGCTTTTACATCGATTGCGGGGACGATGATTTTCTCATCAACGGCAACATGGCACTGCACAAGGTGATGAGACAGCGGCAGATTCCGCATGAATTTCGCGTACGCGAAGGAGGTCATACCTGGCCGTATTGGAGGAGCGGAATCACAGACGGCCTCAAGTTTATCGGCGAGAGTTTTCATCGCTTTTAACTGCATTGGAAAACGATCGATTGAGACCGATCACCGCAGCAGAATACGCTGTGACGCGCAGGTCTGCTGCGGTTTCTAAAATCTTTTTTCTTGAATTAGCCGGAACAATCTCCCGCGGCCTCGGGTTTCAGTACCACGTGGTTTAGAGGGAAAGGCATGAAGGAAATCGGCATAATTGTGCGGGTCGAGGACGATCGCGCCGTGGTGCAGATCAACCGCAGCGAGAACTGCGGCTCCTGCACGGCATGTCAAGCGTTCGGCGAAGGCGTGATGCGCCTGGAGGCCGCGAATCCGATCGGCGGTCGAGTCGGCGACCGCGTTCAGGTGGTCATCGAACCGCGCCAAGTTGTAAAGAGCGCCGCCCTGGTGTTTCTGCTGCCGCTCGTTTTTATGGTCGGCGGCTATTTCGTCGGCGCCGCTTTGTGGGCTTCTCATCGCGAACCGGGCGGCATTATCGGCGCAACCATCGGCTTGAGCATGGCGTTTTCTCTCCTGCGTCTTATTGATCGTCGATATGCCGATACCCTGCAAAACGACGCCGTCATTGAAAGAATTGTTTGAACTAAAGGCGAATCGGAATTGCGAATGACGCATCTGCGGTTTTTCTGCTTGCTGCTGTTTACAGCCTATGCCGCCGGAGGAGCGGAGCTTAGGCTGCTTTCTGCGGGTGAAAAGCAGCTTTTCGTGGAATGGAATTTGGATTCTTTGTCGCGGCGAGAAGTGCTTGGCAAAGAGGAAATTTTTACAGTCCTTTCATTTAACGGCGCCGATTGGTACGGCGAACTCGGCGGACCGCGCCTTCCGATCAAAAATGCGCTGGTCGGCCTGCCGATCGAAGGGGAGGCGCAAATCCAGGTCATCGAAGATGAGACCGAGACTCTGACGAATCTTCTTCTTGCCCCGACACCCCGTCTCGAGCGGACGGAAATAGGCTTTCGCGAAATCTATGAAATGAATCCGCAGCATTACCAGGCATCCGCTCCGACCTTTTCTGAACCGATTCGTCTCGACGAACCTTACTGGTTTCGCGATCAACGCGTCGCAGCATTGCGCATCTTTCCTGTGTCCTATGTACCGTCGCGGCGAGAGGCGGTGGTGCACAAAAGAATGGTCATTCGCATCGATTTTCCGGCGACAAATGATCTGCCCGTCGCCCTAACATCGGACGACGAATCGCTTTATCGGTCGCTCCTGCTGAACTATGAACAGGCGCGCCCGTGGCGACGGCAGACGTCACCAACCCTCCGCCGCCCGGCGATGAATCAATTCGCCGGCGACAACTGGTTCAAAATCGTTATTTCAGCCAAAAATACCCCCAACCGCGAGGGCATCTACAAGCTGACCGGCGCGGCGCTCAAGCAGGTCGTCGGCAGTGCGACCCTGGCGTCGATCGACCCTGCGACCATTCAACTCTTCAACAACGGCGGGAAACCGATTTCCACCCAAGTGGTTTTGGCCAAGAACGATACGCTTATCGAAACGCCGATCGCCGTTGTCGGCGGCGAAGACGGCCGCTTCGACGAATCCGACTATATCCTCTTTTACGGCCGTTCCGTCGAAGGCATCGAACACCAGCCGAGCAAAAGCAGACTGGCGCACTATATCAATCCCTTCACTTATGACAACTGCTACTGGTTGACCTTTAATAAGCGTCCGGGAAAACGGATCAAGACAATCGCTTCTCAGGAAGTCAACGACCTTTCTCCGCAGCCGTCGTTCCGCGACCTGATGTGGGTGGA
>JAPDPN010000194.1:0-1234 GCA_034506455.1 Candidatus Zhuqueibacterota bacterium | reverse complement strand
TGCGCAATCGCTCCGTCAAGGCCGATTACATCATCATCACCTACGACGATTTCCATCAGCAGGCGTTGCAGCTCGAAAGTCTGCGCGAAAACTGGAATCCCAAAGACCGGCTGGAGACCGAGGTTGTCAACTATTCCGATGTCATCAACGAGTTCGGTTGGGGTCAACCGGAACCGGCGGCCATCCGCAATTTTTTAGCCTGGGCGCAGGATCATTGGGGCAATCCCCGCTACGTTCTCCTGATCGGCGACGGTCACTATGACTATAAGAACCTCTTGCGGCAAAATGCGCCCAATCTGATCATTCCTTTCGAAACCGAAGGCACGAGCGAGAACAATACCCGAACGACCGACGATTGGTATACCTATACCCGCGGCGAGAACGCCGGCATGCAGATGGCAATCGGTCGGCTGGTCGTGCAGAGCGTCGAGGAAGCGCAGGCGGTCATCAACAAAATCGTGCAGTACGAAACCAACCCCGATTACGGCGAATGGCTCAAGACCATTACCATCGTCGCCGACGATGAATATACCGAGCGCAGCGACAACGAAACCATTCACACCGAGCAGGCGGAAAAGCTTGCGGAAAACTATGTGCCCGATCTTCTGCACGTGAAAAAGATCTACATGATCAACTATCCGGCAATAAAAACCGCCAGCATTTCGGGCCGCGAAAAGCCCAAGGCCACCTTGGAGCTGCTCGAACAGATCAACCGCGGTTCGTTGATCATCAACTATATCGGACACGGGAATGATGAGCTGTGGGCGCACGAGCGGGTGCTGATGCGCTCGCGTGATTTGGACAAACTAAGGAACGGCCGGCGCACCGCTTTGTGGGTGGCGGCAACCTGTGAGTTCGCCTACTGGGATCAACCGCGGCAACAAAGCTTTGCCGAGGACATTCTCAACGCCGCGGGACGCGGCGCCGTCGCCATGATTTCCTCCTCGCGTCTGGCGTTCTCGGACCAAAACGCCGCTTTTAATTACCAGCTTTACCGCGAGCTGTTCAGAGATTACGAAAGGAGCGGCTTAACGCAGCGGTTGGGCGATGCGGTTATGCTGGCAAAAGCGGTGCAGTGGGACAAGCACAACGCCGAAAAATATGCTCTGTTCGGCGATCCGGCCATGCGCCTCTGCACGCCGCGCTATCGCGCCGTCATCGAAAAGATGACGCCGGACAGTATTCAGGCGCTCAGCCGGATGTCGGTTGTAGGCTATATTGAAGATCAAGGCCG
>JAPDPN010000193.1:0-4447 GCA_034506455.1 Candidatus Zhuqueibacterota bacterium | reverse complement strand
AAGCAATGAATAGGTATTGTCGGCGTTCTTTTGAATGACCACCTTTTGTCCGAAACGCGGCTGATAGAGAGCGGCGTGTTTGGCAAGATCCAGGCGGTATTCGATGACGTTTTTCCGCGTACCCGGACGAGGAACCTGGTGCAGCTTTATTTCCGCCTTGACCACTTGACCGTTCAAATTGATTTCGAACGGCACTCCGGGTTTGGGGAAAAGGGCAAGATTTTCTTTGGGGATAATGATGAATCTCTTTTGCGCTTCCTCGCCGGATAGCCTGCGCGAATAGGTTTCTTCAGCCATACCCAATCTCACGTTAGCACTGCTGCGGTTCGGTCGAACTGAATGACTTCCCGTTGACGATGATATTTCTCGCGAAAATATTTTTGTACCTCGCCCAAAGTTGTCGGCTTTCCGCGCAGCTTTTCCTCGACGATCTCGGCCTCGGTCCACGACAACGTTGCGAGGTCGGCGCGGTCGATGAACAAAATGCCGTTTAGATGATCGATTTCATGCTGAAGAATGACCGCCAACAGTCCGTTCGCCTTGATTTCGACCGGCTTTCCGTTTCTATCCAGAGCTCTGACGATGACCCTCTCATAACGCGGAACCAAAGCGTGAAGGCCCGGCAGACTGAGGCAGCCTTCGTAATCGCTCTTGCGGCTGACGCTATGACCGATGATTTTGGGGTTGATCAACACATATTCCTGTTGACGGTCCGTACACACCAAAATCTGTTGCGCAACGTTCACCTGCGTAGCGGCCAGACCGACGCCGTCCTCTTTGTACATCGTTTCGAGCATGTCGTCGATAAACGTTTGATCGATTTCATCGACGGCAACCTCTTTGGCCTTTTGTCGAAGAGTGGGATGACCGTAACGAATAATCTGCAATAAAGCCACTAGATATTCTCCATCTGTTCTCGTTTTCGTTTTTCGCGCCTTTCACCGGCCTGCAGCCACAATTGCTTTTCCTCCTCAGTTTCCGGCACCAGCTCGGGGACTTTTGTCGGGCGGCATTTTTCATCCAACCCGACGAGTACAAACGTCGCCGTGCCGGCAAATTCGATCGTATCGGTATAGGTATCCTCGTCGTACAAATCAACCTTAACTTCCAAAGAAGTATTGAACGAGCGCGTGGCAACGGCGACGATTTTGGCGACATGGCCGATGCGGATCGGCTTTTTGAAGCGCAACGACTCGACCAAAACTGTATTGACCCTCAGATTTGTATGTCTGCGGGCGCAGATGGAGGCCGCCATATCCATCCAGTCCATAATATAGCCGCCGTAGCCTGTGCCCAACGTGTTGGCGTCGAGCGGCCGCACAATGCGGCTGATCTCGGTTCTGCTTTGTGAAGGCGTCTTTTTCGGCAGCGGTTTTACCGGCTCTTCCATAACTGCTCCTCGGCATGATAAGAGCTTCTGACCAACGGTCCGCACTCTGCATGCTCAAAACCGATTTGCCGAGCGACCCGGGCAATCTCGTCAAACTCTTGCGGCGAAACATAGCGCTCAACCGGCAAATGGCTCTTTGACGGCTGTAAATACTGTCCCACCGTCACCATGCGGCATCCGGCGGCATAGAGATCTTGCAGCACATCGATGACTTCCTGGAGAGTCTCGCCCAAGCCGACCATCAGCCCCGACTTGGTGCGCAGACCGGCTGCCGCCGCCTTTTGCAGCACCGCCAGCGATCGCCCATAATCCGCCTGCGGCCGCACCTGCGGATAAAGTCGCGGCACAGTTTCCAAGTTATGATTCAAAACATCGGGTCGAGCGGAAAAGACCTTGTTCAGAGCCTGCTCATCGCCTTTAAAGTCGGGAATCAACACTTCGACCAGGCATTCAGGATTGCGCAGCCGAATTTCGCGAATGACGGCGGCAAACTGCTCCGCGCCGCCGTCCGGCAAATCATCCCGAGTCACGGAGGTGATGACGGCGTAACGCAGCGACAAGGCCGCAACCGCTTCCGCGACGCGCCGCGGCTCATCGGCATCAGGCGGCAGAGGCCGTCCGCTCTCGACGGCGCAAAATCGGCAGTTGCGCGTACAGACGTTGCCGAGGATCATCATCGTCGCAGTGCCGCGGCTCCAGCATTCGCCCAAATTGGGACATTGCGCGCTTTGGCAGACCGTATGCAGACCGTGGCGCGACACCAGCGACTTGACCTGAGTATAATGCTCTCCTCCGGGCAGCCGAATTTTCAGCCAGTGCGGCTTGGGCAGCACCGCAGCCTCCTGACCTATGCCTCGATCCACTTTTCTCCCTTGATCTTGTATTTGATGAACGCCTCGTGCGACCAGGGCATCTTGGCCTGAAAAATGTCCGCAATCACCTCGGCATATTGACGAATTTCGAATTGCGCGTGCTCGTCCGTGCGCAGCTTGAGAAAATTCATCAGGGAACGGCAGTTGATCGTCCAATAGAACTGCGTATAGAGCGAAAGCGGCAGCACAATGCGCGCGTGTTCTTTAGCCACGCCGTTCGCCAACAGCTCCTGATACAGCTCGTAAGCGGCGGCATAACTCTGCGCAATCTTGGCTTTCAGCGCACCGTTGAGAGGCTCCGCCAAAGTTTCGTATTGATAGTTACGGGACTTTTGCGTCCGCAAAACCTCCGGCAGGCAAAACTCTTCTTTCATCTCGCTGTAGCGGCCGGAGATCTCGTTATAGCTGGCGATGCGATGCCGAAACCACTGCCTGGCGACAAAGATCGGGCATTTGATGTGAAATTTAAACACCGAATGTTCAAAAGGCGTTTCATGACCGTTGGCCAGGAGAAAAAAGATCAGCTTTTTATCCCGTTCGTCGTGCGTTGCCTCGCGTCCGAACGAGACGCGCGCCGCCTGCGCCACAGATTCATCCCCGCCCATAAAATCGACCAGCCGCACAAAGCCGTTGTCAAGAACGGGAAAGGTCATTTCGTTTTCGTTCATGCTTCTCCTGTTGACGGCAAAGTTTATTCTTTGACATGCAATTGACGGCCGAGCTCGGCGCCGAAGCGGACGCATTGTTCCAGCTCTTCCGCACTCGGCACCAGCATGGCGCGCAACGGTTCGAGCGGCAGTTTGAACTTCATAGCTGCCAATCTGCTTTGAATCAATTCCGTCGCTTCCCCGCTCCACGCGTAGGAACCAAAGCACGCAGCCACTTTGCCCTTTATGTCGATGGTCGTCAGACTGTTGAGCACATCCCAAATCGGCTTGACGGCATCGTTGTTGATGGTCGGCGATCCCAAAATGAGAGCGTCGGCCCGTTCGATCTTTTCGATATGGGGGGCGAGGTTGAGATTCAGTGCATCATACAGCTCCACCTCGACGCCTTCATTACGCAGGCCTTGCGCCACCGCTTCGGCCATACGCTCGGTGTTGCCGTGCGCAGAAGCATAATAGATCAGCGCCTGCGGCGTCGGGTTGGGCGGCAGCGGCGCGCTCCACTCTCGATACGCGGCAAAATATTTCTCGACGTCGCGCCGAATGATCGGTCCGTGGGAAGGCGCAATCAACTTGATGGAAAATTCGGACACCTTTTCCAATGCGGAATGGACGTTCTTTCGGAACGGCCGCATGATGCTTTCGAAATAGTACTGAAAATCGGGCCATACGTCGCGGGGAATCAAGTCGTCGAACATGCGGCTGTCGCAAAAATGGGCGCCGAACAGATCGCAGGAAAAGAGCACACCCTCATCAGCCAGAACGGTCATCATGGTGTCCGGCCAATGGATAAAAGGCGCGGGCAAAAAGGTCAGCGTTCGTTTTCCCAGCGTCAGCGTTTCGCGGTTGCCGACGGTGCGCATCCGCACCTCGCGGTTTAAGGTGTTGGCGACATATTTGGCTGCGGCTTTGGCGCAGACGACTTCCGCCTGCGGCGCCGCCGCGAGCAGAGCCTCCAAGCTTCCGCCGTGATCCGGTTCGGTATGCTGGACAATGACGTAATCGATTCGTTTAGGATCGACCAGTCCGCTGATATGTTCGAGATAACCCTCAGTAAATTTTCCCTTTACCGTATCGATCACGGCAACCTTTTCATCCAGGATCAAATAGCTGTTGTAGGTCGTGCCGTTTTTTGTCGTCATGATAATGTCGAACACCCGTAAATCCGGATGCAGAGCGCCGACCCAGTAGAGGTTGTCGAGAACTGCAAAAGGCTTCATGAGAGGTCGCTATTCCTCCTGTTTAAGTGTCTGCTGCTTTTTTATATAGTCTTCGATAGCCGCTTTGAGAGCCTGTTCGGCCAATACGGAGCAGTGCCGCTTGACCTTCGGCAGTCCGCCAAGCGCCTCCATGACGGCTTTGTTGGAAATTTCGAGCGCCTCTGATACCGCCTTGCCTTTGACCATCTCCGTCACCATGGAACTGGTGGCGATCGCCGCGCCGCATCCGAAGGTCTTGAATTTGGCGTCCACGATCACTCCGTCCACGACGCGGATCGTCAGCTTCATGACGTCGCCGCA
>JAPDPN010000192.1:0-4488 GCA_034506455.1 Candidatus Zhuqueibacterota bacterium | reverse complement strand
TGGTGCCCGTCGGCTGATTCGGGCTGAAGGTGAGCGAACCGTGGTGAGCGCGCGCGATTCCGTATGCGGCCGCCAGTCCCAGCCCTTTGCCGAATCCCGTCCCTTTGCTGCTGCAGAAGGGGAAAAAGAGTCGCGGTCTTATCGACGGGTCAATGCTTCGTCCTGTGTCGCATATCTGCAGCTCTCCCATGCCGTCTTTGCAGCGCGTACGCAGGGAGAGGACGCCGCCGTTCGGCATCGCTTCCGCAGCGTTGCGGCAGAGCATGCCGATCATCTGCACCAACAAGCCGGCATCGCCCTGAATCGGCGGCAGGGCAGGATCGAACGCGGTGCGCAGTTCCACGGTTTTCGGAAGAAACTGGCGCAAGCCGACCGCCACTTTTTGAAGGATCTCGTTCAAGTTTATATAGGCAAACCGGGGCACAAATTCGCCGGTAAAGAACGCCAGCTGACGATCGACCATCGAAGCTTTTTCCGACAATCGTTTGAGGGCAGTAAAACGCTTTTTTGTCTCTTCATTCGCCAGACTGGCCAAATAGCTCGATGAAACGACGTCGCCGAGTTGTTCCGCCAAAGCGGCAAACTGTCTGCGTACTCTTTTCGCAAATTCCTGCGCTTTCTGCAGATCGGACGAATTCTCCGGCTTTTCTTCTGCAGTCTCGGACGGGCCCGTACCCGACTGATCCGATTCACTCTCCACGAACAGCACAAAGCAGGCAGGTGCGGCGAATAACCGCAGCAGCCGCACCCGCACCGTGATGACTGAACTGTCTTTGCGGATGATCGGGAGAAATACTTTCGGCTCCAATAAGAAGCTCTTTTCGCTCTGCAGCAAATAATGTTTCCACCGTTCGACCATCGAATGACTGTTGGCGACCACTAAATTGAGCAGCGGTCGTTCCACCAACGCCTCGCTTTCGATGCCGAGAAGATCGGCCATGGCCGGATTGCACGCCTTGACATGGTTTTCCGCGTCGAAAACAAGGGCCGGAAGAGGATGGTGTTCCAGCAGCTCGGCCGTTGCCTGCCAGGAAAAAGAGGGCGAGGGAGGCAGCTCCGGCTCTTTGGCTTTCGTCGATTGACTCGGCGTTTCTGCATCGTCTTGCTGGGACAATAGTTCTTCCAGCGGCGGCGGTTCCTGCTCCTGAGTAATGATCAGTTGGGCAGCGCTTTTGTCCTGAGCCGATTCCAATGCCGCCTGCGGGGAGATTTCGACAAGCCGGCACTCGAAACCGAGCAGCTGCCCGGCATCCTTTTGCAGCCGGAATTCCGCACGCAGCGATGAACCGCGAATGGTCTGCACTTCGATCGGATGCTCCGCGCCGTTTTGCAGGCTGCGGCGAAGCAGTTCTTTGGAAGCGTCAGTAATCGGCAAGTGATCGGGAACTCTGAGGCCGCAGATGTCCTCGGCGGATGAAAAACCCAGCAGCGCTGCCGCAACGGCCTGTGCATCCAACACAACTCCGTCCGGGCTGCAGAAAAGCAGCCCCTGACGAGACGCCGATTTAATGTCCATCGGAGTCGAATCGGATCGCATAACTTCCTGAGGGTTCTCCTGCTCATAGAGCTGTAAACGCGCTTCCCCGGCTTCGAAGAGTAGACGAAAATTCTTTTGCAATTCTTCGACGGCTGCGGAAAGCGCCTGTTGCGCCGGCAGCGGCGAGGGCGAGGCCAAGTCGCGCAGGCGCTGCGGATCGTTTTCATATCTCTGCAGAAAGGCCAAAAGCCCCTGCTGCTCCGTCGGGTCGATTTTTTCTACAATTTTAATCAGGCATGCAAAGCCGATCAATTCGTTGCGGTGCAGTAAGGGAATGAGGCTCTGCAGAATGCGACCCTGATCATAGGCGCGATAAATCGGCAGACCTTGGGCAAAGGAAAGCTCTGTATCAAGATGATCGATGCGGTAAAAGAGGCGAAAAAGCTGTCGGACTGAAGTCGGCAGATGGGCTAAAGCGCCGAGCTGAAGGTCACAGTTGGAGATCGGTTTGCCGAGATGGTCGTACAGGCAGACCCCCAAATCATTTCGCACGGCAAACACGCGCCGTGTTTCTTCGACGGTTTCGGGAGATACCAAATCAAAAATGTGATGTTTCATGACTCTCTCCCTCGTCGTGAGAATGGCCGGCCCTTCTCCGGCAATTTATTTGAAATTATTGTCAATGTCAATTCGATACTTGCGCAGCAGTTCCAGGACTCGGAATTTGACCGGCGGTTCGAGACCGTATGGATGCAGGTCGATTTGCGCAAAAATCTCTTCAGGCTTACCGTCCTGAACAACGCGGCCGTCATGAAAAAGGATCAACCGTTCTGCAGTAAGGGCTTCCTCGGGAAATTGGGTAATCAAGACGGTGGTGACCGCATGCCCGGCCGCTTTGGCATGAAGGGCGCGCACAAAGCGCAGCACTTCTTTGCGGCTCTTGGGGTCCAAAAGAGAGGTCGGCTCGTCCAGCACAAGATAGCTCGGCTTCATTGCCGTGACGGCCGCCAAGGCAAGGCGCTGCTTCTCGCCGCCGGAGAGCGCATGCGGCGGCCGATTGCGATGCGCCCGCAGATCAAAAATCTCGAGCATCTCCTCGACGCGGCGATGCATCTCTTCATACGAGAGACCGAGATTCTCCAGACCAAAAGCGATCTCCCGCTCGACGGTGGCGGAAACGATTTGATTGTCGGGATTCTGAAAGACCATGCCGACTCTGCGGCGAATTTCGATCAATCGGCTTGCGTCCCGCGTGGAAAATCCGTCCACCCATACTTCACCGGCAGTCGGCTGCAGCAGGCCGTTGAGACAGCGGCCGAAGGTGCTCTTTCCCGAGCCGTTTCTGCCCATTACGGCGATGGTTTCACCTTCACGAATGGTTAAGGAGACGTCCTTCAAGGCATAAGGTTGCCCCCCTGTTTCCGAAAAGGAGAAGCTCAAATTGCGCACATCGATCATAATCGGCAGGCTCAGATGCCCATGATCTGCAGGATGACGGTTCGTTGCCGCGGCCGATTGTCGAAATCGATCAACACCACCTGCTGCCAGGTGCCGAGCAGCATGCGACGATCGCGGAACGGAACCACGAGCGACGGTCCCTGCAGAGCGGCGCGCAAATGCGCCGCACCGTTTCCGTCTCCCCAGG
Source organism: Candidatus Zhuqueibacterota bacterium (assembly GCA_034506455.1). Lineage (GTDB taxonomy): Bacteria > Zhuqueibacterota > Zhuqueibacteria > Residuimicrobiales > Krinioviventaceae > Fontimicrobium_A. Next base: position 1,366 of record JAPDPN010000192.1, on the reverse strand, counting down.
TTGCATCATGGTGATAAAAACGGCCTTCGGGAGCAATTTTTTCGTAAAGCTCCGGCAGATCTTCCAACAATCCCGGTTCATATTCCAGCGTCGTGACTGCGCCCGTGGCGCCGGGAACAAAAAAAGTAATCGTACCCGCTTCGAGGCCGCTGGCGGCAAGCTTTTCGGCGGCGGCATCGGTGAGGTTGATAATATGGGTATGGCCGCGCGTCGCGACCGTCAGCTTTTCAGTAACGACGCGCATCAGCCGATCCATTTTCCGTCTCCCTCAATCTGCATCAACTGCAGCAGTTCGGACGACCGTCTGCGGATGTCGTCAGGCGTCAGCCCTTTCAACCGATCGATGCTGAAACTCTCGACACAAAACGAGGCCATAACCGTACCCATGACCACGGCACGGCGCAGGTTGGCGTGATCAAGGCTGCCGGTCTGCGCCAAATAGCCCATAAAGCCGCCCGCAAACGTGTCGCCGGCACCGGTGGGATCAAAGAGATTGGTTACCGGCAAAGCCGGACACACAAAATAGCGGTTACGGTCGATAAGGATCGATCCGTGTTCTCCCTTCTTGACGATGACGACCCGCGGTCCCATCGCCTGAATTTTTTTCGCTCCCAAGAACAGATTCCGCTCCCCCGAAAGCAGCCGAACTTCCGAGTCGTTGACCAACAACGCATCCACCACGCTCAAAGTGCGCTTGAGTTCTGTCGGCGTTCCGGTGATCCAATAGTTCATCGTATCCATAGCGACAAAGCGCGGCTGCTTCACGCGCCGAACGACGTCATACTGTAGAGTCGGTTGAATGTTGGCTAAAAAGACGAACTCGCTGTCCAGGAAAGAATCGGGAAGCTCGGGTTTAAAGCTTTCGAACACGCCGAGTTTGGTAAAGATGGTTTCTCGGTCCATCAGATTGTCCAAATAGCGGCCTGACCAGGTAAACGTTTCCCCTGCCTCCACTTTCAGGCCGGAAAGATCGACATAGTTCCGGCGCAGGAAATCGAGTTCCTGAAGGTCAAAGTCGCTGCCGACGACGCCGACCAAATTGACCGGCGACAAATAACCGGCGGCGGCTGAAAAAAAGACGGCCGAGCCGCCCAATGCCTTTTCGGTTTTCGCCAACGGCGTTTCGATGACATCATACGCCACCGATCCGACGACCAATACACTCATACTCGATCCTTTAGATTGTTATTAGGAATCTTTACATACGTGTTGGTGCCGAGACGCCGAGCAGTCTGAGGCCGTTTGCCAGCACCCGGCGCGTCGCCAGACACAGCATCAGCCGCGATTCGGTCGTCTCGCGGTCTTCGCCGACAATCTGCAGCTCGTGATAAAACTTGTGGTAAAGCGCCGCTAATTCGGTCAGGTA
>JAPDPN010000191.1:0-4546 GCA_034506455.1 Candidatus Zhuqueibacterota bacterium | reverse complement strand
GCGGACTGGCTCGATCCTGCCGAACGCCGCGCCGACGGCCGCTGGCCGGAAACCTATCTCGCGCAGATTTACTCTGCTCCGATCTTTCGCGACGCCTGGGCGGCCTTTCGCTACCTCAACGAAAAGGGCGTGCAGCCCCATTTCAACGTCAGCGGCAGAATTCCGCCGCAGTTTGCGGGCCCAGATGGACAGCGCTTGGTCGATTTCGACGGCTATGCCGAAATGATCGCTTCGATGCTGAAATGGGCGCGGGTAAAAGAAGGTCTCAAGTTTTCGCTGTTGGCGCCGTTTAACGAAACGGATTTAGGGTTTCCCGAGGGACCCAAGCTGCTTCCTGAGGATGTTCTGCCCGCCGTCCGCGCCGTCGTTCGTCGCCTCGATGCCGCCGGATTGAGCGACATCAAATTGATTCTCCTCTGCGATTCCACCCCCAATCTGGAAAAAATCGCGCCGATTTTGGCCGAGTCGGCGCTGCGCAGCCGCGTACACGCCTTTTCAACCCACACCTACGGCAACGGCGGCGACGAAGACGGCGGCTGGTGGTTTCTGGAAAAGAGCCCCTACGCCCGCTTTGTCGAGGCGGTCCGCAACAGCCCCTACGCCGACGCCGGCATTTGGATGAGCGAGTACGGCGACCTCGATCAGACCGGCGAAGTCGAGTTCGGCATTGCCTGGCGCTCTACCCGACGACTGATGAAAGCTCTGGCCGACGGCTTTACCTGCGCCATGGTCTGGGACGCGTATGACAATTTCCACAAACACGATAACGCCTGGACGACGTACGGCCTCCTCGCCTATGACGCCGAAACCCGACTCTACCTGCCCAAGCCGCGTTATTATGCGGCGCAGCAAATTTTCAAGTACGTACGACCGGGGATGGTCCGCATCGGCATCACAACGCCGGATTTCGATGAAAAACAGACCTATGCCGTCTTTAAATCGCCTCTCAAGCATTTACGACTGCTGGCTTTTATCACTCCGGACCGCCGCGACCTGACCCTCGTCGGCATGAGCACGATCGAAAGCGACGTGCGTCTCCAAATCGACGTCTCTGCTCTGAGCCTGTCGGCGGAGGCGGAAATAATCTATTATCGCACGAGCCGCAAAGAGCAGTTCAAGAAATGCGCCGGTGCAACGCTGCGAAGCGGCATTCTTGAGGCGGTCGTTCCGGAAAACTCGATTTTCACTTTGACGACATTAAAGTGAGGCGTGTCATGAAGCGAAGAGAGTTTTTAAAGACAACGGCGGCGCTTTCCGCGGCGACGATCGTGCCGCGTGGCGTTTTGGGCGGCAGCGGCTACACGGCGCCCAGCGACAAAATGAACCTGGCGGGCGTCGGTGTCGGCGGCGTCGGCAAAAGCTATTTGGAAAACCTGGAGAGCGAGAACATCATCGCGCTGTGCGATGTGGATTGGGAGTACGCCAAGCCGGTTTTCGAAAAGTATCCGCAGGCGCGCCGCTTTAAGGATTTTCGCGAGATGCTCGAGGCAATGCCCGAGATCGACGGTGTGGTCATCGGCACGCCGGACCACACCCATGCGGTCATCGCCATTGAGGCGCTGCGCCGCAAAAAGCACGTCTATTGCGCCAAGCCGCTGACGCGCACGATCGCCGAGGCGCGCGCCTTGACCGCCGCCGCCAAGTCCGCGGGAGTCGCGACGCAGATGAGCATTCAGATGAATGCCATCGAAGAGCATCGCCTGCTGGCAGAATGGATCGCTGCGGGCGTCATCGGTGATGTCCGCGAAGTGCACATCTGGTCGAACCGCCCGATCTGGCCGCAGGGTATCGAACGGCCGCAGGAAATTCCTTCGGTTCCGCCTATGCTCGATTGGGGATTGTGGATCGGACCGGCGCCGTTTCGGCCGTATCACCCCGCCTACCATCCCTTTAATTTCCGCGGCTGGTACGATTTCGGCACCGGCGCTCTCGGCGACATGGGCTGCCATCAGTTCGACCCGGTGGTCAAGGCGCTCAAGCTCGATCAACCGACCAGCATCTATGCCTGTTCGACCGAACTCTTTAAAGAAACCTATCCCAAAGCCTCGATGATCTTTTACGATTTCCCCGCCCGAGCCGGAATGCCGCCGGTTAAGGTGGTTTGGTACGACGGCGGCCTCAAACCCGAACGTCCCCTTGAGCTCGAGGACGAACGCGAATTCGGTGAATGGAACGGCGGGATTTTGTGGATTGGCGACAAGGGCAAGATTCTCAGTCACGCTACCGGCCAATCGCCGCGACTGCTGCCGGAGAGCCGCATGAAGAGCTTTAAAAAGCCGCCCAAGACGCTGCCGCGCTCTATCGGCCATTATGAGGAATGGATTGCCGCCTGTAAAGGCGGCGCACCGGCCGGCGCCGATTTCGCTTACGGCGGGCCGTTAACCGAACTGGTGCTCCTTGGCAATATTGCCCTGCGGATACAGAAACGGTTGTATTGGGACGGCCAGGCCAAGCGCTTTACCAACAGCGAAGAAGCGAACAAGCTGATCGAAGAGCCCTATCACAACGGCTGGAGTTTGTAAGAATTTTTATGCTGATTAAAACAAAATCACCAGCAGCGGGCATTAGAAAAGCGGTATGACCTCTCGCGAACGAGTCCTTGCTGCGCTCGACCATCATGAGCCGGATCGGCCGCCGATCGATTTCGGCGGGCATCGGTCGTCCGGAATTATGGCGATTGCTTATAAAAAGCTGAAGGACTATCTGGGCATCACTTCGGGCGACATCTATGTCTATGACGTCATTCAACAGTTGGCGATCGTGGAGCCGCCGGTGCTGGACGAGTTCGGCGTCGACGTCATCGAATTGGGCCGCGGCTTTTTAACCGACGACGCCGATTGGAAGGAATGGGTTCTGCCCGACGGCACGCCCTGCAAAATACCTGCATACGTGCAGATGGAAAAGCGCGGCGACGATTGGCTGCTGTTGAACGCTGCGGGCAGGCCGGTCGGCGTGCAAAAAAAGGGATGCCTCTATTTCGAGCAGATCGACTATCCTCTGGCAGATCGCAACTTTGCGGAGGACGATTTCAGCGACCTCGAACAGCACTTAAGCTCAGGCCTGTGGTCGGTGCCGTCCCCAGGCGGCCATTTGTCGCTCGATGGCGACGACTTGAACCAGCTGTCGCAAGGCGCTAAAAAATTGCGGGCTTGGACGGATCGTGCCATTGTCGGGCTGTTCGGCGGCAATCTGTTCGAAACGCCGCAAAGCCTCTACCGTATGGACAACTATCTGACTTTTCTCATGCTCTATCCCGAACAGTGCCTGCGGCTTTCGGAAAAGCTGACGGAAATTTATCTGAACAATCTGGAGAAGTGGCTGTCGGCAGTTGGTCCTTACATTGATGTGATCCTTTTCGGCGATGATTTGGGCGGACAAAACGGCCCGCTTATCTCGCCGGAGACCTATCGCGAATTCTTTAAGCCTTTCCATCGTCGAATGTGGCGGCGAGTCAAAGAGTCGGCGGATGTCAAAATTATGCTGCACAGCTGCGGCGGCATCGCGCCGTTTCTCAAAGACCTGATCGATGCCGGACTGGACGCCGTCAATCCGGTGCAGATCAGCGCCGCCGGCATGGACGCCCGAATCTTGAAGGAAAAATACGGCGACCGCCTGACGTTTTGGGGCGGCGGCTGCGATACGCAAAGTGTTTTACCCTACGCCTCGGCGGAAGAGGTGAGAGCACATGTGCGCCGACAGGTGAACGTGCTCGGTCGCGGCGGCGGGTTTGTTTTTCAACAAGTACACAACATTATGGCCAATGTGCCGCCGGAAAACATTGCGGCAATGTTTCAGGAAATCAATCGGAGGGTTGAAAAATGGATTTGAAGCATGCCGTCGTTTTGTCCATACTTTTAGGGGCGGCAGCGCTGTACGCCTCGCCCATCACCGTGCCGTTTGTGGATCTAAGCCGATACGAAGGCACCTGGTACGAAATCGCCAAAATTCCCAACCGGTTTCAAAAGAGCTGTGCAAGCGGAACAACGGCAACCTACCGCCTTCTTCCCAATGGGAAGGTTGAAGTGGTCAACCGATGCCGAAAAGAAAACGGCAAAGAAACAAAGATCAAAGGCATCGCTCAAGTCGTGGATACCAACTCCAACGCCAGGCTGAAGGTCAGCTTTGTCCGTTTTTTGTGGAAAAATTGGTTCTACGGCGACTATTGGATCATCGGCCTGGATGAGGAGTATCGGTGGGCAATCGTCGGCACGCCGAACCGCAAATACGGCTGGATTTTGGCGCGCGAGAAAACATTGACTGACGCACAACGCGCCGAAATATTCAACATCCTGCAGCGCCAGGGTTACAACCCGGATGATTTTGTCGAAACGCCGCAAGAGTAAAAAATGGTCGGAAAATCGGTCATCATCAGCTTATTCGTGCTCATCATGATTGCTGCCGACGGTCTGCAGGCGCGCAGTTTTTACCTTCATCCGTTCGGCAGCGACGGCGGGAAAGGGACTTTGGACTCTCCATGGCGCACTTTGGATCGCTTAAAGGCTGCCGCACCCTGCGCCGGTGATTCGATCTTTCTCTTCGGCGGCGC
>JAPDPN010000190.1:2015-4550 GCA_034506455.1 Candidatus Zhuqueibacterota bacterium | reverse complement strand
GACAAAAGGCTGCCCAAGTACAAATTTACCAAAGAAGGCGGCAAGTACCTCGGCCTGCCGAAAAGTTATTCCGGCGACCAGTTTCTCAACGACGGCCTGGAAGAAGCATTGGGCCTGTATTTTACAAAAAAACCGAATGCCGGATCGCAAATGGAAGCCTACTATTTTTACAAAACTGAAGAACCGAACTATGTTCTGCCTACCTTTCCCAAAATGACCGAAACACAAAAAAGCAAACTTTATCTCAACACGGTGGGCTTTCGCCTGGTGCAGCCGCTGAGCAATTCGCTCAAACTGACGACAGAGTGGGCCGTGCAGCGGGGAAAACAGAGGAAAGCCGACGTTTCGGCGTACGGTGGTTATGCCAATCTTTCCTATACCGTGCTGCCTCAGAAAAAAGGCGTGGTCACAGGCGGCCTTTACCTTTTGTCGGGCGACGACCCCAAGACCGACAATGTCGAAGGCTGGAATCCGCTTTTCAGCCGCTGGCCGAAGTGGAGCGAGCTGTACATTTACTCGCATACCAGCGAAAATATCGGAGGCGGCAGAAAAGTGGCATATTGGACCAACACGCTGGCGCCTAATCTTCGCTTCGATATGGTCATCAACCCAATGATCGACATCACATTCTGGCTTCATCATCTGAACGCGTTTTATGCGACCTCGAGCGGCACGGGCAAAACCCGCGGCGACGAGATACAATTGTGGATCCGTTTCAAGCTGTCGAAACAGCTTACGGGGCATGTGTTGTTCGACTATTTCATTGCGGGCGACTTTTATGCGCCGCCGCAATCCGGCGCTTCCTTTATCCGCGGCGAGCTGATGTACACTCTGCAATAACATCGGCAAGGAGGGTTATCATGAACCTGATTCTCATATCGAGCATCGTCATCATCTATCTGTTCATCGTAGGCTATCTGGCCTATATCGGTTACCGCCGGACGCAAAACGCGGCGGATTACATGGTTGCCGGCCGGTCAATTCACCCTTATGTGATGGCGCTGTCGTACGGCGCAACCTTTATCAGCACATCGGCCATCGTCGGATTCGGCGGCGCGGCAGCCGTTTACGGCATGGGATTGCTCTATTTGACCTTTCTCAACATTTTTATGGGGATTTTCGTCGCGTTTGTCTTTTTCGGCAAACGGACGCGCATTATGGGTCTCAATCTCAACGCCCATACATTTCCAGAATTCCTTGGCCTGCGCTTCCAATCCAAATCCCTGCAGGGTATGGCCGGGCTGCTCATTTTTATCGGCATGCCTCTCTATGCGGCCGTCGTGTTGATGGGCGGCGCCCAGTTCATTGCCCAAGTCCTGCAGGTCGACTATAATGTCGCGCTCTTTTTCTTCACGGTCATCATCGCCGTTTATGTGGTGATGGGAGGACTCAAGGGCGTCATGTACACTGATGCGTTTCAGGGCACGCTGATGTTTCTGGGAATGTTTTTCCTTCTTGTGTTGACCTACAGCAAGCTCGGCGGCCTGGTGACGGCAAATCAGAAACTGACGGCGCTGGCTCCGGAGGCAATCAAGCTTTTCGGCGCCAAAGGGCATACCGGCTGGACCTCCTTTCCTACTTTCGGGTCGGAGTATTGGTGGACCCTCGTCTCTTCGCTGATCATGGGGGTCGGCATCGGCGTCCTTGCTCAGCCCCAGCTGGTCGTGCGTTTCATGACCGTCAAGTCCAACCGCGAGCTTAATCGCGCCGTGCTGGTCGGCGGCGTCTTTATTCTGATGATGACCGGCGTCGCTTTTGTCGTCGGCGCTCTGACCAACGTCTATTTTTATGAGCATCCCGCGTTCGGCAAAGTTTCTTTTCTTGCGGCTGAAAAAGCGGTTGATAATATCATCCCCTTGTTCATTAGTCACGCCATGCCGCAGTGGTTTACAGCTCTGTTCATGGTGACGCTGCTCTCTGCCGCCATGTCCACACTGAGTTCGCAGTTTCATGTCATGGGCACCGCCATTGGCCGCGACGTTTACGAAAAATGGGCAAACGGCAAGGGCAACACGCTTATCATCAATAAAACCGGAATTTTAATTTGCATACTGCTCAGTCTGTTTTTGGCCTGGGGACTGCCTCTCTTTTTTGAAGGCGGCACTGCCATCATTGCCCGCGGTACAACTATTTTCTTCGGCTTGTGCGCCGCCGCATTTCTCCCAATGTTCGTCGGTGCGCTTTACAGCCGCAAAATCAAGCGGGCTGCAGCGTTGGCTTGTTTCTGGGTCGGCTTTTTAAGCAGCTTTTTTTGGTTGTTTTTTGTCCATACCAAAGTTTCGCAACCTCTGCTTTTGTGTAAGGCGTTGTTCGGCGTCGATTCGCTGGCCATGGGCAGCAAATGGGCGGTCGTCGATCCGCTGTTCATCTCTCTGCCGCTTTCTACCCTGGCAACATTCATAGGACAGCTTTTCGGCAAGCCGATGCCGGAAGCGCATGTGCGCACCTGCTTTGATCAAATCAAATAATCCAACGATTTATGAAAGGGATCATCATGTTGGGATTAGGAGATTTTTGGATTTCGCTGGTTTGGGT
>JAPDPN010000190.1:0-1915 GCA_034506455.1 Candidatus Zhuqueibacterota bacterium | reverse complement strand
TAAACGTTCGATCGCTTTTTACCAAAAGGCTGCAGACTCTTGCGTATTCTCCTTCTCGTCAAGCGCTTTGATTTCGGCGGCGCGGAAAACCATGTTTGCGATCTCGCCAACGGTTTGGCGCAGGCGGGACACCACGTTTGGGTTGCCGGTCAACGCGGCAGACAAATGTCGCGTCTGGATTCAGTCGCTCAGTTTGTGGACCTGCCGCTATCCGACTGGACGCTGCTTTGGCGACTCTTCTTCCTCTGCCGATTCCTTCGTACCCAAAAGATAGATTTGATTCATGCGCATCAACGGCTGGCGATTCGTTTGGCCGGTCTGGCCGGTTTGCTGACGGGTATCCCGGTCGTTGCAACCGTGCACGGCCGCACACGGCATGACTTGGGAAATTGGTTTTTCCGGCGGCTGCCGCAGCGGGTTATTTTTGTCAGCAAACAGGTGCTGAAGCGGGCGACCCGCTTTTCCTGTCTTGCCGAAAAGTCGGTCTATATTCCCAATGGGCTAAACAGCAACCGGCAAGGCACCTTTTGCAAAGATCGAATTCTGTACATCAGCCGCATCGACCGCAGGCACGGAAAGCTGTTGTCGATCATCATTCGCGACGTCATGCCCGCCTTGCTCACCGATCATCCGCAGCTTACATTCGAAATTTTCGGCGACGGCAAAGGGTTACCGTTTCTCAAAAAAACAGCCGAAGAGTTGAACCGCCGCCTCGGCCGCCTTTTCGTCAGGCTTCACGGCTTTCAGCCGGAGCCGCAGATGATCCTGGAGGGCTCTTTGGTCATGGGGGTCGGCCGAGCGGCAATGAAGGGCTTGGCTTCCGGCCTGCCGGTGCTTTCGATCAATCGGAAACACCTCGGGCCTGTGATCACTTGCGCAAATTATCCCGTATTGAAAGACAGCAATTTCGTCGACGTCACCGGCGGCAAACCGACGCCGCGCACGCTCCTGTTGCGCCTGCGCGAAGCATTGTCCAAACTTGAGGAGCTCGCCGAAGAGAGGATCCTGCTGCAGCAAAGCGTTCTGCAGGATTTCGATTCGGCTACCGTCATCCGACGCACGGAACAGCTGTATCAGGAGGTCCTGGTGACAGCCTGCGGCGCCGTCACCCTTGGACGATGCCGAGCGGCGGACGTTCCTTCCATGCGCCGCGCGTAAAGTCGGGAAATTCGACCGGCCGGCTGCCGTTTGCCACCGAAAGCTCGGAGAGCGGAGCAACGGCGCTCCATGCCGCGGCGTCGTACACGTCCATATCCGGCGGCTCGCCTTTCAGCAGACACTGAATCAACCGATAATCCTCGATGTAATCCATGCCGCCGTGACCGGCGCCCCGCGCCTCTTCCGCCTTGGCGCTCCATAGCGGGTGTTCGTATTGGGGATAATATTTTTCCAGATCTTCCCATTCATCAAGCGGGCTGATGTCTTCGATATAGATGCGGTTCGGCCATTTTTGCACGATGCCCTTTGTCCCCTGCACCATATTGATGCGGCTGTAAGGCCGCGGCGTCGAGGTATCGTGAATGACGATGATGGTGCGGCCCAGCTTGGTTTTAATGATCGAAGTATTGACATCGCCGAGGGCGTAGCTTTTCTTAGCCCACTCTGAATCCGGTCCGAATTTCTTGGCCGCGTACAAATTCAGGCCGCGCGACAGGCAGCTGACCGAAACCAAATAATCGAATTGGTCGCCGCGATTGATGTTCATGCACTGCGCAACCGGCCCAAGGCCGTGCGTCGGGTACAAGTTGCCGTTGCGTTTGATAGAGTGAGCCGTCCGCCACAAGGCCTCGCCTTTGCTTTCGAAATCGAATTTAAGAGCGCGGAGATCGTGCAGATAGCCGCATTCCGCATGCAGCAGTTCGCCGAGTACACCCTGGCGCACCATGTTCAGGATCATCATTTCTTCGCGATCGTA
>JAPDPN010000189.1:0-4577 GCA_034506455.1 Candidatus Zhuqueibacterota bacterium | reverse complement strand
TTGACGACCCTCGGCATCGTCATCGGCGTGATGACGGTAATCACTATCGTGGCGCTTATTCAAGGGCTCAACCGAGCTTTTGCTACGGAAATCTCCAAAATCGGAACGACGACGCTCTATGTCTCCAAATTCCCGTGGATCATGGGCGGTCGCGAATGGTTCACCTTTCGCAATCGACCGAATCTGACGGTTCATGAAGCGCAAAAACTGAAGGAGATGATGACCACAGCTGTGGCGGTTGCGCCAACCCTCTATGCGCGGCGCCCGGTTTCGTATCGCGACCGCACTGCGGACGGCGTCATCATCGTCGGCACTACTGAAGACTATATGGAGACTTCGAACGTTTTGCCCGAGTCCGGTCGCTTTCTCTCGGAAACGGATGTGCGGCACCGCCGTTCCGTCTGTGTTTTGGGACAGGACGTACTGAAAGTTCTCTTTCCCACCGGTGATCCGATCGGCAAACGCATCAGCATCGGAGGCCGCAAGTTTACGGTCATCGGCGTGGCTGAAAAGAAAGGCAACATGTTCGGCGACAGCATGGACAACATGGTCATGGTGCCGATCGGCGTCTTTCAGGCCGTATTCGGTGCGCGCTGGCGCTCCGTCGATATTGAGGTAAAAGTAGAAACGCCCGAGGAAATCGACAACGCCGAGATCGAGCTGATCGGCATTATGCGGCGTATTCGCGGGCTGCAGGGAAGCCAGGAAAACAATTTTGCCGTCAACATGCAGAGCATGCTGATGGATACTTATAAAAAACTGACCGGCACTCTGTGGGCCGTGGCGATCGGCGTCGGTTCGATCTCTCTGTTTGTCGGCGGCATCGGAATCATGAACATTCTCCTGGTTTCGGTGACTGAACGGACGCGCGAGATCGGCATCCGCAAGGCGATTGGTGCGCGTCGAGTCGACATTATGCTGCAGTTTCTCATTGAATCGATGATGATTTGTGCGTTGGGAGTGGCGATCGGTACGCTGTTGGCTGTGGCGTTTGCCAAAATTGTAGCGGCCGCCACGCCTTTACCGGCGGCGATCACCGTGTGGGTGGCTGTTCTCGGCTTGACCTTTGTCGTCGCCATCGGCCTGTTTTTCGGCATCTATCCGGCGCGCAAAGCGGCCATGCTGAATCCTATTGAAGCGTTACGATACGAATAAGGCGGATCGAGTCGTGCAAATCGGTGAAAGTTTCAATATGGCCGTCAGGGCCATCCTGACCAACAAGCTTCGTTCGGCGCTGACTCTTTTGGGCATTATTATCGGCGTCATGACCATCATTGCTATGCAGTCTTTGATCACCGGCCTGCGAAACAGCGTGCGCGAGCAGGTTAATGTTCTGGGCGCCGACACTTTTCAAGTGCAAAAGTTCCCCACCATCATGCAGCACGGCGACTGGGAAAAGTACCGAAACCGTAAGAACTTAACTGTCGAAGAGGCGGAGGCGGTGCGGCGCCTGGTGACGGCTGCCGAAAATGTGGGTGTCGAAGTGTGGGAGATGGGTTTGGAGATCCGTCGCGGCGATGAAAAGACGTCGCCGACGATCATGGTGGCCGGCGCTACGCCCGAATTTGTGATCAACAACGGTTACAACGTCGCCGAGGGGCGCTTTCTTACCGATCAGGACGTCGATTTCAGTGCCCGCTGCGCCGTCATCGGCGTCGAAGTGGCCGACGCGCTGTTTCCCTATAGCGATCCGCTTGGCCAGGAGATCAAAATTCAGGGCGAACGCTTTCAGGTTATCGGTGTGTTCGATAAAATGGGCAGCATTCTCGGCCAATCGCGCGACAATCATGTCGTCATCCCCATCACCCGTTTTGAAAAAATTTTCGGCAAAGAACGCTCGGTCAACATCACCGTAAAAGCCAAAAGCAGTGCTTTATATGAAGAGTGCCTTGATCAAACCATCGGCGTGCTGCGGGCTGTACGCAAAGTGCAGCCGGGCAAACCGAACGATTTCGAAATCCGCACCAATCAGCAGATGATGGACTTTTTCGACAATCTGACCAAGTATGTAAAAATCGTCGCCATTGCCATTGCTGCGATTTCGCTCGTCGTTGCCGGCGTAGGCATCATGAACATTATGCTCGTTTCGGTGACCGAGCGAACGCGCGAGATCGGCATCCGCAAGGCGGTGGGCGCACGCAGCCGCGACATTCTTTCCCAGTTTCTTATCGAGGCGGTGGTGCTTAGCGAAATCGGCGGCGTCATCGGCATCGGCCTGGGGCTCGGCCTGGCGAAACTGGTTGAAGCATTGGCGCCGGTTCCGGCTGCGGTGCCGGTATGGACCGTCGTCGTCGGTCTGTTGTTTTGTTCTTTCGTAGGTCTGATTTTCGGCGTCTATCCGGCGGCCAAGGCGGCGCGTATGAATCCCATTGCCGCGCTGCGCTTTGAGTAAGGAAAAAGAATCTCGGAGGTTATATGAGCATCGCGTTCGAATATCAAAACAACGTCCTGATCGTTCATCCCAAAGGCGAATGGATGGGCGGACCGGAGGCCGACGAGTTTCGCAAGATTATCGATGAGGCCTTGCAACAGGGAGTCGTATACGCGGTCGTTGATATGAAGGAGGTAACCTGGATGAATAGTTCCGGGCAGGGCGTTTTGGTCGGCGCATTGGCAAAGCTGCGCAGCAGCGGCGGGGAGCTCAAGCTCGCAAATCTCTCTGAACGTGTGCGAAGGCCGCTGCGTTTGACGCGTCTCGATTCGATCTTCGAAGAATATGACGGGGTTGAAGAAGCTTTGAAAACTTTTCCGCAGGATTGAGAGGGGAGGAGCGGTATGGCGATACTGACTCGTGAGCAGATTCTTGAAAAGGTCGCGCGCGGCGAGTCCCTGGCGGGATTTGATCTTTCCAATGCAGATCTTTCTTACGCGGTGCTAAAGGGGGCGAATTTTACCGGCGCCGATCTCCGTGAGGCCCATCTGCAGAACGCCAATATGGAAGGCGCCGACCTGCGGCAGGCAAAGCTGGATAGGGCTTTTATGTTCGGATCGAATCTTCGTAATGCGCGGCTCGACGCTGCTGAAGGAGTCGATGTCAATCTTCAGGACAGCAACCTCGAAGGGGTAAGCGCGCGCGGCGTACGGCTGCCGCATGTTGCTCTGCTCGGTTCGACTTTGGAAAGGGCTGATTTTACCGGCGCTGATCTGCGCGACGCCCGTTTAAAGCGCGCCCATCTACGCCATGCCAAGTTCGATGAGGCGGACTTAAGGGGTGCGCATTTGGTGCGCAGCGATCTCAGCGACGCCTCGTTTCGGCGCGCCGACCTCACCGGTGCGGTGCTGACCAACGCCATCCTCGACGGAACCGATTTTACCGAGGCAAAAGGCTTGAGCTGAAAACGGCCGTCTCTTTCGCCGAGCCCGACGCACCGATTGCGCGTCGGGCATTTTTTTAATTATTTTCTTGAAACTCTCGCCCGATACTCTTACCTTTACGAAAAATTGGAGTGCGGCGTGGATTCGGTTTTGCATGAATTTTCTTCTGCCTTTCGTAAAAAGGTTGCCGATCGGATAGCCGCATTGAGCGGCGAAGTGCAGCCGGTCGGCCTCTATGAACCGGTTCGTTGGGCGCTCTCTGCTCACGGCAAGATGCTGCGCCCGGTGCTCCTGCTTACCGTCTGCGAGGCGGTCGGCGGCCGCGCCGACGACGCCCTCGATGCGGCAGCAGCCCTGGAAATGGTGCACATTTTCAGTCTTGTTCATGACGACATTATGGACAACGACGATATGCGTCGCGGCCGCGCCACCGTGCACAAAAAATGGGACGTCAACACCGCCATCCTGGCTGGCGATGCCATTCTCGTCAAAGCCTACCAAGCGTTGGGCGGTGTATCGGCCGTGCTTTTGCCCCAAGTGCTGCAGATGTTTTCGCAGGCAATCCTCGAAGTCTGCGAGGGTCAGGCATTGGACATGGAGTTCGAGCATCGCAGCGACGTGACGGTACAGGACTATTTTTCCATGATCGAACGCAAAACCGGCCGGCTTTTCTCGGCAGCCTGTGCACTCGGCGCCTTGCTGGGCGGCGGGTCTAGGGAGCAAATTCGCTCCATGTCCGAGTTCGGCGCTGCGGTGGGCCGAGCTTTTCAAATTCAAGACGATATGCTCGATTTTACGGCTGACCAATCGGTTCTCGGTAAGGATATAGGCAGCGATCTGCGCCGCGACAAAAATTCCTTTCTTCTTTTGTACGCGCGGGAACACGGCACCGAATCCCAGATCGCACGTTTGCGTGCGCTGCAGAATAAACCGCATTTCACTGCTGCCGACATTCAAGAGGCGGTCTGCGTATTGCGGGAAACGGGGGCCGTCGATGCCGCACTGCGCGAGGTAAATTCCGCCCTCGATCGCGCCCGAATCTCCCTGCAATGTCTCAACGAAGAAAAGCCAAAGCTTGCCCTGGAGCAACTGGTGGAGTTTATCCGCATGCGGGAGAGCTGAGGGCTATGCGCGGCCTCTTTCGCCTCTTTTTTATCCTGCTGATTCTTTTTGCCGTCTCAAAAATCATCAACCTGGCATTGGCGGGCAAGCTGTTTCAGCGCGGAGCGTTTAAAGAATCCGTAAAGGAGAGCCTCAAAACG
>JAPDPN010000188.1:0-4620 GCA_034506455.1 Candidatus Zhuqueibacterota bacterium | reverse complement strand
CTTGCCGCCAGGCGGCCGAAGATGGCGCCGCATTGCCAGGTGCGCGGCATGTTTCCCCATTTAGGCGAATAGTCGTCGGCAATCTGAATTTCGACCGAGTTCGGGATCCAGTCGTTGATGTCCGAGCAATAAACGATGATGCCGCTGTTGGTGCTGTCGGCGGTCATGAATTCGAGATCAAGGATAAAGTTGTCATAGACCTCTTTGGTCCAGATGTTTTCATCATAGGCGGCGGTCAGGATGCCGTTTTGAAACGTCCATACGGTATCGGCATAGACGGCGTTGGAAAGATCCGGCGTAAAGAGATCCTGCCACCGGCTGGAGTCCGGATGAGTTTGCGGCGGAATTTGTTCTTTGCGGCTGCAAGCGGCCAGAGCAAGGACGATCAACAAGACAATGAACAATTTTTGCATGACGCATTCTCCTGATAAGTAAGGTCGTTGCATTATTGTTTTAAATGTAAGAATTTCTCTATGAGAATCAAAGGAGGAAGAGGTAAGGAGGTGTCGAATGTCAAAGGCGAAAGTCGAAAGTCTGGGAAAGGCGGGTCTTTGACGGCTGGGGAAAAAAGTTTGTGATTTAATTGCAAAAGAATACGACTTGCAATTTCTCGTTAAATTTGTCATTTTAAAATAAGGAGAAGAGGATCGATGATTTGGCCGGTTCCGCAAAGTTTTAATAAGATAATGCCTCGACGCGGTGAGCGCGGCGGATTTTGGGAAGATCGCGGCGACCGGAGACATACAGGCGTCGACCTCTACGCACCGGAGGGGAGTCCTGTTATCGCCTGCGCCGATGGTCGAGTCGTACAAATCGGGCTCTTTACCTCGCCGAAAGACATTTGCTATTGGCGCGAAACGTGGTTTTGTCTGGTCAGGCAGGTGAACGGCCTTTACGTGCGCTATGCCGAAATGGGGCAAGTATGTGTCGGGGAAGGCGATTATTTAGCGGCCGGAGAACGCGTCGGCAGTATCGGGCGAGTGCTCGACCTGGATAAAGTGGACGCTTCAGCGCCGTTCTATATTCGCCGGCTCAAGGCTGAGGGGTTTCCGGCAATGCTGCATCTGGAAATGCTCAAGGCGCCGCCGCAAGCCTGGCCCGACTATCGCGGCGGCAACTGGTTCGGTGAAGGGGATGCCCCTTCTTTCCTCGATCCGCAGGCGGTTTTTGACAGCGCTGAGTAGATGAAGCTTTTGCCCGCTTAGGGTCGGCAAGGGGAAACAAAATAGTCGAAAGCGGGTTTTATGATTCGGTCATGAACCTAAACGCTTTGGGAGGAGTTATGAAAATTGGAACCAGATTGAGCATCGTTCTCACGGCGGTGCTGATCGCCTGCACGACGGTGCCGATCACCGGCAGAAAGCAGCTCAACCTTATCCCGCAATCCGACATGCTGTCGATGAGCTATCAACAGTACGATGCTTTTCTCAAGGAGAACAAACTCAGCACAGATCCCCAGGCTACGGCAATGGTCAAGCGCGTCGGCAGCCGGATTCAAAAGGCGGTCGAGCAGTATTTTGCCGAACAAAAAATGAGCAGCCATCTGCAGGGCTACAATTGGGAGTTTAACCTGGTGGAGAGCGACCAGGTCAACGCCTGGTGCATGCCGGGCGGCAAGGTGGTGGTCTACACCGGCATTCTGCCGCTCACCCAAGATGAGGCCGGATTGGCGGTAGTCATGGGACATGAAATTGCCCACGCCGTGGCGGAGCACGGCAACGAGCGCATGAGCCAAGCGTTGCTGCAGCAGCTGGGAGGCGTCGCGTTGACCGTGGCCATGCGCGATAAACCCGAAGAAACGCGCAACCTTTGGCTCTCCCTTTACGGCGTCGGCACGACTGTAGGAGCGATTTTGCCTTACAGCCGGCTGCATGAAAGCGAAGCGGACGAGCTGGGTTTGATCTTTATGGCCATGGCCGGTTATGACCCGAATGCCGCCATTCCGTTTTGGCAACGCATGGCGGCCTTGAAAGGAGGTCAGGCTCCGCCTGAATTCCTCAGCACCCATCCCTCGGATGAAACGCGCATCCGGAAAATCAAAGAGATCCTGCCGAAAGCAATGAAGTATTATCGACCCCAGTCTTGAGTTGCAAGGCGACGGTCGAACCGTCGCCTTTTTTTTACCTAAAATCATGCAGCCGGTGAGAGAAAGCAATTTTTTCGGCAGAACGATGGATAAGCTTATCGGCCGTAACGAGGATGATGAAATTTGAAAAAGACGGCGTTTTACAGATTTTTGTGCTTGTGGTCAATCATCTTGATATCGAGCTTGTCGGCGCAGGTGGTGATCAATGAAGTCTGCCCGGCAAACCTGAGCGGGCCGCGCGACGAGTTCGGCGAGCGCGACGACTGGATCGAACTTTACAATGCCGGCAACCGGTCGGTTGAACTTGCCGGCTGGTGGATAAGCGACAACCCCAAATCACCCCGCAAGCATCGATTGGACGGTTTGATTCTGCCGCCGCACTCTCGATTATTGCTGTGGGCTGACGGACAACCTGAGCAAGGGCCGGCGCATCTTTCGTTCAAACTTGCACGCAGCGGCGAGCAGCTTGTTTTGACGAGCACCGAAGGCATTGCCGCACAATTTTCCTACAGTGAGCTGCCGCCCGATCAATCGTACGGCCGTTCACCGGACGGCGAAGATCGCCTGCTCATCTTTCCGACACCCACGCCGGGGTTACCCAACCCTTCGATCGATCAGCTCCTCAAAAAGCCCTATATCTTGCCTCAAGGCGGCGTGTTTAGCGAACCGCAGTGGATCCGCATGTCATCCGAGGATGCGAACGCCGAACTGTATTTTACGCTGGACGGCAGTCCGCCTGATCCGACGCGCAACTCCAATGCGGTTCAGCGGTACACTGTACCCTTCTTGCTGGACAGTTTGGCCGTAGTGCAGGTTCGCGCTTTTCGTAACGGTTGTCCGCCCAGCGAAACCGCCTCTGCAGTTCTGCTCATACAGCCGCCGCATCTTCTGCCGATTCTGCTGCTGCAGGCTGATCCTGCCGATCTTTTCGATGAGCGTTACGGCATTTATGCGCACGGCGACAGCAGCGGCAGCCGATGGGAACGCCCGACCGCCGTTCACTTTTTTGTCGACGGCCGGCGAGAGTTTTCTGTCCAAGCCGGTTTGCGCATCCAGGGCAACACCGGCAGACAGATGCCCAAAAAGTCCTTCCGCCTGCATTTCCGCAACCGTTACGGCGCCGAGCGACTCTATTTTCCTCTCTTTGAAAACGCCGTCGAATCCTATTCGAGCCTGGTCCTGCGCGCCGGTTATGACGATGATCTGCAAAAGGAAACCGGCACGCTGCTGCGCGATCCGATCGTCAATGAGCTCTACCGCCGTCTCGGTTTGCCGACCTCCCATGGCCTCTTTTGCGTTCTCTATCTCAACCATCAGTTTTGGGGCATTTATGAACTGCGTGAGGACATTCAGACGGACTTTGTTCGGGCTTATTTCGGCATAAGCGATCCGGACATCATTCGCCTGCGCTGGGGCTACAATAACTGGGAGGTGGATGCGGGCGACGCTGTGGAGTGGCAAAACCTGCTCGACTTTTTTCGCAGCGGCAGCTTTGAAGAGGACCATGCTTTTGCCGAATTGGCGCGTCGCATCGATGTTGAGGCGATGACGCTTCTGCAGGCGCTTGTCCATGCAACGCAGTACCGCAGCTGGACCTACGGCGCTTTCTTTTTCCGCGATCGGCGAACGGACGGGCCGTGGCGGTTCACCATTTGGGACATGGATCGCTCGCTGAGTTCTCTTGCCTGGAACGGCTTTTCCTACTATGCTCAGCCGACGGGCGAATACTGGATCCACTTTATCGTGCAAAAGATGCTCGAAAATGTAACCTATCGCCGCCGTTTTCTCAATCACCTGGCCGATCTGCTTAACAGCCGATTTCATCCGCAACAAACGCAAGCTCTCCTCGATTCGCTTGCGGCGGCGATTGAACCTGAAATTCCCTTTGAGCAGCGGCGTTGGACTCCGGGTGAAGATCGCTGGCGAGAGAATGTGGAACGGTTGCGCGGCTTTCTCGGTGCGCGGCCGGATACGGTGCTGCAGCAGGCGGCGCGATTCTTTCGCATCCGTCCGGCAGTCACGATTCATATCGACGTCGACTCGAGTCGGGGCAGGGTCCGTCTCAACACTCTGCTGATCGACGGTCAATTCAGCGGCCGTTACTTTCCTGATGTCCCCATCGAATTGACCGCTTTGCCGAACGACAGCTTTGCTTTTGTCGGCTGGAACGATCCTTCCCTGCCGGAATCGGCTTCGATCGCGCTTACGCCGACTGAGAACATGAAGCTTTCGCCCATATTCAAGCGCCGTAATGGATTTAATACCGGCGACACGCTGAAATCATTGACCTTTTCTCTCGCGCCCAACGTCCCCAATCCGTTCAATCGATCGACAAACGTGCGCTTTACACTCCCCGCCGCCGGCCGCGTTCGCCTGTCGCTGTTCGATCTTAAAGGCCGCCTTACGGCCGTTTTACTCGAAAGCGATCTGCCTGCGGGCGCGCACGAATTTACTTGGGAGGCTGAATCGCAGGCTGCCGGCGTCTATCTGCTTTGTTTGGAAAGCGGCGGCGGACGCCGAGTGCGCAAAATTAC
>JAPDPN010000187.1:0-4707 GCA_034506455.1 Candidatus Zhuqueibacterota bacterium | reverse complement strand
GAGTGGTCTCTTGTAATCCATCTGGGCATGAGCGGCCGACTGCTGTTGGAAACCAAAGTTGATGCAACGACAAAGCATACGCATCTTGTCTTGGGGTTCGAGGATTTAAGCCTGGTATTTCGCGATCCGCGTCGATTCGGTTTCGTAGAGGTGATGAGGCAGCACGAAATCGCTTCGAGAGAGCCTTTCGCTTCATTGGGTCCCGAGCCGCTGAGCGACGCGTTTACGGCTGAATATTGTCTCGCGTCGATGCGCGGCGTGCGGCAGTCCGTTAAGGCTTGGCTGATGGATCAGAGGCGTGTCGCGGGAATCGGCAATATTTATGCGAATGAAGCGCTTTTTCGCGCCGGCATTTTGCCGCTGCGGCCGGCTGGAACGCTGACGGCTTGGGAGACCGAGCGTTTGGCGGCAAGCGTAAAGTTGATTCTGCAGGAGGCTGTCGAATTGGGCGGAACGACTCTTTCCGATTTCGTGAACTCTGAAGGCGCCCCAGGTTATTTTCAAAATCGCCTCGAGGTGTACCAGCGGGCGGGAGAACCGTGCACCCGTTGCAGCGGCGTTATTGAAAAAAGTGTGACGGCGGGGCGGAGCACATTTTTTTGCCCAGCCTGCCAAAAATAACGATTGTAATACGGAGAGTTCATAAATTAAAACGAGGAGGTCAACATGGGCCAAAAAATGAGCCGCAGAGATTTTTCGCGTCGATTGATCGGCGCGGCGGCCGCAGGCGCTGCATTTGGAGCGACGATCCCTTCGTCGGTGCTGGGTGCCAATGACCGCATTCTGATGGCGGTGGCGGGTGTCAACGGACGCGGCCGCAATCATATTCAGGAGTGGTGCAAGATTCCGGGCGTCGAAATCACTTGGATCATTGATCCCGATACTCGTCTGTTTCCGGAAATCGAAAAAATGGTGGTGGAGCTTCAGGGCAAAAAGCCCAAGTTTACGACCGATATCCGCAAAGCGCTGGAGGATAAAAACCTGACGGCTGTTTCGACCGCCACGCCGGATCATTGGCATGCGCTGGCGGCGATATGGGCATGCCAGGCCGGAAAACACGTCTATGCGGAAAAGCCGTTGAGCCACACGATTTGGGAAGGGCAAAAAATGGTCGAAGCGGCGCGAAAATACAATCGCGTCGTGCAGTGCGGAATGCAGAACCGCAGCATATACGGAGTGCGCAAAGCCATCGAGTTTCTCCATTCCGGCGAGTTG
Organism: Candidatus Zhuqueibacterota bacterium; assembly: GCA_034506455.1. GTDB lineage: Bacteria > Zhuqueibacterota > Zhuqueibacteria > Residuimicrobiales > Krinioviventaceae > Fontimicrobium_A. The sequence continues at coordinate 3,492 of JAPDPN010000187.1, read as the reverse complement.
GGGGAAATCTATATGGCCAAAGGCCTCTGTTACAAGCCGCGCAACACCATCGGCCACAAACCCAATGCGCCGGTTCCGCCGGGCTTGGACTATGATTTGTGGTTAGGCCCGGCTCTGTGGCGGCCGTTTAACCCTCAGTATGTGCATTACAACTGGCATTGGTTTTGGGACTTCGGCTGCACCGATTTGGGGAATCAAGGCCCGCATCAGATGGACATTGCGCGGTGGGGAATGAATAAACACGAGATGCCGCAAAAGATCAAGTGCGTCGGCGGTAAATTTGCCTTTATCGATGATCAGGAAACGCCGAATACGCAGCTCGCTACTTTCGAGTATGCCGACGGCAAGATCATTCAATTCGAAGTTCGCGGCCTATACACGAACGCCGACGACGGCATCCGCATTGGCAACCTCTTTTTCGGCACCAAAGGATGGATGCATCTGAACGGCGATAAATGGTATACCTATTTCGGCTTTAACAATGAGCCGGGGCCCAAGTATGAAGGCGGGGGAGATGTTGCGGATCCCAGCAATCTGGCCGGTGCGGGAGGTTCGGCGCATTTTCTCAATTTCATCGAGGCAGTGCGTGCCGAAAATTGGATGCTGTTGAACGGCGACGTCGAGGAAGGGCATCGATCGACGGTTATGTGTCATCTGGCGAATATATCCTATCGGCTCGGCAGAGAGCTGCATTTCAACGACCGCACCTATCGCTTTGTCGGCGATGAGGAGGCCGACACGTATTTGACGAAAGAGTATCGTTACCCCTTTGTGGTTCCGGATAAAGTTTGAAAAAAAAGCCCCTGCTTTTGGCAGGGGCTTTTTCGTAATCGGCATGCCGAATTAGTACATATCACCCATGCCGCTTGGCGGAGTAGGGTTTGCCGGTTTTTCCTCCGGTTTCTCGACAATGGTCGCCTCGGTCATAAGCAGCAGACCGGCGACGCTGGCGGCATTCTCAAGGGCGATGCGGCTAACCTTGGCCGGATCAATGACGCCGGCTTCATAGAGGTCTTCAAAGGTCTCGGTAGCGGCATTAAAGCCGAAGCCGCCCTTTCCTTCCTTGACCTTCTGCACAACGATCGAGCCTTCCCAACCGGCGTTCTCGGCAATCTGACGAATCGGCTCCTCGAGGACGCGCTTGAGAATGTCGATGCCGATCTGCTCATCGCCTTCCAGTTTCAGCTTGTCGAGTGCCGGCAGAGCGCGAATGAACGCCACGCCGCCGCCGGGAACGATACCCTCTTCGACCGCCGCGCGGGTCGCATGCAGCGCATCCTCGACGCGCGCTTTCTTTTCCTTCATCTCGACCTCAGTAGCGGCGCCGACTTTCAGCACGGCAACGCCGCCGGCCAGTTTCGCCAGCCGCTCCTGAAGTTTCTCTTTATCATAATCGGACGTGGTGGTTTCGATCTGCTTTTTGATCTGGGCAATGCGGCCCTGGATTTCTTCCGGTTTGCCGGCGCCTTCGACGATGGTGGTGTTGTCTTTATCCACGGTTACGCGCTTGGCGCGGCCCAAATCGGACAGAGTGGCGTTCTCGAGCTTAAAGCCGGCTTCTTCCGAAATGACGCGGCCGGCGGTCAGGATGGCAATGTCCTCCAGCATGGCTTTGCGGCGATCACCGAAACCGGGCGCCTTGACCGCAGCCACGCGCAGAGTGCCGCGCAGTTTGTTGACCACCAGCGTGGCCAGCGCTTCACCTTCCACGTCCTCGGCAATAATCAACAAGGGCTTGCCCATCTGCGCCACTTTTTCGAGAATGGGGAGCAGATCCTTCATGGCGCTGATCTTTTTGTCATGGATGAGAATCAGCGGCTCCTCAAGGACCGCTTCCATGGCCTCGGCGTCGGTAACAAAGTAGGGCGAAATGTAACCGCGGTCGAACTGCATTCCTTCGACGACCTCCAGAGTCGTTTCCGTCGATTTGGCCTCTTCGACCGTGATGACGCCGTCTTTGCCGACCTTTTCCATTGCATCGGCAATCAGATTGCCGATCTCTTCATCATTGTTGGCGGAGATGGCGCCTACCTGAGCGATCTCTCTCTTGCCGGGCAACGGCTTGCTGAGCTTTTTTATCTCCTCGACAACGACCTTGACGCCTTTATCGATGCCGCGCTTGATGGCAGTCGGATTGGCGCCGGCCGTAACGTTTTTCAGACCTTCGCGTACAATGCCCTGCGCCAAAACCGTGGCGGTGGTCGTTCCGTCACCGGCAATGTCGCTGGTCTTGGACGCTACTTCGCGCAGCATCTGGGCGCCCATGTTCTCCAGCGGATTCTCCAGCTCGATTTCTTTGGCCACCGTAACACCGTCTTTCGTAACGGTCGGTGCACCGAACTTTTTATCGATCACAACGTTGCGGCCTTTGGGGCCTAACGTGCATTTTACCGCATTGGCAAGCTGATCGACACCGCGCTTGAGCGCGTTGCGAGCTTCCACGTCAAAAGTAATAATCTTTGCCATTCTCTATACTCCTATTTTTGAGTTTCGAAGGATTGATCGGAACATCAAAGAATTGCGAAAATATCGCTTTCCCGCATGATCAAATAATCTTCGCCGTCAATCGTCACTTCAGTGCCCGAATACTTGCCGTAGAGCACTTTTTGTCCAACCTTTACCTCCATGGGAATCTTTTGACCGGTCTCGGTGATTTTGCCGGGACCAACGGCCACGACTTCACCCTGCATGGGTTTTTCCTTTGCCGTGTCCGGAATGTAAATATTGCCGACTTTGGCTTCTTCAACTTCGAGCGGCTTTACAACGACTCGATCAGCCAGCGGTTTGATATTCATTGAAATCCTCCTTTTAAAAAGATTCAATAACCGTCAAATTGTTAGCACTCGCCTAAAGAGAGTGCTAAAAACGCGGCCTAAATATAGAAAAATTCGAGTAAATGTCAAGAAAAAAATTGCAAAGCTTAAGGAAAGGGGCGGGTCATTTGATATAGTTTGGGAGGATTCACCGCATCAATGGAATTGTTTTTTTATGAAATTACCCTGTCTTATCATGCATTTTTCGCTTGACATTATTTTACTCTTGGGCTATATTGAATTGACCTCAAAAGGAAATTCATATTATTCCTATGAGCGGCAAATGGAATAAAACGAGCAATCTTAACATCAAAGGGTAAGGGGTCTGCGATGAAGGAATTTATTGAGTATGTGGTCAAGCATTTGGTCGATAACCCTGACGCCGTCAAAGTTACTGAGGTCGTCGGTGAGACGACGGTGGTTTACGAACTGCGCGTCGCGCAGCCGGACATGGGCAAAGTGATCGGCAAGAGCGGTCGTACCGCCCACGCGATTCGCGTTTTGTTGAGCGCCGTCTCCCGAAAATCAGGAAAACATGCTACGCTCGAGATTTTAGAATAGGTTACTTTTTTCCCGAAAGAGGGGTTTTCGCGGAATGCGCCGCGGCTGCAGGCGTCACATCTTTTTTATGATAGCCTTCGTTCCGAATAATGGTATATGCTCGATAGAGCTGCTCCAA
>JAPDPN010000186.1:0-4769 GCA_034506455.1 Candidatus Zhuqueibacterota bacterium | reverse complement strand
CCGAATTTAAAAACAAATCGCTTGATTTCCTAACCGCAGGACAATCGGCAAAGGATTGGGAACTCGCCGCGGATTAAAAGGTTGCAAAAAGGCCGCGCGATGACAAAGCTGCTGCTTGTTTGTTGTCGGGGTTTTGTTAAATTATTGTTGAGCAAAACACGGAGCAGGAACAATGAAACTTACGGCCATGCTTTTCATTCCCTTTTTTCTTTTCCTTAATACCGTCGGCTGTGCGAAATTCGATCCCTACAAGCCGTTGACTGCTGAAGAAACACAGGCTCTATTGGTCAAGGCCAAGCAATCAAGCCGACCTGCCGAGCCATACCGCATCCTTTCTTCCGAGGAAATCGCAGCAGTCTTAGAACGCGTCAAGGCTACGCCGGTAGAGCCGGTCGATCCCCGCGAAGCGGCTATCCTCGAGACCAATTACGGCGTCATTGTCATCGCCTTTTATCCCCAAGAAGCGCCCGGCCACTGCAGCAATTTCAAACGGCTGATCAAGGCGGGCTATTTTGACCAGACCCGTTTTCACCGCATCATCGACGGCTTTGTAATACAAGGCGGCGACATATTAACCCGCGATGAGGATCCAATGAACGACGGCAGCGGCGGTCCCGGCTACACCATCAATGCCGAATTCAACGGCATTCCTCATGATCTCGGCATCGTTTCGATGGCGCGCGCTCAAGATCCGAACAGCGCAGGCTCGCAGTTTTTTATCTGCCTTTCCCGCGAGCGAACCCGTTTTCTCGACGGCAAATACACGGTTTTCGGCCGAGTCATCGGCGGCCTGGATGTCGTGCAGAAAATCGGCCGCGTGCCGGTTAAAGAGAGTCCTTTTGGTGAACCCTCCTCTCCGATCGAACCGGTTGTGCTAAAACAGGCTTTTTGGATCAAACGCTGAGGAGCGTCGCCATGTCCTTTGCCAATCGTCTGACCGTTCTTCTCCTTTTTGCAGCGTCTCTCAGTTTCGCCGCGGAAAAGTATTGGATCTTTTTCAGGGACAAAGGTCCGCGCGACCCGGAAGACCTGCAGAAAGCGCAGGCGGAGCTCAGTCCCCGGGCCCTGCAACGTCGAGCCAAGGTGATGCGCCCGCTCATCGATCCTACCGATCTGCCGGTTTATTCAGGTTATACAGAAAAGCTGAAAAGCATCGGCGTCGAACCGATCGTTATCTCCAAATGGCTGAATGCCGTGAGCGCGCGGGTAGAGAGCGATCAGTTGCGTGAGATCCGGTCTCTTCCTTTCGTCGACAAGGTGCAGCCGGTTCTGCGCGGAAGACATCGTCCGCAACCTGAAGAAGCAGCGGCGCTCTCCAAACGGCAGGTACTCGGCGACGCACCCCTTGATTACGGCGCCTCCTACACGCAGAACGCCATGATCCGCATACCCGAAGTGCATGCCTTGGGATTGACCGGCGAAGGGGTGATCGTCGCGCTGATGGATGCCGGATTTTCCGTTAAACACCCTGTTTTTCAACGCATGAACATCCTTGCCAAACGGGATTTCATCAACAAGGATGACGAAGTGGATCAGGAGCCAGGAGATCCCTACGGACAACATGATCACGGCACAAAGGTTCTCTCCATTCTCGGCGGTTATGCACCAGGTTCTCTGATCGGACCGGCGTTCGGAGCGACGTTCATTCTCGCCAAGACCGAAGACATCAGCAGCGAAACACCGGTGGAAGAGGACTATTGGATTGCCGCCGCCGAGTGGGCAGAAGGTTTGGGAGCCGACGTTTTCAACACCAGTCTCGGTTACATCGACTGGTACACCTATGCAGACATGAACGGCCGCACGGCGCCGATTACCATTGCGGCGGATCTGGCGGTTCAGAAAGGGGTGGTTGTGGTCTGCTCGGCAGGCAACGAGGGCAGTAGCCCTTGGCGGTACATTACGGCACCGGCGGACGGTTTCGGCGTCATTGCCGTGGGAGCCGTAAGCGCCGACAGTGTGATTGCCGGATTTAGTTCCCGCGGACCCACCAGCGACGGCCGCATCAAGCCGGATGTGGTCGCCTTGGGAGTCGGCGCAACCTCGGCGCAGTCGAGTGGTCCCGGTTATACCACCGGAAGCGGCACCTCCTTTTCATCGCCGCTGGTTGCCGGTGCGGCTGCGTTGATTCTGCAGGCCCATCCGCAGTTGACGCCGCATCAGGTTCGCCAAGCTCTTCTGCAGACGGCCAACCGCGCCGCATCGCCGGACAATGTATACGGCTTTGGGCTCGTCAACGCCCTGGCTGCGGTCAATTATTGGGGTCCGGTCGGCAATCCCGCCGAAGAGACCCGATTCTTGTCCTTTTATCCAAACCCTTTCTCCCCGCAGATGCACGGCGGCAGCAGCAAATTCGTTTTCGATCTTAAGGAACCGGCGCCCGTTCAGATCGATCTTTATAATCCTCGCGGCCAATCCTTAGGCCGAATCGTCGACGTCAAACTGCCCGGCGCGCGCGCGGCTTCGGTTCCCTGGGACGGACGATCGCCGAACGGCATCCCTCTGCCGTCCGGAGTGTATTTTTGCCGCATAAGGATCGGCGAAAAAGAGCAGATGACAAAAATCACCCTATTGCGTTGATCAAAACCGGAATGTTGAAGCGGCCGATTGCCTTAGCGCTTGGGGGAGGCGGTGCCCGCGGTTTTGCCCATATCGGCGTACTGCACGCCTTAGAGAAAGCCGAACTGCCGATTGAACTCATTGTCGGCACGAGCATGGGCGCCGTTGTCGGCGGCCTCTATGCTCAGCTCGCCGACGCTGCAGCCGTTGAGGGTAAAATACGCTCTTTTCTCGACTCGCCGCTTTTTCGCGAGGCGCACTCGGCCGAAAAAAAAGCATCTTGGGCCGACGACGCACTCATGCTGCTTCTCTCGCAACGCGATAAAAACGAAAATCCGCTTGAGCAAATGAGCGCTATGACCAGTCGGTTGAAGGAAGCACTCGAAGAGCTTTTTCCGCGGCCGCTCATCGAAGAGTGTCAAATCCCTTTTGCCGCCGTTGCAGCCGACTTGCGCAGCGGCGAAGAAGTAGTCGTTCGTCACGGGCTCATAGCCGATGCCGTGACCGCCAGCTCGGCCATGCCGGGCATTTTTGCGCCGCTTGAGATCGGCGTGCGGCTTTTGGCCGACGGCGCCGCCGCCTCGCCCGTGCCTGTGCGCGCCGCCCGTTCGCTTGCTCCCGACGCCTGCATCGTCGCCGTCGACGTTTCGGCAGGACTCGCGGCATCATTCGATGAAAAAAACCCGTTATCGCTCCTGATGCGCTCATTCGCCGTCACCGGCGCCTGTCGTCATCGCGATTTGATCGCAGAGGCGGACGTTCTCATCCGGCCGCACGTTAAGTGGTTCAGCTGGCGCGAATTTGAAGAGTTCGAAGCCTTTATCGCTGAGGGCGAACAGGCCGCCGTTCGCGCCCTTCCGATCATTAAAAAACAGTGCAGAACCCTTCTTTAGCCTCTGCCGCGCAAAATATTCGTCCTTTTGCGGCCTGAACGGCCTTTCTGCGGAATAATTCTCCGCACCTCAACGTTGCCCACCCTGTCGAATAAGCTTCATTTATTCAAAGAGAGGATCCTTATGAAAGCATTCGCGCTCATCGTTCTTTTCGCCCTTTTGTCGGGAGCTTCGGCGGAGGGCGCCGATCAGCTCCTCAGCGTCGGGCCGCGGCTGCAGAAATCCGTCGGTCTCTATTGGGAAAACGGAATTGCCGTCGAGTACAGCAACTCCAAGCTGTGGGACGGCCGTCTATCTTTCGGCGTCACGATTTTATCCTCGCGCCTGGGCAGCGCCTTCCACTCCAACGCCGTCAAACAGGAAGAGTATCTGCTGTCCGCTGCCGCCGTATTTAGACAGGAGCATTTGATAAGGCCGCTGGTGAAAATGCACCTCGGCTGGTTTCACGCCGATTATGAGGTCGAGCTGTTCGACGATCTGCCGAACAGCTCTTTTCTCTGGTCGTTAACCGGCGGTCTGCAGATCCGTCCGCATATCCCCGCGGTGCTGGAACTCGGACTCGGTTATAATCTCATCACGGGCAACGGCGTATCCGGACCCGGTACGCTCTATCCTCTGTTCTACCAAATCACCTTAAGCTGGGTCATTCTCGGAGGAGGCCGGCCATGAAAAAGCTGATCGTTTTGTTTGCAACTGCAGTTCTGCTCGTCTCCTGCAGCAAAAATCCGGCAATCGACTCGGAGACCATGCTGGACGGCGAGAAAATCTTTGACCCCTCTCTTTATACACCGGAAAAATATTTGGTTTCGGCGGCCAATCCTCATCCTACGGAAGCCGATCTGCAGACGCCGGTCATTATCGCCGCGCACGGATATTCCGCAACGACCTTCGAGTGGGACGAGCTGCGCGCCTGGAGCCGCGAACACGGCGGCTTTCTGCTCTCGCAGGTGCTGCTCGGCGGTCACGGACGCACCTATCAGGAGTTCAAGCGCTCCACCTGGCGCGATTGGCAAACTCCAATCCTTGAAGAATATCAAAAACTGGAGCAGCTTGGTTATCGAAAAATATCCCTTCTCGGCTCGTCCACCGGCTGTGCTTTGATGCTGGAATTGGCGGCATCGAGAGCGTTTGACGGCAGACAAACGCCCCGCCATTTCATCTTTATCGATCCGATCGTCATTCCTTCGGACAAACTGCTGTCGTTGGTCGATTTCGTCGGTCCGATGCTCGGCTATACCGAGACCTCACCCACGCCGGAAGAGGAAGGCAAATGGTACCATTATCGGCCTTACGAAACCCTGCAGGAATTGAACCAAGTGA
>JAPDPN010000185.1:0-4777 GCA_034506455.1 Candidatus Zhuqueibacterota bacterium | reverse complement strand
CCGTCAGACCGTCGCGATTGAACGGCGAAAACACTTTCATGCCGCGGGCGTTCTCGCTGAGGTCGAGCGACTGACGCAGCAGCTGCACACCGAATATGGACAAGATGGCGGCGTCGAGATCGGTCTCGGCGGAAATTTTGAACGAGTTGGGAAAATAATGAAAATGGTAATCAAAGGTCGAGCGCTTGGGCAGCAATGGCAGCTTGAGCTTTTCGAGCAAAAAATTGGCCTTGATGATGTGAAAGGCGCGCACCGGGCCGGGGATGAAAAAGACGACCTCACTGCCGGTCTGCGATTCAACATAATCTTCGTTAATGTCGTAAGCCGGCCCGATGAACATCTTGCCGGCCAGCCGCAGCTTGAAGCGGTCGATCAGATCGGCACGATCGGCTCCGAGCGCCAGATAATCCATCCAGCCGTTGCGGTTATGGCCGAGGGCAAAGGCATCGGTTTTGATGGTATCGGCGGCGGGTGCATCGCTTGGACCCGGCGAATAGCGCAACGACTGCGGCAAAGCCGGTTTGCTGCCGACCCTGCGGTAAAGATAAAGCCAGCCGCGTTTCCCCGAATCCAGGGGATCGGAAAACTCTAGTTCGATGCGCGCTTCGGCCTGCGAGGCGGGGTCGTTCAACCATTGCCACGCGGCGGCCCGGTCGCCCAAATGGTCGGGCAGCACCGCCAGCTCATCCGTCGCATCCGTTGAGTCGCTGGGAAACCGCTCGATCTTGCCTTTCTTATCCAGTTTGTCGAACTGAAACGGCACCGCCTGCCACTCATTGCGATCGGCATCATAGCGAAAAGCCGTCCATTCGTCGATGCGCAGATTCAACAGTAAGGGGTGATTACACGACTGCAGGATCGGCACATATCGTCGGTCGATGCCGTTCTTTTGCGCCGATGCGGTGCCGAAAACAACGGTAATAATAAACCAAAGAGTTACGAGTTTATTTTTCTTCATCATCCTAATCCTTCCCAATTCGCAGGCCAACCCGGCTGTTATCTTTAGGTCCTGCGCTAAAAGTGACCTTCGACAACCAAAGCATAGTTGCGAATCTCTCCCAGAACGCGCTCGGATACGGTATAGTTGTAGTTGAGCGCGTTCCGCACCAAAAACCGGAAGAGCAACCGCTGCAGGCGAAAAGTCGCCCGAATATCGACAAGCTTCATAGCCACCCGCTCATCCAACGGGTAAACAGCCACTCTCGGAAGACGGGCAACGTAACGGTAATCTGCTTCCAGGCTGAGGCGGCGCCAATGCAGCGCCGGCGTGACGGCAGCGGTAAAGCGCGGTCTGTAAACCAACGGCTCGCCCGATTCGATTTCGCGCGGATTCATCCAAACCGCATTGGCGTGCAGCTCAAGACGTTCCTTCCAAAGCCGAAAGCGCATCTCCGTTTCCAAGCCGTCGATGCGTGCGGCGGGTGTGTTGATGAATTGGGCCGTTAAATCGTTGAACAGCGTCGGTTCGATCAAGTGATCGAACCGATTAAAAAAACAAGCCGCTTCGAAGGAAAACCGTTCGCCGACGTTTTGTCGAAGGCCGATATCGAGCAGCGTCGACCGCTCGGGTTCGAGCGCCGGATTGGCGCGCCAGCGAAAATCCGAAGATCCGGCTTCTAAAAATCGTTCGACGACCGTCGCGGCGCGAAAGGCGCGTCCCAATGAACCGTGCAGAACCGTCCCGGAAATCGGCTGCCAGCTGAAGCCGATTTTGGGGCTGATTTGCGTTTCGATCGAATCACCGACGAGCACATAATTATCCCACCGCAAACCGGCATTGATCTGCAGCAGCTCGCTGAGCTTCCAGATTTCCTGAATATAAGGCGATAGACCGTCGGCGGTGCGGCGGCCGTAATAGCTGGATTCCACGGCGTCATATTTGTAATCCAGCCCGATTGCCAGGCTGTGATTCGGGTGCGGTTTCCACTGCCATTGCAGCTCGCCGCCCAATCCGGCTGCCGGCGCAAATGTGCCGGACAGATCGAACGGAATGCCGACCAACTGTTGATTAAAAGACAGCCGCACTTTGAGCGCAAGGGTCGGCGAAAACAATTTATTCCACACCGCATAGCCGACATAACCTTTGAGACCAACGGTTTTACCGCGATCGTAGGCCGGCACCTGCAGCGCATGATCCTGTTCCAACCATTGCAGAAACAACCCGCGGTCTTCTTCGCTGTAGGTAGAAAAAAGCGTTAGAGTCGAATTGCCCGGGAGCTGCGCATGCGCCTTTCCGGTCAAGTACCAGCGGGTAAATTGCCCGTTTTCGCGATCGCCGGTAGAAACATGCCGAGTCGCCGCCAACCGCACGCCGACGCGCCCGTACGTGTTCGACCAACTGAAATCCGTCTTTTCATAGTGGCGCAGCTCGTCGGTCCACCGCCATTGCGGCACTGAAGGGCGATCGTACACTCCCACAGTCTGGCGAAAAGAGATCGTGTTGCCGAGGCTGGGCTGTTTGGTCCGCACGGCGATCACGCCGGAAAGGGCGCCGGAACCGTAAAGCGCCGAGGAAGCGCCCTTGGATACCTCGATGAGCTCCACTTCGGTGATCGGCACGAGATTCCAATTGGTCTCGCCCAGGTCGCCGGTCAACATGGGCACATCGTCCAACAGCACCAAAGCACGGCTGCCGCCTAACCGGTTGTAGCCGGAACCGCCGCGAATGTTGATCTGCTCGCCGATCAGCGTCACTCCGGCAACATGCGTCAAAGCCTCATCGATACGGAAGGAAGCGCGGCGCTGCAGATCTTCCTTGCTCAGCACATGAATGCTGCCGGCAGCCGAAGCCAAATTCTCCGGCTGTCGCGAGCCGGTCACCACTACCTGCTCGCCGACCAGGGGCGTTGACTTGAGGGAAAAGTCGATCACCACCGTTTGGCTGCCCGAAAGCCGAACGGTTGCCGTCTCTGAGCGATAGCCGATGTAGGCAGCCTTGACGCGATGCTCTCCTGCAGGGACATGACGAATGGTAAACCTGCCGTCGGCAGTGGTGCTCGAGCCTAAAAAGGTGTCGATAATAAAGACATTGGCGCCCGGCAGCGGTCGACCGCTCTCCGCTTCGACGACGCGTCCCACGATCGTCGCCTCCTGAGCGGCGACCCGCAATATAAACCCCATGACGATGGCGCCTGCCGACAGTTTGTTCACGTTTCGCCCTTGGCCTATGGAGTCACCAAAATCCAGTCGCAGACAATATCGATGTTTTCGGCGACGGGTTGATCTTTAGTCAAATAGATCGTTTTGTGCTCGAACTTGAAGCTGTCGGGATCAAAGCCGTAAAAGCCGAATATGCGGGTATAATCCCACGGCTCGCCGCGCTTTTTCCAAACCGCGCCGACGAACTCGTATTTCGACAAGGGAGCAGGTAAATCGTAGGCAGGCCGCGATTGGCTCAAATCGACCGAAGTGTTGGAAAACACCGCATCGTTCAGGCTGATGTTCTCGGCGTCGAGCGTCTTGGTCAGCGCGATGATGCGCACCGCCTCGAAATAATCCGGCCGCAGCGACATGTCCGGCAGAATCACATGACCGCGAATGCGCGACTTGCTGACGCCCAAGCCGTGATCGATTTCGCAACTTGAAAAAAACAGGATAAATACTGCCAAAAATGCCGTTGCCGAATTGCGCAACCGCCGCCGCTTCATAAAGGCTCCAAATTCTACGTCATTTTGACGTTGCGAGAGACGACAGCGTATACATGCGACTCGTTTTGCTTTTCGAAAACGGGGTTCAGCGATGCCCTCCTTCGTACATCTTTTCTCCGGCGGTGACTCGGAATGGCAAAATATTCTGCGGCGGCGGCAAAGGACAGGTGGCGTAAGGCGTAAAGACACACGGCGGGTTATAGGCCTTGTTAAAATCGATGACGGTTTTGCCTTCGGCATCGGCGCGGGGGACGTAAAGAAACCGGCCGCCGCCGTAGGTTTCCTCTCCGTTGGTAGCATCGCCAAAAACGATAAAATAGTCGCTTTCCGCTTGGCCGACGATATCCAGGCGGTATTCCTGACCCTCGCGTGTGAAAACCAGCGCGCCGGGGCAGGTCTCCTGGACGGTCTGGCCCAAAGCGTTGATTATTGAAATGGTCTTGCCGTTCTCATAGGGCTGAAAGCGAGCAGGAACCGCCCAGTTCGAATCTATAGGGTAGCAGTCAATGCCCTTGAACCGTTTCAAGAGATCGCTTTCCGTGTCTTTTAAACGAATACCGAAGCGGTCGCCGCGTTTGATCACATAAAACAACAAACTGCGATGGGTCAAAATCGTCGGCTCGCCGTCGTCGGCGGTCAAGGGCAGGATGCCGACGCGCTCGCCGTGACAGCGAATATCTGCTCCCTTGGCAGCCCGCAAGGTCACGGCGCCGTCTTTGAGGATAAAGACGCCCAAAAAAGGATCGGCTTTGTCGGCGGGAAAAACGAGGTCATTACCTGAATCCGAACCGAAGGAATTTTCTCCTTCCCTCAACCAAAACAGGCCGATCAGGCTTAGCCAGCCGTCCGGCCGCTTGAGATTGTTGATGCGCTGCTGCCGCCAAGTCTCGACGCTTTTTGCATAATCTTCGCCGAACAGCGGCGCCGCAAGGGTCGTCGCGAGCAAAACGACTGTTAATCGCATTCTTTTCATTTTTCCTGCTCCGCCTTATTCTACAAACAATTCGACATGCTCAAAACGATCGACGTCCACCAAACCTCGATCGGTCAACTTGAGCTGGGGAATGACCGGCAGGGCCATAAAGGAGAGCGTCATCAAGGGGTCTTTGAGGCGGGAACCTAAATGCAGA
>JAPDPN010000184.1:0-4788 GCA_034506455.1 Candidatus Zhuqueibacterota bacterium | reverse complement strand
TTGTTCGGATCTATGGCTGCACATTCGATGCTTTTGCCTGCCGGATAGCACTTGACCACCGAACCGGCCGTCGCCTTCCACGTCTCGCCGCCGTCCTTGCTGATGTAGGGGTTGTTATCGGTCCAGGCGGTGTTGCCGGTGAACATGACATTGGGATTGCTTTTCGCAATCACGACGATTTCATAGCGCGCCGTTTGATTGGTGTCGCTGCTTTTGTTCTGTGAAAGACCTTTGTTCTTCGGCACCCAGTTTTGCCCGAAATCGGTCGTTTTGTAGATGCCGCCGGGAGAAAACGTCGATGCGCCGGCCGGCTGATAATTGCCGAGAGCGACAAAAGCCGTCGCCGGTTCGAGGGGATGCGGTTCGATCCAATTAATGTTTGTCGTCGGCAGACCGGCATTGGCTTCCTGCCAGGTTCTGCCGCCGTCGCGGCTGACGAAAACACCGAGGCCGTCGACTGCGGCGTAGAGGCTGTCTGATGAGCCGGCGGCAAAACCGGCGGCGAGAATGTTGCGGCTGCGCAGATTGGCGATCTGCCGCCACGTTTCGCCGCCGTCCGTGCTCTCCCAAACAACGCCCCATTTCGGAGTCCCAGGCGACTCCCAGCGTCGATGCGAGCCGCCGACTGCGATCAGCCGCTGCGGGTTGTTCGGATCGAACAGAATCTTTTGGACGGGAGCCGAATACATTCCGCCGTCAAACGCGCCCATACCGCGGCGCTTGGACACCCAATTCCGACCGCCGTCGGTGCTCTTGTACGGCCCGCTCATGGAACCGACCCAAACCTCGTTCGGATTCTGGGGATGCCAGGTAAAATCGGCCATTTCCCAGCTGTCGAAACCGAACGTTTCGCCCCACGAGTCGCCGCGGTCGAGGCTCAAGCCCACCCCCAGCATGTCGCCGCCGACCAAAATGCGGTTCGAGTCGTGCGGACTGACGATCAGGGAAACAATCCGGCCGCCGCTGCCCGGTTCTAAGAGGGGTTTCCAGTCGAATTCCAGAGCATAAAGCAGCGAGGCGGAGAGAAACAAGCCGCTCAACAGCACAGCACCAATAAAACGCTTTGTCATAAAGCTCCTCAATAAAAACTCATTTCCGAATCGGCTCAATGACTACGACAGCGCCGCCGCTGCCGGCCAAATGCAGGTCCAATCGATCAGCGGCAGAGATTGTTTTTTCATATTTCTGCAGCCGATCGGGGTAATCAGCCGCCTCATCGGGGTCGGCCCAAATCGTCGCCTTGAATTTCCCCTGATCCAAAAACACAAGCGGCAGAGCAAGATTCCGCGGCCGTTCATTGGTCATGGCGCCGATATACCAGGTTTTTCCCGACCGCCGAGCGATGACGACAAATTCCCCCGGAAAACCATCTAAAACCTTGGTCTCATCCCAAGTCGTCGGCACAATTTTGAGAAAATCGAGACCGGCCGGCGACACCCGATAGTTGTAGGGAGAATCGCACGCCACCTGCAGCGGGCTTTCATAGACGACGAACATGGCGAGCTGCTGCGCGCGGGTGGTCATGACGAACGGACCCGGCTCATCGCCGCCGACGATGCGAAAAGTCTGCGGCGTCTTGTTGCGAAAGCCGCCGGGGGTATAGTCCATCGGACCGCACAGCATGCGCGTAAACGGCAGCGTCACATTGTGCGACGGCGTAATGCGGCTGCTCCATTTGTTGTACTCGTTGCCGAGCACGCCCTCGCGGGTCAGCAGATTGGGATAGGTGCGTTGAAAACCGTCCGGTTTGTAGGCGCCGTGAAAATCGACCGTCAAGTGGTGCTTGGCGGCCAGCTTGACCAACCGACGGTAGAAATTGACCATTTCCTGGTCGTCGCGGGCCATAAAGTCGACCTTGACGCCCGCCACGCCCCATTTTTCGTACAGCGGAAAGGCCTTTTCCATTTCCTTGTCGGCGTTGAACCAGTCAAGCCACAGCAGAATCTTGACGCCTTTTTTCGCGCCGTAGCGAACCAGTTCGGGAATGTCGATTTCCGGCGTCGATTTGAGAATGCTGACCGCCGGATTTCCGGCCGTGCCGAACGGTTTGCTCGGATCAAATGGATTGCCGTACCAGAACCAATCGACCAGCTGATATTCCCAGCCCATCTCGGCGGCAAAATCGATGAAATATTTCATTGACTGCGTATCGACGCCCAATTTGCCGGGATAGTCCGGCGCATAGCTGCCGCACCACCAGCGGTCCCATGCGGCGATGCCGGGCTGAATCCACGAGAAATCCTTAATCTCGCACGGCGGGTTGAGATTCAAAATCAAGTTGGACTCGATCAGGTCTCCCGGTTTTTCGCCGAGCAGAACGACGCGCCAGGGCGAGAGACGCGGAGCGCGCGAAATGACTGCAACGTCAGGTTCGTCCAAGCGCGGCGACAACACCGAAACGACGGCATTCCATGCCGCCGTGCTGCGTGTGAAATAGAGACCCGCCCAGTCGTCCAAGTCGGCTTCAGTCAGCGCCGCCCAAACGTGAGGCAGCTGAACCAACAGCGGGCAGCCGATCAGATCGCCCGGGCGCAGCTCGCCGAGCAGTCGACGGGGATATTCGCCCTCCTGATGAGTTTGAAAATGCTCGTAATGTACCGCCCAGACCGTCGGATTACCGGGAAAATAGAATTCGGTGCGTTCGGCGGCCAGTTTAAAGTCGACAAAACCGCAATCGGCGGGGAATCCGTAGCGCAGGCCGATGCCGTCATCGTAGGCGCGCGCCGTCACGGTCATGACTCGATGCGGCGGCCGCGTTTCGCGCAGCTTTAACGTCAGTTCGTTGTAGGCATCGACAATGCGGCTGCTTTTGCCCCACACCGGCTGCCAAACCTCACGCGACGAGCGCCGCGCTTCATCGACGACGGCCAATCCCTCGGCAAGCGCCGGCATCCCCTTGAAATCTAGCCGCAGCGGCGAGTCCAGCAGTACGGCTTTGCCGTCGTAGGAGACGGAAAAATAAAGCCGCTCGCCGGACGGATAGGGTTCCAGATTCTGCTTAACCTCAAGCGTTACCGCAACTTTTCCGTTGGGCGAGGTAACGACGGCTGCCGAAAGGGATAGGGACAGACCGATGATAGCCAAAGCAATCCAACGAATCATCTCTATTCTCCTTGATTGGTTCCCTCAAGGAAAGGTAGTATTTTTTTCAAAAGATAAAAAGAGTTTCGCGGAGAAAGGCGCAACGGATTTGCAAGAAGAAAGGAGTTTTTATGATCCTGATTGCCGTAAAAAGTTACGAAGAGTTACTTGAGTTTATTGTTAAAGAAAATTAATTTCGGCGCAGCTTTTCAACGCCCTTTCCTTTTACCAACCTTTATGCGGAGGAGTGCATGTCGGAAAAATTCATGAATCGCCGAGAGTTCATCGGTACGACGGCGGCAGCGGCAGCAGCCGTTATTGTCCCGCGTCATGTTCTGGGCGGACCCGGCTTTGTCGCGCCCAGCGATAAAATCCAGATCGGCCTTATCGGCTGCGGCACCCAGGCGCTGCGCATGATTTGGGACTATCTGCGCAACGACAACATTCAAATGACCGCGGTCTGCGACTGCAACCGCAACAGCCAAGATTATCCTGAATGGGGACGTTTTGATCTGCGCAACACCATTCGTCGCGAGCTCGACGAGCCCCGTTTCGGCGAAGGCGACACCGGCTGCCGCTGCGGCCGCGAAATCGGCAAGTATGTCGTCGATACCTTTTACCGCAAGAAACGCGGCCTAGCCGCCTGGCAGGGATGTTCATCCTGGGAGGACTTTCGCGACATGCTGGCCAACGAAAAGCATCTCGATGCGGTGTGGATCATGACGCCCGACCATACCCACGGCGTCATCGCCTATAAAGCTATGCAGGCCGGCAAGCACGTCATCCTGCACAAGCCGCTTTCGAATGTAATCGCCGAGACTCGCCTGATGACGCAACTGGCGGAAGAAAAAGGCTTGGCAACGCAGATGTACTGCGCCGCCGACAACCAGATGCGGCCGCTGATCAAAGAGTGGATTCAGGCCGGCGTCATCGGGGCGGTCCGCGAGGTGCACAATTGGTCGCGTCGGCCGGTCTGGCCGCAGGGCATGGACGCGCCGAAAGAAAAAGTCAAACCGCCCAAGGGATTCAACTGGGATCTCTGGCTGGGGCCGGCTGAAGAACGGCCGTACCATCCCACTTATACCCACACTTACTTCCGCGGCTGGTACGATTTCGGTTCCGGTCCATTGGGAGATATGGGTCATTACAGCGGTTATCAGATTTGGGACATCCTCGATCTGCATTTGCCGCTCAGCGTGGAAGCTTCGGCCAGCGAGTTCTGCCGCATCAATGAGACCGGGCAGGCGGAAAAAGTGGTGAACAGGGTTTCCTTTCCGCAGGCTTCGATCGTGCACTGGGAGTTTCCGGCGCGCGGCGAGCAGCCGCCCGTCGACTTTTATTGGTATGACGGCGGCATTCGTCCGCATTTGTGGAAGGAAATGGAGATCGACGGCCGTGAAATGCCCGACGAGGGGCTGCTGTTCGTCGGCGATAAAGGCAAGCTGCTGTGCGAGTTTTCCGGCGAGTCGCCGCGCCTCATCCCCAACAAAGCAATGAGCGAATTTGTGCGGCCGCCCAAGACTCTGCCGCGCCCGATCGATGAGTTGGATCAGTTTATCCGCGCCTGCCGCGGCGAAAAGCCGTCCGATGCCCGTTTCCAGGTCGTGCAGCCGATCACCGAGACCCTGCTGCTCGGCACCATCGCCCTGCGCGTGCGCGGCAAGCTCTACTGGGATGCAGAAGCCATGCGCTTCACCAACAGCGACG
>JAPDPN010000183.1:0-4849 GCA_034506455.1 Candidatus Zhuqueibacterota bacterium | reverse complement strand
CGTGCGGACTTTTCTATTGCCTGGACCGCTGCAGGATCCCGCATTTTAAACGCCTGTGCAAGCTTTTTACTGCGAATTCTCTCTTCAGAATTGCTGTTGGGATCAATGAGCATTGTTTTTATGCCTTTCGCTGCTGCCTCGCGTATATCGCGTTCAATTGCAGTACGCGAGGAAAAAGCCTCCAGGCATCCTCGGCGGCCGCAGCCGCAAAGCGGGCCTTCGGGATCCAAAATCATATGTCCCAGTTCCGCAGCGTTTTCGTTAAAGCCGTGCAGCAGTTTTCCATCAATAATAATGCCGCCGCCGATACCGGTGCCGACGAATAAACCGACAGCATGCTGCGCCTTGTGAGCAGCGCCGAAAAAGTATTCGCCCAACAGACCCACGTTGCCGTCATTGTCGACTACTACTGGTTTTTCAAGTGCCGTTTCGATGCGCTGCTTGAGCGGTGCATTTTTCCACCCCAAATTTGGGGTTTCGATGATAACCCCTTTCTTTAAATCCAAAGGTCCGGGAGAGCCGATTCCGACAGCGCTTATTGCGTTCAAGTCAACACCGGCGTTGTCAAGCGCCTCCTTGAGGCAGTCTAAAATTCTCGAGACAACCGCCTCGAATCCCAATTCCGCCTTTGTTCGCTTTTTTGCCGCCCCGATAATTTTACCGTTACGGTCTACAACGGCCGAATAGATTTTTGTTCCTCCCAAATCTACGGCCAAAACCAAATTTTCCTTGCCTTTCATTACCCACCTTTGACCTTAAACTTTACAAAAGATAACCAAAAAAAACGGCAAATGACAAGAAAAATGTGAAAGCTGCAGAAAAAGAATCGCTTTCATTTCCCTTGTAAAAGCATTAAATTTTAGAGTCGTATTTGCAAAAGGAAGTTATGATTAACGGTACGGACATCGATGCGGCTCTCGCCACCCTTACGCATGAGGACGTGGTATCTTTTGATAATGAATTGCTGAACGGCGAAGGCATCAGTTATTATGAAAACTCTCAAGTGCTCGATGCGGTTGTCTATCGAAACCACCTTTCCGGTCGCGTCGGCAATTTTCTCGAAGTTCATCACGTTCGCATCGTATCGCATGGCAGAGAGTTGACTTGTCACTGCACCTGCCGCAGTCGAAAAAACATTTGTGTTCATTCCATGGCGCTTCTTTACGCCTGGGCCAATGATGGTCAGGACTTTACCAATCTCAGCGACGTTTTGGCGCAAATCCACGATTGGGATTCGGTAAGGCTGCGCGAAATCGTCATCAACATACTGCAAAAACAACCGCATTTGGCTGGGGATTTTTTGAAAAAACATATCCCTGATTGGGACGAGATCGATCCGGATCCGTTTAAATAGCCGTTAACCAGCAAGCTTTCCTGCCACTCCTACAATTTATCGCCAAGCAGCATCCTTTGGAATGAATATTTGTGGCTGTAAATTTGCAATTGAGATGACGGTCGACTTAAGAGCGGTTAATATGCGGAAGTACGATTACATATTGAGTCTCTGGATCATACTTGGTTGGGCAGCTGCACGCCTTGTTGCCCAGGAGACGTTTGTTCTGCCGAAGACAATTGAACGAAACGTCGATTTTTGGGTAAAGATCTATGCCTGCTATCCCACCCACACGGTGGTTATTCACGACAAGGAAGACCTTTCTGTTGTTTATGAAGTGGTCAACTTGGATGAATATCCGGCGGCTCAGAATGGTTCGCGGTGGTCGATTGTGGAACAAAAAAAGACTAAATATGTTCGGGCGCTCGAAGAGCTGGCCAAAATGTCCAAGCCGATCTCTTATGATTCTCTGACGGCGTTGCAGAGGCATGTCTATCTGGCGTGGCTGCATTCTGCGGATGAAGAGAAATTTGCCAAAGCTGTCGAAAACATAAGGGCTCAACGCGGCGTAAGTGACCGTTTTGCCGAAAGCGTAAAGAGGTCGGGGCGCTATCTAGAGTATATAAAAACGGTTTTTAAGGATTATGGGTTGCCTGAAGATATCGCCTACTTGGCGCATGTAGAATCGCTTTTTAATTATGATGCCTACTCCAAAGCCGGAGCAGCGGGCATTTGGCAGTTTATCCCGCATACCGGCAGATTGTTTCTAACCATCAACGAAGCGGTCGATGAGAGGCTTGACCCCTTGGTCGCAACCGTTGCGGCGGCAAAGCTCTTGCGTAAGAACTATCAACAATTGGGCAGCTGGCCGATGGCAATTACTGCATACAACCACGGGCTGAGCGGAATGAAGGATGCCGTGCAAAAGACCGGCACGAACGATTTCGAGACTATCTTTCTCAATTACCGCAGCCGTTCCTTTGGATTTGCTTCTAAAAATTTTTATGCCGAATTTCTTGCTGCCGTGCATGTGGCGAAAAACTATTATCATTATTTTGGACCGCTGGAGCTTTTACCTCCGGCTAAATTCATGACCGTGGAACTTCCGGCTCCCATGTATTTAAAAGAAGCCGCCGCTCTTTTTGCGGTTGAGGTTGACACGTTAATCGTTCTCAATAAGGCTCTGCGAAGACCGGCTATCGAAAATCAACAAAAGTTGCCTGCAGGATATAAACTGCACCTGCCGTTTCGCGAAAACTGGAACCCGTTGGAGGTTTTTCCGACATCGGAGAACCGGATGGATCGCAGAAATTCAGATAAATCCGGTACGGTGCAATCCGTTAAAATAAGCAATCCTTCAGAACGTGATTCATCGGCCGCTTCCGAAAGGTTGCCTGCTGCGGTGGATAAACTACCTTTTCAAATTGACTGAATATGCCGGCGACTGTCTTGGAGAAACCTATTCCTCCTTTGCGCCGTGAATTGGAGCCGACGCCCATTCATGATCGCAAAGGGCATGCCTTCATTCGTCTGGACGACCCGCTGCACCTGTCCGATACCGCCGTCTTTTTGCCGCCGCCGCTGTTTTGGCTTGCCGCTTTGTTCGACGGTCAGCATACGATTGCCGAGCTCTATCGACAACATCGTCATAAATTTCGCGAAAAGATCAACGAAGCGCAAATTCAGGCCATGATCAAAAGCCTGGATGAAGCGTTTCTTCTGGACAACGAACGCTTTGCCCGTCGTTTGGCTGCGCGACGACACGCTTATCGAAAGCTCCAAATGCGGCCGATGGCCTTTGCCGGGCAAAGCTATGCCGAAGAGCCCGAAGCATTGGCCGAACAGATGCGCCGGCAGGCTGCCGAAGCAGCCGCGATTTCATCGGTAAGAGTCGCAGCCGATCGTAAAATCGTCGGTGCGGCTGTCCCCCATATCGATCCGCGGTTAGGAGGCGTTACCTATGCCGCAGTCTATCGCTTTTTTCATACTTTGCCCGCAAATACGGTATTTGTCGTGCTGGGAATATCGCATCATATGATGAAGTCTGCCTTTGCGCTTACCGAGCGCCCGTTTGCGGTTCCGGGAGGCCAAGTCGAAATCGATCATCAACTTTTACAGCGTATCACCAAGCACTGCAAAAATGATCTGTTTCAGGATGAACTCTATCACCTTTATGAACACAGCATAGAGTTTCAGGCTGTTTATTTAAGCTGGTTTGTCAAAGTTCCTTTTACACTTGTTCCGGTTCTCTGCTCCTTTACCTTCCCTATGAAAGAAACCGAGAAACGGCAATACGAAGAATTTCTTCAGGCTGTTCAGGCTGCCGCTATCGAAGAATCGCGACATGTTGTCTATATCGCCGCGGTGGATTTGTCGCATATCGGTCCTTTGTACGGGAGCCAATGGGCGCCGGATGCTTTTCAGCTTGCCCAGGTGGAAGAGACCGACAAAAAGTTGCTCGATTCATTTATGCGCCGAGATATAGCCGCCTTCGACCTCGTTTTCGAGCAAAAAGCCGCGCAAAACAACGTCTGCGGATTTCCCGCCATGCGGACCCTTCTTCCTCTCCTACCGTCTTCGGAAGGCGTTCTGATCGCGTATGACAACGCCATGATGGACGAATTCCGGTCTACCGTCACCTTTGCCGGTGTACTTTTCGTTCGCTAACCTCGTCAAAAAATATCTTGCTTTTTAGTTCCAATCGTGCTACTTTTTTATAAAAAGTAGCACGAGGTGCTTATGAGCTCGATTGTACGATTCGGCGTTTCGCTCGACGCCGAACTTTTGCAGAAATTTGACGCGCACATTAGAAAAAAGGGTTACAACAATCGTTCTGAGGCTATCCGCGATTTGATCCGCGATATGCTGGTCCGCGACGAGTGGGAAGACCCGAAGGATAAAGTCATCGGAACGATTACGGTCATCGTCGACCAAAAGCTCAACACCATTACCAAATTTTTAGCGCAGTCGCAGGAGCCGCTCAAAGAGATCATCTCTACAATGCACGTGCAGCTCGATGAAGAAAACAGTTTGGAGGTCTCTGCCGTACGCGGCTGTGCTAAAAAGGTGCGGGAACTGGCCAATCAGCTGCTCGGCATCAAAGGCGTCAAGCACGGCAGCCTGGTCATGACGACAACCGGTAAACATATTAAATAAACTTGTAAGGAGGAGAGACAATGCGTAGCTTTCTGTTTGTACTGCTTGCAGGAGCACAGATATTTGCGGCAGAATCAACCGGCGATTCGGTAAAATATCGCTTCAAACCTATTACGGTAACCGCCTCCAAAATCAATGGGGCGCAGCGTGAAATAGCCGCAGGAGTGACGGTAATCGAAGAACGGCAGCTGCGTACGGCGATGACCACCTCGGCTTTGGATGCGGCAAAAGACTATGTGCCGGCGTTGTTCGTGACTGAACGGGCGTTGATGGGGTATGGAGTCGCTTCGGGCGCGGCCGGAGGGATAACTATTCGCGGCATAGGCGGTTCGCCGGTCACCGGTGTGCTGGTTCTGCGTG
>JAPDPN010000182.1:0-4849 GCA_034506455.1 Candidatus Zhuqueibacterota bacterium | reverse complement strand
GAGTTGCCGATAGATGCCCGAAATCGATAAACGGAGGCAACCATGCAAAAACGACTGTTGATAGTCGCTCTTTTTGCTGCAGTAGGCACGGCCGTATTGGCCGGCTCGCTTATCGAAGACCGACAGTATGAACCCGTCGTCCTGTACGGCGGCGTATTGAGTCAGTTCTATAACGTTCCCATCAATGAAATTTACCTCTACGCATATGATCCCGCCGCACAAAAACTGAAAGTTATTCCGTTTCAAATCGATGAGAAAATCCTTGCTCAGGATATTTTCAGTCCCACGCGCACGCGGCACTACTACGCCAATCCGGAAGCCTGGGTCATGGGAAAAAAGCAGGCTATTTTGGATGACGGCTTACTGGATGCCGACGACGAGCTGGTATTTTTGGTGCGCGATTTGGGGCCCGAGGCGCCCAAAGAGGCCTGGAACGGCGTTGACGTCAAGGATGGTCTGCGCCGAACTCTGGCGGTGCGCGACCCGAACCGTCGCGATCAAGTCGCCTTTGCCTACTTGGTGCGATCATCGGAAAAAAAAGAAATTCCCGCGCCTTATCGATTTTCCTACGACATCACCAATGACGCAGTTGAAAACGTTGTCTACTCCGTGCGTATGACGCGGCCGAGCGGACTGATCGAAGATATCCGCTTTTTCCCGCCTTACGGCAGCGGCGTCGATATTTTCGACACGCAAAAAATCCGCTTGATCGGCCTGGTGGATCTCGGTATGATCTCGCTCACTCCGGGACTTAATGATCTGCCTGCCCTTAACGATCGCGAAAACTTTTACGTTTTTGCTCCGCAGGATCCTGAACAGGGGTATTTGAATGTCACACCGAATCCGGTCGTTCGCTTGACCCGCGAAGTGCGGCAGACCATTCGCTTGGGGGAACTAACGCTGAACGACGTGGCTTTTTACGTCAAGACCAAATTCTATCCTTTCAGCGGCAGTTTGGAGGGCGGCGGCAGCCTCGATCCTAAAAAGCTGCGCGAACTCTTTCCGGACCCGGATGACATCGCCATCAATTTCGACTTGGTGCGTCAGTCGTGGGATTTCAACGAGAATGCCGTCGGCATGAAATTCTATAACCCCAACAACAACGGTGTACTGGTCGACGGAAATCCGGACGCCGGCGTCAATCGCACGCTCAATTCCAAGGGCATGATCCGTGAATGGATGATGCTCAGCGGCGAGCAGGGAACGTTTTTTTCTTATCTCGTCATCGAAGACACCACCTATAAAAAACTCGAATTGTATTGGCACGACAATCGGAACGGCGGCCAGGACGATCAGAGCTATGTCGAAGGGGGCGACACCGGCGACGGCAAGTCCTACGGCGACCACGGCTTGAAAATACTTAACAGTCAAAGTTTGGAACTGGGTTTTATTGCTTATTTCGTCGAAAAAAACAAGGACCGTGCGTTTGCCGAACAGCTGGCCTACAATGTTGAAAATCCGGTGATCGCAAATTGGTATCCGGTGGAGGTTAGCAATGCTTCGGATCAACCACCGGAGACGTTACGGCTTTTGCAGAATTATCCTAATCCGTTTAATCAGGCGACGAGGATCGATTATGCTTTGAAGGAATCGGGCCGCGTTACGCTCGACATTCTGAACTTGAAAGGGCAATGTCTTGCACGGTTAGTCGATGAAGAACAGACTTTTGGAGATCACTCGGCGGAATGGGACGGACGCGATGATCAAGGCAGCGGTGTCGGTTCGGGCATTTATCTTTATCGGTTGAAACAAGGACAATGGATGGTTACGAAAAAAATGCTGTTGGTGAAATAACATGTTTTGGGGAGGAAAGGTGATGCGGACAAAGAGGCGAATTTTTCATTTTTCGGCTCTTATTGTGATTCTTTTTATTTTCGTAACGTCCATTTACCGCTGCAACGTCGACCACGGCCTGGCGCCGCTGCCGGGCACGCTCAATTTGACCGTCTATTTTCGCAATACGCCGCCCAAGAACACGCAGGGCATTTACCTAATGGTGGCGCCGAAATTTCCGCCGCACGCCATCAATGAGGTCTATCACAGTCCCAACAGCCTGCCGATCGATCAGGATACGGTATTTCATCAGCTGGCGCTGCCGTACGGCCATTACGATGCCCTGGCGCTGTGGTGGTACAGCAAAGACGTGGAAAGCAATTTAGCCGACGTCCTTGCCATACCCATCGACTATACGAGCGGCCTCAAGCCGTTAGGGTTCGATATTACGCCTGAAAAGCCGGTGGTTGACATTCAACTGCCGGTCAATTGGGCCAAAGTCGACCGCGATGCGGCGATCGAGGGCACAGTTTATTTCAGCGGCCCCTTTCCCAAGGATACCGACATTGTCGCTGTTGCCGCCTTTAAAAGCAAACCGGTCGGCGACGTCGATTACCTCATCCAGCTCAAATCGCTGGACTTCAGCATCAAAATGAACCAAAATCCCTACAAGTACCGGTTGCCCGTGCGCAGCGGCAGCGTCGGCTACATCGCCGTTTTTTGGCTGCCGGAGCATGCCGGCTTGAACGAATTCTCGATTGCAGGTGAATACAAAAGTCCGGAAGACAGCACGCGCCTCGGCTCACTTCGCCTTAAACCCGGCGACGTTGCGAAGAACGTCGACATTTTTGTCGATTGGAAAAAAATGAAACGGCTGGGGGAATAGGCGTATGAAAACTGTTACCCTGCTTGCATCGCTGCTTTCCTTGAGCGGTCTGCTGTGGGCGCAGCAGCCCTTTGGAACAATTTCCGGACGAGTTACGGATGCTAAAACAGGACTGCCGCTTCCCGGCGCCAATGTGGTGGTGATCGGCACCATTTACGGTGCAAGCACCGATGCCGACGGGCGGTACGTCGTGCAAAAATTGCCGCCTGGAATCTATTCGCTGCGCATTTCGATGATGGGTTATCGCAGCATGCAGGCAACCGACGTACGCGTGCAGATCAACCGTGAAACGAGGATCGATGCGGCCCTCGAGGAGACGTACATCGAAATGGATCCCGTCGTCGTGATTGCCGGAAAGTCCAAGCAACGCCTCGATGAAGCGAACGTTTCCATTTCGGTGGTCACGGCGCGTGACATCGAGCGGCGCAATGCCGTCGACATTAAAGAAGCTCTGGAGACGGCGCCGGGAGTCAACTTTATCGGCGATCAAATCAATATCCGCGGATCTACAGGGTATACTTTCGGCGCCGGCAACAAAGTGCTTTTGCTGTTGGACGGCGTGCCGGTCTATGCGAGCGACACGGGTCAGTTCAATTGGGACATGCTGCCGCCGCTGGACATTGAGCAGGTCGAAATTCTCAAAGGCGCCGGTTCGACGCTGTGGGGGGCGTCGGCGCTCGGCGGCGTCGTCAACATCATCACCAAAGACCCGACGCCGGAAGGGCGTTTTCTTTGGTCTTTTTCCTCCGGAAAGTTCGATAAGCCCTACTACAAAGAATGGTACTGGACCGACCATTCGCGACTTTGGTACAACCGCGCCGATCTGAGCTACGGAAGGCGCTTTGGAAATCTGGGGCTGCGGCTGTCGGCCGGACGAATGGAAACGACCGGCTATCAGCAGCTGGGCGATGCTTTGAAATATGTCGCCACCGTCAAGCTGGATTATCGTTTCTCCGGCGGCATCAAATGGACCGGCTATGCCTCGTACAGTTACATCGACCGCGGCTTTTTCGTGCAATGGAAAGGGCAGAACGACCCTTATGAAGTGGATCCGAAAAATCTCAACAATTATGCCCAAACCAATCAATTGAACACCTATATGAAGCTGGCCGTGCCGTTGTCGCCGGTTTTCGGTTTTAATCTGCGCGCCTCCTTGGTACGCACGTTGATGGGCAACGAGTTCGGCAGTGCGGCCGATTTCAATCCGGCCATCGGCCAGGGCGTCGAGGCGCAGGCCGACTGGATTCCGCATTCCGCCCACACCGTCACCTTCGGCGTGCAATATCAATTGGATGCCGGCAGCACCAAATATTTCGGCAGTCATCGCGGTTCGTTTATCGGGCCCTATCTGCAGAATGAGTGGCGCATGCGCCGCAACCTGCGCTTGACGACCGGCGTGCGCTATGATCGTTATCAGCTGCATGGCGGCAAACGCGAAGATTTGTGGAGTCCGCGCATCGGTCTGAACTGGCAGCCGTGGAAGAGCACCAGCTTTCGCGCTTCCGCCGGAAGCGGATTTCGCGCCGCCACCATCGTCGAGAGGTTTTTGGAATTGGCCATTATGAATTTCAAGATTAAATCCAATCCGAAACTCCAAGCCGAATCGTGTTGGGCGTACGACATCGGCGTGCGTCAATACTTTGGAGATAATTGGAATCTGGACGTTTCCCTGTTCCACAATCGTTACAATAACATGATCGAGGCGCATCTCGATCTGATCCGCGGCCAAATTCAATTCCGGAATGTCGCCGATGCGGTCATCGAAGGCCTGGAGGCGACGACCAATTGGAGCACCACTCTGCGCCTCGCAGGTCTTTCCGTTACTCCTGGTCTTACGCTCACCGGCACCTGGATGGACCACGAGGATTTGAAATGGCATGAACCCCTCACCTATCGACCGAAGACGCTTTTTACCGGCAAGGCTTCGCTCAAGATAGAGCACCTGCAGCTGCAGGTCGATTATCGCTACGCCTCCAAAATCGACGAGGTCAAGATCTATCCCATCAACGACCGCGTGCCGATGAAGTTTTGGGATGTGCGCGCTTCGTACGACTGGGGAGCCGTCTCGCTGATGCTCGGCGTCAACAACCTGCTGCAGTACAACTATGCGCCGATGGAAAGCAACCTTATGCCGCCGCGCACCTTCACGGCCGGTCTGAAAGGGCAATTTTAACACTTGACGGTTTGAAA
>JAPDPN010000181.1:0-4888 GCA_034506455.1 Candidatus Zhuqueibacterota bacterium | reverse complement strand
CTTCCACCAAACGGACCGTAACGATCGCGTCTTCTTCGTTAATGGTGCTGGTGATGCGCTCCTTTTCCTTCAAATCGGCCAGTTGTTCTTCGATCTGAGCGACCAGCTGGTCGGTTCGCGCCAAAGAGGAGCCCTTGGGCATGGTTACATAGATGTTGAATTCGCGCAGCTCGGCTTCCTGCGGAACATTAACGCTTACGGCGAGAGCGATCAGCACGCTGATAAAAAAGACCAACACAGCGCCGATGATGGTCTGCGCAGGCTTTCGCATGCAGCTTTTGAAAATGACCGTATATATCTGCAGCATGCGGTTTTTTGGAGAGACAAGCTGAAAGCTGGGCGTCTCGGCGATGCGCCTTCGCAGCAGAGCGTGAATCATGGTGGGGATGAGCAGCAAAGCGGCAAGCAGGGAGACCAGCAATGTCGAGACGATCGATATGCCGATGTGACGACCGATGAGGCGAATCAAATAGTTGCTCGCAAAAATAAACGGCAGAAAAACGATGACCGTGGTCAAGGTGGCGGCAAAGATGGATCGCCACACCTCTCCTGTTCCCTGCACGACGGCGCGTTCAGGATCGTGACCGCGCGACAACAGGCGATAGATATTTTCCATCACCACCACGCTGTTGTCGAGCAGCATGCCGACGGCCAGCGCCAAGCCGACGAGCGTCAGGCTGTTGATGGAAATGCCGCCGGAGTAAAAAAAGTTAAAGGCGGTGAGGACCGAAACCGGTATGGCGAGGGCGATGAGTCCGACCCACCGCAGATTGCGCAAAAAGAGCCACAGAACCGCAGATGCGAGCACAGCTCCGAACAGCGCCAGTTCCATGATGCGGCGGATGTTGTCTTCGATTTGCTGAGCCGTGTCGCTTTCGATGCTGATGCGGATGTCAAATGGCGCCAGCCGGCGGTTTAAATCCTCGATCGTCGCCCGTGCCGCATGCGCCAGAGCAATCAGGTTGGTCTGAGAATCGCGCATAAGCTGGATGTTCACCGCATCCTTGCCGTCGACGCGGCTGATGGAAGTCGGTTCTTTGACGCCGAAATAGACGTCGGCAATATCCCGCAGGCGCACCGGTCCTTCGCTGCGCACGATGATGTTCTGCAGCTGATCGACATCCGTGTAATCGGCCACCAAATTGACAAAGTAGCGGCGGTCGCGATCGTAGGCCGTGCCGACGAATGTTTTCGAGGCTGCGTTCTGCGCGATCAGGTCGCTGATCTGCGCAGGCGTAATGCCGTAAGCGCGGCAGACCGACTCGTTCAGTACGATCTCTACCGATCGTTCGCGGCCGCCGTAGACCTGAACGTTGGCTACGCCGTCGATGCTCTCCAGTTCGGGAACGATTTTTTGATCCGCCCATTCGCGCACGCGCTCCAGTCCGCCGCCGCCTAAGACCTGCAGGCTCATGAACACATTGCTTAGCTGCTCGGTATCTACCTTGATGACCGAGACGCGGAACCGTTCATCCAGGTCGTTCTGAATCGCCTTGATGCGTTCGTCCAGCTTAACATAAGCAAACTTGATATTGACGTTTTTATTGAAATAGACATAGATCATGCCGCCGTTTCGTTCCACATAGGACTCGATGCTTTCGATGCCCTGCAGCGAAGAAACCGCGCCCTCCAACGGCACGATCGCCTGCTTTTCGACAAACACCGGGTCCAAGTCCTGCATGGTGCGCACCTGGACGATGAGCAGCGGCAGCTCGGCGTCGGGGAACAGCTCCATGGGCAATTGGCGATAAGAGACGATCCCCAACAGCACGGCGCCGAAAAACAACATGCCGATCAGAATTTTCCGCCGTATGACAAACCTGATGATGTTCATGCTGCGTCTTTTCCTTTGTCGTTGGGTTTACTTGCGGGAAAATCTGTCGAGCTTCAGGTAAACGCACGGGATAACAATCAGCGTCAGCAGCGTCGACGTCAACAGGCCGCCGATGACGGCAATGGCCAAAGGTTGCCGCAGCGCCGCGCCCTGGCCGACGCCGAAGCTGAGCGGCAGAAGGCCCAAAATGGTCGTCAGACTGGTCATCAAAATCGGCCGAATTCGCCGCTGACCGGCCTCGACGATCGCTTCGCGGACCGGCATTCCAGCCTGCTTGAGCTGATTGATCGTATCGACGAGAATGATCGAATTGTTGACGGCAATACCGCCCAGGAGAATGAGACCGATGAACGCCATAATGTTGAGCGGTTTGCCGAACAAAAGGAACGCAAAGACCGTCCCGCTGAGCGCCAAGGGAATCGTCAACAGAATGGTAAACGGGTGCACCAGGGATTCGAACTGCGAAGCCATCACCATATAGACAAGCAGAACAGAGAGAAGCAGGGCAAAACGCAGGTTGTGAAAAGATTCCCGCCTGCGCTGTTCCTCGCCGCCGATCTGAACGCGATACTCGGGCGGCAGTTCGAGTTTGGCCGCGGCTTTTTCGATGTCACGCACAATCTGATCGAACGGCCGCTTGCCGATGATCTGCGCGGTCACCAAGCCCACGCGCGACTGATTGATTCGCCGGATTTCCTTGGGCACGCGTTCGATGGTCACATCGGCAATGTCGTCGATGCGGATGCGCTGCGAGTTCGCCGCCAATTCGATGGCGGGAATTTCGTGCAGCGATACCCGCTCCAGGCGCAGCGTTATGTCCTGGAGCTCGCCGTTGTTTTCCCACTCGGCGGCTTGGGTGCCGCTGAGGTGATTCTGCAGCCCCGACACGACCTGATCGATGCTCACGCCCAGCAGCCCCGCGCGCACACGATCCAGCTTGACGTTCACCTCTTCGCGATCCTCGTCAAAGCCGGTGCGCACATTAAAGAGACCGTCGATGGTCGCCAATTCGCCGCGAAGCTGTTCGCATAGGCCGCGCAGCGTCTCGAGGTCATCGCCGCGCACCTGCACCATAATCGGCGCTTCGTCGCTGCTTAAAAAGGTCTGCAGCGCCGTCTGCCGCTCTCTGAATTGAAACTCGATGTCCGGCACCTCGGCAAAAGCGGCATCCAGCTTTTGCATGATCTGTGCCGAGCTGAACGGCCGCTGCTTTTTCAACGTCAGCGTAATGACGGCCGTATTTTCATCGCGAAAAGATTCAGCGCTGGTTACTCGGCTTGACGGTCCAACCACAGAATAGATCGTTTCGACCGATTCGCCCGCCAACTCTTGAATGATCTCCTCGAGGTTGCGCACGGCCGCCTCTGTTCGCATCAGGTCGGTTCCCTCGGGCAGTTTGACGTCGATAGAGATCTCATTCGACTCTGTTTTGGGAAAGAACTCGCTGCCCACCACCGGCAGAAGCATCAACGCCGCAACGGTGATTGCCGCACCCAGCAAAATATACCGCCACGGTCGACTGATGATGTTGCGCAGCGCATCGCGATAAAACGTGAACTGCATCGTATTTTGCAAGCCGAGGGCCATGCCCGGCATTCGGCTGGTCATCATGGGAATGACCAACATGGCCACGAGCAAAGAGGAAATCAGAGAAAAAGCGACGGTCAACGCCTGATCCTTGAACAATTCACCGGCGATGCCGTGCAGATAGACGATCGGCAAAAAGACGACGATCGTCGTCAATGTGGCGGCCGTAACGGCGCCGCCGACCTGCGCCGCTCCCTCAACCGAGGCATCGACTGCAGATTCGCCCTTCTCCATTCGTCGCATAATGTTCTCTACCACAACGATGGCGTTATCGACCAGCATACCGGCGCCGAGCGCCAACCCGCCGAGCGTCATGATGTTGAGCGTCAGACCGTTGAAATACATCAAATTGAACGTAGCGATAATCGAAATGGGAATTGCCAGCGCGATGACCAGCGTGGCGCCGATGCGGCGCAAAAAGAGATAGAGCACTGCGGTCGCCAACAGCACGCCGAACAGAGCGGCCTGTTTGACCTCATTGATCGCAGCGGTAACAAATTCGCCTTGATTCTGAATGACGACAAGCTCGTACCCCGGCAACGCCCGCCGCAGCTGGTCCAGCTCCTTCAGCACCACGTCAACCGCCTTGACCGTATTAAAGCGCGTCTCTTTGTAAATCGCCAAAGCAATGCAGCGCCTGCCGTTGACGTGGACAATGTTTTCCGGATCCTTGTTCTGCAGCTTGATCGTGGCCGCGTCGCGCAAAAAGACCGGCGTCCATTGCCCGGGAATCGGCTGACCGGACATGTCCTGCGGCTGCGTATAGGTGAGAATAATGTTGCCGATGTCCTCCAGCGAGGTGAATTCCGACACCCCTTTGATGACATAGCGCCGCCCCATCTCGGTAATC
This sequence comes from Candidatus Zhuqueibacterota bacterium, assembly GCA_034506455.1. Lineage (GTDB taxonomy): Bacteria > Zhuqueibacterota > Zhuqueibacteria > Residuimicrobiales > Krinioviventaceae > Fontimicrobium_A. Next base: position 617 of record JAPDPN010000181.1, on the reverse strand, counting down.
GATCCGCCCGAGATGTTGCGGTTGTATTGAGAAATGCGGTTGGCCACCTGCGAGGGCGTCAGACCATAAGCCTTTAACAAATAGCCGTCGGTCTCGATGACCACTTCCTTCTCTTCTTCGCCGAGCAGCTCGACGTCGGCGATGCCTTCGAGTCGTACCAATTCATTGCGCAAATAGTTTTCTGCTGTTCGCCGCAGCTCGTCCATGTCGGTGATCTGCGGATGCCACAAGGCCAACGTCACCACCGGATCGGCGTTGGGATCGAGTTGACTGATGTTGATTTCGTCGATGCTGCTGTTTTGGGAAAAAGAGGCCAACGCCTTTTGCAGATCGAGAAAAGCCTCGTCCATGTCGGTTTCCCACGCATATTCCACAGTGATCAGCGCCGAACCGACGCGGGAAACGGAAGAAACCTGCACCACTTTTTTCTGCCGAATAGCCAGCGATTCGATGCTGCGCACGAACTGCTTCTCGATCTCTTCCGGCGGCCGCTCGCCCGCCTTGATCTCGACAAACAGACGGGGATTGTTGAGGTCCGGAAACAGTTCCACGGACAAGCGCGAAAACGAGATGTAGCCCAGCAGAAAAACCGCGAGGACGAACATCAGTACGGTTAC
>JAPDPN010000180.1:0-4986 GCA_034506455.1 Candidatus Zhuqueibacterota bacterium | reverse complement strand
TGGGTGCCGAAATCGGTGCCGCAGATAAAGACAATGTCCACCAAATCGCCGACGCGCTGCCAAAGCTTTTCCAGGTTGCGCACTGCGATCTGCGTTTGTCGGTCAAAGATCTCGCGAACGTAATCCTGACGGATCAGCGTAGACAGGTACCATTCCTGAACGTCGCGGATGCCTTTCGGATGAGTCAAAAAGGGCGCCGGTACCAAGGCAATGTCGCCGAGCGCCGTACCTCCGAACGAAGCGATGACCGCTCTGCCGGTTGCGCGCGCCTGTTTCGCCTGCCGTTCAAAGTAGGCCAGATCGACCTCTGAAATTTCACTAAACTCTTCGAGATTGTCCTCCACCTTCAGGCGGGAATCGTCAATCGGCTCCTGGCGGATGATGCTGTCAAAAAAATAGCCGCCTTTGGGCATACGGCCGCTGGGCGGCGCCGAACGGTCGCCTTTGGGATAAATCACATAACTGCCGTCCGGCAGCAGATCGGTCTGAAAATGCTCGGAGACCAAGACGGTAAAGTCATCGAGAAAACGCCATTCCTTCCAGTTTTCGTTGGGGAAACCGAACAGCGTCTCGCGGCCGGGAATCCCTTCCACGTCGACGCCGAGCGCCTCCTGCAGGTCGGGCTCGACAAGTCCGAGCATCTGATAGGGCTCATGGACTTTGACCAGCCGTTTTTCGAGACCAAAATGGTCGCGCAGCTCCGCCACGATTTTGGCATGAATTCCGGTAACTGCGGTCGCGCCAAAGTCAATCGGAACCTTGTCCGGCTGACGGTGCGACAAACTCTGCAAAACCCGCTCGCGTGAGGTCATAGTCTCATTCTCCTTTAAAGATGGGAGAAAACCGCATTCAAAATCCTCTGCTTTTTCTTTCGACCTTTAATTGCGCTTATGCGTCGGAAGCCTGCTTTTCACAAGCGCGACGAAATTGCTCGACAAGCAAGTCCTGATTCACTTCCGGCCCGATAACGACCAGTTGCGTCACGCCGGCATAATCATGAACGATATCGATGCGGAGGTTGCCGAACACCGCCTGTACGGCTGCAGCACCGCCCTCGGCCAACCGCACAAAGCCCTTGACGCGCCAAGCCGAGGCGACCGCTTGATCTAAAAATTCTTCCAAAGCCTTACGTTTGATTTTGGCGCTGCTTTTGATGACCGCTGTTCCGATATCGGGCCTCCCCAATGGTTCTTCTTCGACCTGCCTGCCCAACCTCGGAAGCGCATCGAGCGCGGCTGCAGTCGTCGCGCAATAGACCGTGCGCACGACCGGAACCGCCGGATTGAGCTCGCGCAGCCGCGCCTCTACCGATCGCAGCTTTGCTTCGTCGGCCAAATCCGTTTTGTTGAGCAAGATAAGATCAGCAACCTGTACCTGATGCCTCAACCGTACATTTCCCGCTTCCAGGAGTAAGAAAGAAGCGGCGTCTACGATGCACCAGACATTGGCGAGATACACTTTGCCGCTGAGCGACGGCGCAGTTAGAATCTCCGCCACGGCAACGGGATCGGCTAAACCCGAAGCTTCGAGAAAGACGGCATCCGGTGCATAGCGGTCGATAAATTCCGCCAGACTGGTTGTAAAATCGGCAATGAGGCAAACGCAGAATATCGAACCGCGATTGACCTCTAAAAGATGAAAGGTTTTGCCGGTCCGATAAAGCTCTTGAGCATCGACGTTCAGGTCGGCGAACTCGTTTTGCACCACGGCAATGCGTCGAGAATCGGCGTAACGTTGCAGCAAATTTTTAAGCAGCGTGGTTTTGCCGCTGCCGAGAAAGCCGGTGATGACGTAAAGCGGAACAGCGGTCAAATGATCTCCTTGATCCATTCTTTGACTGCCGCGACTTGGGGTACGGTACCTTCAGCTTTGATTTTGTAGACGGCGAGTACCGCCGCCGGCGTCAAAGCGACGCCGAATTTGTGCATCTCCTCAGGGTTGCAGCTTTTAATAAGGTCGATATCGGCGCCGGTTTCGCGTAAAGCGCGACGAACGATTTCTTCCAGCGGCGCCAGTTCTTCTTCGGTTTTGCCGAATAAATAGAGCGCGCCTTTGCGCGAACGAATCTTGAACAGCAGCTTTTCATTGATTCGACGCTGAATGGCGGCGATGAGCTCTTCCTTGGGCGGAATGCGCGAGACAAAGGTGATCTTGCCGTCGATGCAGATGGTGGGGATGTTCTTGACCATCAGCGAAGTCATGAACTGCACGGATTCGCTGTGCTTGATCTTGTGCTCACGCCAAACGACGATGTCTTTAAATTGGGGCGCCACAGCCTTGACCGATTCGACCATGTACTGACACGGCGCGCACGCCTCAGAGTCGAGGGTAATGATGTCGACAATCACGCGGTCGCTCTTGCCGTAATCGCTCATGTCCCAAACCTCACAGACATCGCCGGAGCTGCCGAGGGTGCGGGCCACTTCCCGTTGATAAGGATCGTGGACCAGCTCCGCAACGGCGCGCAGATTGGCGATCGGTGTGCGGTAGGGCAGATCGCAGCCGGGCGCCAGGATAAAGCCGCGCTCACCGCCGATATCAAGAGTTTCCACAACGTGCCGGCGCACATCTTTTTCACTGCCGAGCAGCAGCACGACCGTCAATTGAAGATTTCCGCCAAAGCTTACGCCGCGGCTGAGGCTGATTTCGCGGACGTAATCGAGCGGAATGTTCTCATCCACCGAAATATTATCCGGCCGACACTCGCACATGGCTTCGATGTTTTGTTGAGCATGGCCGCAGACAAAGAACGAGCCGAGCGCTCCGCGACTGCGGATGTGGGCAAAAATCGCCGTCGCCGGTTCGCTGACGAATTGCCGAAAAAGATCGGGGCCGATCTGGCTGGTCATGGGATCGACCACGGCGATGACGTCGGCGCCGCTGTCGATATAAAGATCGGCCATGTGCTCGGCCACCTGCTGCGTAAAGGCAAAGAGCTCCTTGACGGCTTCGGGCTCCAGCATCATCTTCATGAAAATTTCGGTTCCTAAAAGATGCAGAGCGAGGGTAAACGGACCGGTAACCAGTCCATACAGAGCCAAGTCGGGGAACTGTTGCCGCAGGCGCCGCGCCGCTTCCAAAACGATCGGCAGGCGCCCGTCGTCGGCATTCGGCAACGCCAGCTCGTCGAGGGTGCGGCCTTCAGCCAAGGGATGAGAGACGACCGCGGGGGGATTTTCAGCCGCCCATTCGAGTCGGCAGCCGAGGATCTCGGCCTCGAGCTGCAGATCGAATACTATCGGTAATCCGTCGGGACGGTAGAGCTCCACGGCTTTTGTCAGGCCGTTCACGATATGATCAGCGGAACGCAAATAGTCGGCAGCATTCACGCCGATCAAGGCGCCGCCGTGCACGCCCACAAAAGGTGTCCACGGTACACGTTCGACGTCCTGCAGGGTCATTGCCGCTCGAATGAGTTCGCGTCCATGCATAGAATAAAACCTCCCAAAATCAATTCACGGTTGACAATCTAGAAATACGGCCTGCCCAGGATCAGGTTGTCACGGCAAGCCAGAGGAAAAGGACAAGTAATGAGAACAGGGTTACCGGCACGCCGATCTTGGCATGTTCGCGAAACGTGATCGTCACGCCGAAAGGCTTGGCCTGTTCGAAAACGATCAGATTGGCGATGCTGCCGATGGTGATCAAGTTTCCGGCAAAGGTGCTGGAAACTGCCAGGGCATACCATTGAATCGGTTGATGCGGATCGAGAAATTTGATCAACAGCATCACGGCGGGGACGTTGCTGACCAGATTGCTCAACAAGGTGGAAACGCCGCTCAAGAGATACGGATTGCGCAGGTCTGCTCCCCGCCGCTGCAGTTCGTCGGCAAGGTAGGTCGGCAATCCTGCCTCTGTAATGCCGTGAATGACGATGAACAGCGACAAAAACAGCACCAGGAGGTTCCAATCCACCAACGCCATGATTTCGCGCGATTCCAACTTTCGACTCAACAGCAAAATGCCGGCAACGGCAATGGCCGAAAGCTCGCGCGGCAGGGACGAAAAAAACAGGGCTACCAGGACGGTAACGGCAAAAATTCCTTTGGCGCTTTGCCAGGCATTGAACTCAGGCCAGCGGGTTTGCGTTTCGGCAAACGGCAGGGGCTCCGTCAAAATCATCCGTCTGCGAAAGGCCAAAGCGATGATTCCGTACGCACCCGCCAATGAAACAAGAGCGGGCGGCGTACACCAGAGCGCAAACTTTGCAAAATGGAGCCTGCCCACTTGTCCGATGAGCATGTTTTGCGGGTTGCCGATGATGGTGGCTGCCGAGCCGATATTGCTCGCCGCCGCCAATCCCAACAAAAAAGGCACAGGATTGATCCGCGTTTCCGCCAGCGAATAGACCAATACCGGCGTAAAGGCCAAGCAGATGATATCGTTGGCCAAGACCGCCGAAAGAAGGGCACTGACCGCCATGATCAAGGCGAGCAAATGCAGAGGCCGCTTTGAAAGATGCGCAATGCGCAAGGCCGTGCGGGTATAAAATCCCCCCAGCCGCAATTGCGCCGAGACGATCATCAAGGAATATAAAAGAAGAAGCGTCGGCAGGTCGACGGCGCGATGGACTTTAGAAATGGACACACCGCCGAACACCACCATCGCGGTTGCCCCGAGTACGGCAATGCCCACACGGTCGATCATCAAACCAGGGATTTCGCCCAGCGCAATACCGATATAGGTTAAAACAAAAAAAAGCGTTATAAGGGAAGAGTCGGGGTTCGGCAGCATCTTGTTAGAATCAGAAATTTGTTTCCAAGAGCGATGACTGCTTTCAACGACGCAAAATCAATGCAGGGCGAAAATAAGCTATTTTTTTCGAATTCCCAACCGGAAAGAGAAAAGGCTAACCAATTAAATGTAAGAAATCCAAGCGTTATTTATAGTTGTTCGGGATAAAAATAATCAATCAATTTTTCAATAGGGGTCAAACCGTTAAGAGAAGCATGCGGTTTGACCGTGTTGTAATAATTCACAAATCGG
>JAPDPN010000179.1:0-5012 GCA_034506455.1 Candidatus Zhuqueibacterota bacterium | reverse complement strand
CATAGCGGATGACGATACAGTCGCCGGGTTTGATGGCGCCTTCGAGGATGGCCGCCATGGCGGCGTCTTCCGAGTCGAACACGCGCGCCGGTCCGACAAAATTCCACAGATCGGGATGCACGGCCCCGGTCTTGATGACGCTTCCCTCGGGCGCCAAATTGCCGAACAAAATCGACAAACCGCCGCGGATCGAAAAGGGGTTGTCGATGGGGCGTATCACCTCTTTGTCCAGGATCTCTGCGCCTTTCAACACCTCGCCGAGTGTAATGCCCGAAACCGTCGGACAGTCGAGATCGAGCAGACCGTCGATTTTGCTCAGCTCATGAAGAATGGCGCGAATGCCGCCCGCCCGATCGACATCCTGCAGGTGAACCTTGGGAGTCGCGGGTGAAACTTTGCAAAGATAAGGAACGCGATCCGAGATTTCATTCAACTCGGCCAAATCAAAGGTAATGCCGGCTTCATGGGCAACGGCTAGTGTATGAAGAATAGTGTTGGTGGAACCGCCCATCGCCATATCCAGCGCGAAAGCGTTGCGGAGGGAAGCCGGTGTGATGATGTCGCGCGGTTTGATGTCCCGCCGCCACAAATCCATGATCCGCTCGCCGATGCGGGCAATGAGCTCTTCGCGCCGCGGATCGACGGCCGGAATGGTGCCGTTGCCGGGAAGCGCCATGCCCAGCGCCTCGCAGAGACAGTTCATGCTGTTGGCGGTGAACATGCCGGCACAGCTGCCGCAGGTGGGGCAGGCGGCCTTTTCGAGCTCCAGCAATTGTTTCTCATCGGCGGTACCGGCCTTTACTTTGCCGACCGCCTCAAAGACCGAAATCAAATCCACAACCTCTCCGGAAGCGAGTTGCCCGGCCAACATTGGACCGCCGGAAATGAAAATAGTCGGAATGTTCAGACGGACTGCAGCCATCAACATACCGGGGACGATCTTGTCGCAGTTAGGGATGCAAACCAGGGCATCAAGCTGGTGCGCCTCGACCATGGTCTCTACGCAGTCGGCGATCAATTCGCGCGAGGCAAGACTGTAACGCATGCCGATGTGCCCCATGGCAATGCCGTCGTCCACGCCGATGGTATTGAATTCGAACGGCACGCCGCCTGCCTGCCGCACCGACTCTTTGACCTTGCGGCCGAATTCCTGCAGATGGACGTGGCCGGGAATGATGTCGGTGTATGAATTGGCAATGCCGATAAACGGCTTGGAAAAATCTTCATCCTTGAGGCCGGTGGCGCGCAGCAGGCTGCGGTGCGGAGCACGCTCGATGCCTTTTTTGACTTTATCCGATCTCATGCAACAGTCCTTTCCAATAAATGTTTATCTCCAACTCTTGACCTCAGTTTGCATCAACTGTGGAAAATGTGAGGCGCAAACAATTACTTGAGCAACAGCAGAATAACGTTCGGCAGGATGATGAGCAGGAAAATGATCGAGACGCTGTTTACGGCGGTCCCCGCAAAAAATCTTTTAAAATTCGGATAGTACGACATGCGTCCCGTTTTCCCAAGCTGTATTCAATTCATTGCAAATTTATGATTTTTTCGGCAATATTCAAGGAAAAATTCTTTTCGTGGGATAACCCCGCTGAAAGCCGGTCGAAAGACAAACTTAACCCATGCAAAAATCATATATTTTTTCTATATTGAGTCACATTCGGAACTAAAAGTATCATCAGCAGGGAACAAGAAAACTATGGCAAACAGCGAAACGACCATGGATAAATTGGTCTCGTTGTGCAAACGACGGGGCTACATCTATCCATCCAGCGAAATCTACGGCGGATTGGCCGCGGTATACGATTACGGCCCCCTCGGCGCCGAACTCAAGCGCAACATTAAAAACTTTTGGTGGAAATGGATGGTGCAGTTGCGCGAGGATATTGTCGGTTTGGATTCCGCCATCCTCATGCACCCGAAAATCTGGGAAGCCTCCGGACATGTGGCGGGTTTCCAAGATCCGCTTGTGGACTGTCGCGAAACCAAGAACCGTTATCGTGCGGATCAAGTCTATGTGCTTTGCCCGCCGCCGAACGCCGCCGACCAAAGGATGTTCGCCTTTCGCGAAGGCGACGATGAGGCCGCTGCGAAAAAAGTGGAAAAGATGGCCAAAGCCGATCCGTCGACCTATCGCAAAGTCGTGCTGACGGATATACCGCTCAACGACTTTAAACGCATCGTTGGGCCGGACGCCAAAGAAGCCGGCACGCTGACCGAACCGCGGCAATTCAACCTCATGTTCAAAACCTTTATCGGCCCGGTCGAGGACAGCGCCAACGTCATCTACCTGCGGCCCGAAACGGCGCAGGGCATTTACGTCAATTTTTCCAATGTCGTCAACTCTTCGCGCGTCAAGATTCCTTTCGGCATCGCGCAGATCGGCAAGGCCTTCCGCAACGAAATTACGACGGAAAATTTCATTTTTCGCACGCGCGAGTTCGAACAGATGGAGATGCAGTTTTTCGTCCGCCCAGGTACCGACATGGAATGGTTCGAGTATTGGAAGCAGGATCGAATCACTTATTATCAAAAGCTTGGCATTCGTCCGGAAAAGCTGCGCTTTCACCAACACGGCGAGGGCGAGCTGGCCCACTATGCGGCGGCCGCGTTCGATATTCAGTACGAGTTTCCTTTCGGTTGGAAGGAATTGGAAGGGATTCACAATCGCACCAATTTCGACCTCAGCCGACATCAGGAATATTCCGGCAGAGATCAGAGCTACTTTGACGATGAGATGAAGGAAAAGTACATCCCCTACATTATCGAAACTTCGGCAGGTTGCGACCGCACGCTGTTGACCGTGCTGGTCGATGCCTATGAAGAGCAGCAGTTGGAAGACGACGTCCGCACCGTGCTGCACCTGCATCCGGCATTGGCGCCGATCAAAGCCGGTATTTTCCCGCTGGTCAAAAAGGAAGGACTGCCGGAAGTTGCCCTCAAACTGCGCGACGAGCTGAAGCGCTACTGGCCGGTTTTTTATGACGAAAGCGGCGCCGTCGGGCGTCGTTACCGTCGCCAGGATGAGATCGGCACGCCTTTCTGCATTACGGTTGATTTCCAGACACTGCAGGATGAAACCGTGACCATTCGCGACCGCGATACGATGCAGCAGATCCGCATTCCGTTGCGCGGCGTGTTCGACTATTTGTTCACCAAAATCGAAAAGGGCGAATAAGCACAATTTGCGCGCCGTATTAAAGCCTGTCGGCGCGCTTATAATGCCCCATGTCATTTGGAAAAGAATCAGCCCGAGCCCTCGGCTCGGGTTTTTTTATTCCGGTTGGGAATCTTGCGGTAAGACCGGCTCCGGATTTACGGTGGTTGAATCGGTCGGCTGGGACTCTTGCTGTATCGCCGGTTCGACAGATTCCGGTGCGGTTTGAACATCAGGCTGCTGCTGGTCCGGTACCTCGAGCGGGGCCGACTCTTTTTCCGCCTCGGTAGAGGCAGACTTTTCCTCCTCTCCCTGGGCCTTTTGGGCTTTTCGCGCTTCTTCAGCGGCACGTTTGGCCTCTTCTTCAGCGCGCGCCGCTTCCTCCGCCGCCCGTTTGGCCTCGGCCTGCTCTTCCAGACGTTGCCTGAGTTGCTGCAGCAACGCATCCATGCGCTCACGCTCCCGCTGCAGCCGTTCAAGCCGCTGTTCCTCGCTTTCAGCGCCCGCTTCCTGCATCAGCCGCCAGCGCCGCTCCAGCTCCTTGACATCCCCCAAATCGATCTCTTTCTCCTGCTGCCCGTCCGTGACCGACCCCACTGGGCCCGGTTTCTGCGATTTCGTCTCTTTTTCCTTTTTCGGCGTCCGCGGCTGAGCTTTCTCCTGCGATTTCTGCCTGGACTCCTGCTGCTCTTTCGGTTGGTCCGTTTCTTTGGATTTCGCCTCGACGGCTTTGCCCTCTCTCAATTGTAAGGACACGCCAAGCTGAATCCGCCAATCGGGATAATTCGGCAGCGTGTGCCAGGGCTTAGGCACCCCTATGCTCCCTTCGGCATAAAGAGTGTTGTCGAGGTCGAGGCTCAATCGCCGATCCATCTTGAAATCGAGCTGCAAAAATGGACTGACTCGATAGATCAAGCCGACCCCAGCCCATAGAGCGTCCTCGCGGCCGTAAGCGGTGACGGGCGGTGATTCAAGAAACGTAACTGAACGAACTTCTGCAAAACCGCCCCACTTTGCACCAAGCAGACGAAACGCAGCGCCGCCGTAAAGCTGCTGCGTTCCATTCGCAATCAATGTGTCGTTCGGCAAATCGGTTAAATGACTGCCGCGATCATTATGAAAAAAATAGCCGATATTGAGATCGATCAAGAGTCCCCTGTCCGGTGAACTGCCGAAAAGCTGCAGAGTCGTCAATCCGGTGCCGCCGAAACCGACGGTGCCGCTGCTGTATTCATAAAGCGGTACGTTTTGGCGTTCGGCGATCGGCAGTCGCACTTGCCCCTGCAAAGAAACCGCAAATTTGCGACCGGCAAGCAACGGAGTTTTGGCAAAAAGGTACAAATTTCCCGGCAGGTTATCGGCGTTTCCATTGATGTGAGTTGATTGTAAAATGACGGGTATCGCATCGATCTGGAGCCGCGGGGACAAGCAGTAGGACAAACGTGCGGTTATGTACGAATCCCAGATGATGATACCGGAAGACTGACCGTCCGCAGAGGTGTAAAGATCGCGCGCCGTAAAGAAGCTCCCGGCTGCCTGCAAAAAGAGTGCTCCCGGCTTAGGTATTTGCGCCGATTCGATTTGTCGAGACGATTGAGCCGAAGCGGATACGGTGAACAGCTGGACGCTAAGCAAAACAAAAAGCGGAAAAAAAGCGGTGGAGAATTTTTCAGCAGCAGTTTGAGGGGTATGCATCGTTTGCTCAATCAATAGAGGCAGCTTTGTTAAAATGTAAGTTAATTTAGCGTTGTTTAAAGTTATCGGGATTTCCTAACTTGCTACAGTTGCACAACTAATCCATTAAGGAGGAAATCCCATGGTCATTCACAAGAGAACCAAGCTGACGCCTTTG
>JAPDPN010000178.1:0-5028 GCA_034506455.1 Candidatus Zhuqueibacterota bacterium | reverse complement strand
ATCGAGCACAAGGAGCTGGTGCGCGAAAATCAGGCCCTGCGCCAGGAAATTCACGCCCAGTACGATTTCGCCAACATTATCGGCGACAGTCCGGCCATCCGCAAGGTGTTCGAGACGATTCGGCGCGTTTCGGACAGCGAGAGCAATGTGCTGATCACAGGCAACAGCGGCACCGGAAAAGAATTGGTCGCCCGCGCCATTCATTACAACAGTCCGCACCGGTTGGGACGATTCGTTGCGGTCAATTGCGGCGCCATACCCGAAACCTTGATCGAGAGCGAGCTGTTCGGCCATAAAAAAGGCGCCTTTACCGGCGCGGTTGCCGACAAAGACGGTCTGTTCAAAGCGGCGCACCGCGGCACTTTGTTTCTCGACGAGATCGGCGAGCTGTCGTTGACGGCGCAGACCAAGTTGCTGCGCGCCGTGGAAACGCAGGAATTTCTGCCCGTCGGCAGCAATCGGCCGGAACGGGTGCATGTGCGCATCATTGCCGCCACCAATGTCGATCTGGAGGCGCGCGTCGCCGAAGGCCGCTTCCGCGACGATCTCTATTACCGCCTGAACGTCATCAACATTCGTCTCCCGTCGCTGGCGGAGCGAGTGGAAGATATCCCCTTGCTGGTCAACCATTTCATTCAAAAGTACAACCGGCAAATGAACAAGTCGGTCACACGGGTACAGCCGGAGTTGATGCAGGCGCTGATGCAGCGAACCTGGAAGGGCGAGGTGCGCGAGCTGGAAAATTTCGTCGAACGGCTGATGATCTTTGCTTCGGGGAGCGAGCTGACCGTTGACCTGCTGCCGGCCGATATGCTCGGCTTGACTCTGCCCAAACCGCGACGGGAGGGCGCGACGCTCGACGAAATGGTGGCGGAATTCGAGCGGGGGGTGATTGCGGCTGAGCTGGCACGGCAGGGTTATCACCGCGGCCGCACCGCAGCGGCGCTGGGCATCGGCGAGGCGACGCTTTACCGCAAGATGAAGCAGCTCAAGATCGAGGAATCAGCAGCCGATTGACGGCCGTTGCGCGGCGCATGCGGATAGGGGGTTGTAAAAATTGGACGTCCTCTTTATTTGTGCCCTACACACACGGCAAGTTAGGGCGGCTCGGAAGGGGTAAAGAGGTTTAATCGGTTCTGCCGAACAGGTAGTTATTCCCCCATGACTTTTATGATCAGTCGTTTGCGGCGTTGGCCGTCGAATTCGGCGTAATAGACCTGCTGCCACGGGCCGAGATCCAGGCGGCCGTTGGTGATAGGCAGAATAACCTGGTGATGAACGAGCAGGCTTTTGAGATGAGCGTCGCCGTTCACCTCGCCGGTGCGGTGATGGCGATAATTGACGCCCTCGGGCGCCAGCTTTTGCAGCCAGTCGTCGATGTCCTGAATCAACCCCGACTCGGCGTCGTTGACATAGACTCCGGCGGTAATGTGCATGGCGGAAACGAGCACCATCCCTTCCTGAACTCCGCTTTTGCGCACCGCTTCCTCCACGCGATCGGTAATGTTGATGTATTCGCGATGCTTCTGGGTGTTGAACCAGAGGTAATCGGTGTAGAATTTCATCTCCGGACTCCTCAATATTCGCCGATGATCAAGGCTTCCCGTTCGAACAGCTGTTGGTTGAGGTCGTCGATATAGTTGTCGATGTGAAGAAAGATCTCCTGAATCTGTTCGAGTTCGAGCGCTTCGGTCAGCTGCTGCACTTCGGTGTGCAAAAGCTCCGCATCTTCCAACATGCCGCATTCAAGATCGTACAGGCGGTTCAGCAGCCGCGGTGTAATCCGTCTGCCGTTGAAAAAGGATGTGTGAAGATAGGTGGGACGGTTCAGACTGTCCACGAGCGTGTGGAGTTTTCGTCGCGCGGCAACGGTCAGCTTTTCCGTTTGGGGATGATTCCGCATTGCGCCGGTTTCGGGAAGAGCGTTGCGAACCGTTTCCAAGCGTTTGATCAGGCAGCGGCGGATGGCGGCGTCTGAAAGGCCGCGCTGCGCCGGTTCTTCATAACCCCGATAGTCCTCGACCGCTTCGGTCAGTTTCTGCAAACCGGGGTACATCGCTGGGGCGACCTCAGTCATGCTATGCTCCATAAATGGTACTGCGCCTTTCGCAAATCAGGCAGGGCGCTTTATTGAATCCAATTCCTCAATCGTTCGGCGGGAAAAGCAACAGGCATGAGCAACATCGCATTCGAAATTTATTTATAGCAGACATTTTCGCGTTGGATTGCATCCCGAAAGGCGCTTAAATTTACGGGGAAGCACGGCAAAAGTCAATTAAATTTTCCTTTGAGTTTTGATGAGGTGCTTATTATTTCAGAAGCTGCCGTAAACTCTTTTCCCCTGCCGTCCACTTGTTGCATACGGTTTTACTGACCCTTCAGCTCCGCGCGAATTGTCGGGCGACGAGCGGCGAGGCGTTAATCTGACCCTGAAAGCATACATAGCCCGACGGTACGGGGTTAGCCGCCTCACCATCGATAGTGGCGAATGTGCTCTCCCCGCTGCTGAATTTCGGTGATCGATTTGATGCCGATGGTAATGTGCTGTTCGGTGAACGCTGAAAAAACCTTTTTGGCCGACTCTTTGGTTTTGATGCCGCCTTTTTTCAGGGGCAGGTCGCTGACCAGCAGCAGAGCGCCGATCGGCACTTTGCTGACAAAGCCGACCGAGAACAGCGCCGCGCACTCCATTTCGATGGCGATGGCGCGCTCCTCGTACAAGGTGCGCTTAAAGGCTTCGTCGAATTCCCAAAAACGATAGTCCGTGGTGTGTACCACGCCGGTGCGATAGTCCAGGCCGCTCTCCACCAGCATTTGGCTGATGAACTTTTGAATCTTGAAGGTGGGCAGCGACGGCACCTGCGGCGGGATGAAATAGCGGGAGACACCTTCGTCGCGGATGGCGGCCATCGGCAAAATAAAGTCGCCCACCTGCAGCGAGCGATGGAGTCCGCCGCACATGCCGAGAAAGATGGTGGCGGCGGGATCAAGAACGCTGAGCAGCTCCATGACCAATGCCGCCGTCGGCGCGCCGATCTTGATGTCGATCATGCTCACATGTTGCGCCGGCGCATGCGCAGCCGACCAGACCGAGCCGGTATGGATCTCGGCGCCGAATTGAGCGGCGAATTTTTCCAGATAGGTGTTAAAGTTGGTCAAAAGAATATATTTTTGAAAGTCCGTCAGATGCGAGCCGGTATAGCGCTCCAGCATGTCGCCGGCGATCTGCTTTTTTTCCTCATTGTAATAGGCCAGCTTACGGCGAATTTCTTCGTAAAACCATTCGTCGTTTTTTTCCATTTTCATTTGGAATCTCCTATTTAAAGAGTCCAATGCCGTAATTGCAGGTACGGCAAATGTCGATGGCGGCGCGATTGCGGAGGATTTGCCGGCGGAAGTTTTGATAGGCCGGGTTGCGCCACAATTCGCGGAACGAGGCGACGGCGAGCAGGTTGCCGAAAGCATGCTCGGCATTCTTGTCGAAGCAGCAGGGCACGACCACGCCGTCCCAGTCCATCAAGGTCGTCAGCCAGGGACGAGGACAGGCGCCTTTGCCGCGCTTGACCTCGAGCCGGCCATCGTCCAATCGATAGCGGCGGTATTCTTCATTTTCCGGCAGCCACTCGACTGCTTCTTCCGCATTGCCCACCTGCGTCGTTTTGATGAGCAGCCGATCGACGCCGAGTTCGGTCGCCAATTGCTTCATAGCCGGAATTTCGTCCTCGTTGTGCCGCATAACCAGAAACTGGACGAAAAGGTAGGGCGTGCGGCTGCCCAGCCTCTTTTTCGCGGCCGTCAGCCGGCGGATGCCGTCCAGCACCCTGTCCAAATCGCCGCCGACCCGATAACGGGCATAGCTTTCCTGCGTGGTGCCGTCGAGCGAGATGATCATGCTGTCCAAACCGCTGCGCACCGTCTCTTCCGCCGACTCGTCGGTGAAAAAGTGGCCGTTGCTGCTCGTCGTCACGTACAATCCCTTGGCTTTGGCATACGCGACCATGCGGTTGAAGAGCGGATTCAGATACGGCTCGCCCTGATGGTAGAGCGTGACATAAACGGCCCGCGGGGCCAGCTCATCGATCAGCCTGCGGTAAAGCTCGAAATTCAGTTTTCCCCTCGGCCGCCGCATTTGACTGCTGCCGGTGGTGCAGAGCGGACAGCGCAGATTGCAGAGATTGGTCGGCTCGACATTGATGATGACCGGCGTTCCCCACACCACGGGTCGGCGCAGCAGCGCCGAAAGCGCGAACGATGCGCTGTTGACGGCGGCATTCCAAACTCGGTGCAGCGTCAGAGCACGCAGCACTTGTCTCAAGGCCACCTCTTTGGCAATGCCGATATTCCAAAAGCCCTTATTCATCCGCAAATCGACCCGTTCGTTCCGTTCTTTTCCATGACTTTCAATATATCAAAATAGGCGCGAAAGGAAAAGGCAATTTCCACGGTGACAAAGAATCACTTGTCAAATATTGAACGTTTTCGTTAATTGTTTTGAAAAGGGAACCAAATGGAGGAATGATCGATGCTCAGGATGATCGGATCGATTTTGTTTTTAATGATAGTATTGACGGAAATGACGACAGCGCAAGTCAAAAAGCCCGATTATATCAAAAGCAGAGGTTTTTTTACACTGAACGGCCGCATCTACAACGCCGACGGCAGCGAGTTTCTTATGCGCGGCGTCAGCCAGAATCATTATTGGGGGAACGAAAGCTTTAATCTCAACAGCATCAACGGCATTGCCAAGACGCACGCCAACATTGTGCGCGTGGTAATGAGCAATGCCGACTGGCAGAATCAATCCCGTACACCCGACAAAAAGCGGGCGCTGGTGATGAAATACATCAGCCAGGGATTGGTGCCGATGGTCGAGCAGCACGACGGCACCTGCGATTCCTCGCCGGAAATGCTGGACTTTATTACCGACATTTGGACCGATCCGGCCAACGTCGCCTGGTTGAACGAATTCGAAGAGTATGTCATCCTCAACATTGCCAATGAATGGGGGCCGAGCGACGACAGCGATCA
>JAPDPN010000177.1:0-5031 GCA_034506455.1 Candidatus Zhuqueibacterota bacterium | reverse complement strand
AAGAATGCGCTTTTCCGATCGCCAGATTGAACAGCTTTTGCAAATACGGTGGTGGGACTGGCCGACGGCAAAGATTGTCTCCTTCCTGCCTTTGCTCCTGTCGCCGAATATTGATGAGTTTATTTCGGCCGTACAAAGTCAGGAAAAGGGTCAGGAATGAACGCGCTGATCAAAATAAACTTGCAGGAGCTGCTGAATCAGGCGCAGCCGGTAGCAGTCGAACTGGGCTGCGGACAGAACAAAATGCCCGGATGCATCGGCATCGATATCATCGACTTGCCCGAAGTCGATATTGTGGCCGATCTCGAATGCGGACTGCCCTTTTTCCCCGACAATTCCGTCGATGTCTTTTACGCTTTTCATTTTCTCGAGCATATCGATCACTTGGCCCAATTGATGCGCGACATTCACCGCGCCCTCAAGCCCGATGGCCGGTTGATCCTGCGCGTGCCGCATTTCTCCAATCCGTTTTTCTACTCGGATTTCACCCACAAGCGCTTTTTCGGATTATATTCGTTCGACTATTTCAGCCGCTCACCCCGCTTTAAACGTCGTTTGCCGCGTAATTATGTCGATTTCTCGTTTCGAACGCAGGATCTCAAGCTCATTTTTTACAGCGATCGCCTCCCGATCAAGATCTGCAGAAAAGTTGTGCAGCATATCGTAAACTCGAGCCGCGCCCTACAAGAAATCTATGAGGAGCTGTGGAGCCGATGGATACCGTGCTCCGAAATTTACGCCGTCTTGACGCCGCAAAAGTGAGCAGCGGGATGAGAAAAAGATCGTTCACCGTTCTTTTTTTGCCCCAGACCACACCTGTCGGCGCGTCCAGCCGTGCGCGGATTTACGCATATTTGCCGGAATTCGAAAAAAACGGCTATTCCTTCTCGGTTCATCCGGCCGCTTCCGCGGCTTTGGATTCGGTGTTTCTGCGCCGCCCGAATCTGCTGCAGAAAATCCGCTGGTTCTTGGCCCAGATTTTCGGAAGGCTCGGCCAAATTCCAAAGCTGCGTCGATATGACTGTGTTTATCTTCATCGTGAAACGCTGCCTTATTTTTTTCCTTTCACGGAACTGTTGCTGCGTCGCTTTGCCAAGCGGCTGATTTTTGATTTTGACGACGCCGTGTTTTACTATCCCAAGAGAGCATCGCGGCTGAAACAAATGCTAATGGATAGAAATAGTGCAAATCGTATTATTGCCGTCGCCGACCGTGTGATCGTCAGCACTCCTTACTTGGCTGAGCATGCGCAGCGTTTCAACAAACAGGTCATCTGCATTCCAACGGGCGTTCGTTTCGCCGACTATAAAGATGTCAAACCTCAAAAAGGCGGAAGAACTGTAATCGGTTGGATCGGCAGCGCCTCCACGCAGCACTATATTGCCCATATTGCCGAGCCGCTGAAGCGGTTGGCGCAAAGACATGATTTTGTCTTCCGGGTTGTTGGGGCGCATCGCCTGAATTTGCCCGAAATATCGGTTGAAATCCTTCCCTGGAGTCTGGAAAAAGAAGTGCAGGACATTGCCTCTTTTACCATCGGCGTCATGCCGCTACCGGATGATCCATGGACGCGCGGGAAAGCCGGCTATAAATTGATTCAATACATGGCGGCCGGAGTACCGGCCGTCGGTTCGCGGGTCGGCGCCAACTGCGACATTATCGAGGACGGCGTCAACGGCTTTTTGGCGTCGACCAATGCTGAATGGTATGAAAAGCTGGAACGGCTGATCGTGGATGCAGACCTGCGGGAGCGTTTCAGCGAGCGCGGTCGGCAGACGATACGAGAAAAGTTCTCGATCGAGCGCCTTTACCCGCTGTGGTTGGAGGCGGTCACGAAATGGTAACGGCGGAATTTTTATGCAGCGCATCAAGATTCTGCATCTCTTGACCTTAAGCGACCTCGGCGGCGCCGAACGCATGGTGCTGTCGCTCGGCAGCTCTTTAAATCGCAAGCATTTTAATTCCGCGATTGCCTGCCTCCAGGGCGGCGGCCTTCTCGAATCCGAAGCCCATCGTCTTGGGTTACCTTTTTTCACCCTGCCTTCCTCCATCCCTGCCGCATTTTACCGCTTGGTAAAATTGCTTCGTAACGAAAAGATCGACCTTTTGCAAACGCACGGCGCGCGTGCTGAATTTCTCGGCGCCTGCGCAGGTCGAGTCGCCGGTGTAAAGACTATTTCAACACTGCATGATCTTTACGGTTTTAATAACCGGTATAAAGTGTTTCTCAACCGTTGCTGCGACCCTTTTATCGAACACTATGTCTCGGTCAGCGAAATCGGACGACGTTGCGCGGTCGAGCGGTTCGGTATTCTTCCTCACCGCGTACAAGTGATTGAAAACGGTATCGAATTGCCCATCCGAGTTACTCAAGATAGAATCGACAATCTGAAACGATCTTTAAGAATACGTGACGAGCTGCTGGTCGTAACAGTTGCCAATCTTCGACCGGTCAAGGGCCATATCCACATTCTGCGCGCCGTTCAGTCAATGAGTCCCGAGGAACGCAGGAAATTTGTTTTCTGTTTTGTAGGCGCCGATCAAATGAACGGAGAGCTGCAGCGGATAGCGGCGGATATGCAGGTGAAGGATCATATTGTTTTTGCGGGTTTTCAAGCTGATATATCCCTATATTTGGGTGCCGCGGATTTATTTTTGCTGGCATCGGAAGATGAGGGCCTGCCGCTGGCGCTTTTAGAGGCGATGGCTGCCGCTTGCCCAGTAATCGCCTGCAATGTGGGCGGCGTTGCCGAGGTGATCCAAGAAGGATTCAATGGACTGCTCATCGAGCCGCGGTCGCCGCAGGCGATCAAAGAGGCGCTTCTAAAACTTGCCGCCAAGGCCGAATTGAGACGGATGTTGGGCGACAAAGCCGCCGAGACGGCAAAAGCACGCTTTTCAGCAGAAAACATGGTTAGTAAATATGCCGAGCTTTATCGTAGACTTGTCACTGCTTAGCAGATAAAAGTTCTTCTGAAAAATGAAAAATTATTTTAACCAAATTCGCCATGATGCGTTGGCGTTGCTGCCTGTCGAGTTTTTGCCGAAGACGGTTCTTGACGTGGGCTGCGGCGAAGGCAATACGGCGGCTTATCTGAAAGAAAAATTCGGAGCAGAGGTCACCGGTATCGAGATCAATGCAGAAGCAGCGGCCGTTGCCCGAAAAAAGCTGGATCATCTGCTCCAAGGTCCAGTAGAAAAGGCCTATGAATTGCCGAAAAACCATTTTGATCTGATTCTTTGCCTCGATGTTCTCGAGCATCTGGTCGATCCGTGGGCGGTTCTTAAGCGACTGGCCGGCTGTTTAAAACCGGAAGGTTATCTGCTTATCAGCCTGCCGAACATCCAAAACTGGCGGGTGCTGATCGATTTGGCCTTCGGCCGCTGGGACTATACGGATTCCGGCCTTATGGACCGCACTCATCTGCGCTTTTTCACGGAACGTACTGCCAAGGAAATGATTTCTGCAGCCTCTTTGCGCATTATCCGCTTCCGACGCTCCATGGGCTCGGAAGTAAAGCTGTTTAATCTTTTGACTCTCGGTCTTTTTCGCTCGTTTTTGACCTATCATCTTTACTTTTTAGCGCAACCGGCAAAACAATGATCGGAACAAGACAGAAGGAGTGGGTGAGCTTTCTGCCGCTCGGCGTTTGCCTGCCGGCGTTACTGATCGATCTGCAGCTGGCAACAACGCTCATTTTGACGGCGATGTTCATCCTTATGCTTGCTCTGTTTTTGCCTTCGGACAATTATTTGCGCAAAGTATTATTGACGGCTGCAATTCTTCGGGCCGCTCTTACGATTGCTGATCATTATGTTGTGATCTTTCCTCCTCAACCCGATGCAAATATGTATAACCTTTATGCTTTGCAGATCCTCGACAACCTTGAACGCAACTTGCCTGCCTTTTATGCTTCGCCGCATTCGATGAGCATAAAAAGCTTTTCTTATTTCCTGGTGCTTTTTTATCGTTTCCTGGGCGAGATGCCGCTGCTTATCAGCATGATCAATACGATCTTTGGATTGCTCACGGCGATGCTTGCTTACCGCATCGCCCTCCTGGTGTTCGAAAACAAGCCGACGGCCCGTTTTACGCTGCTTTCTTCGCTGCTTTTCCCGTCGATGATTGCCTTTACCACCTATATGCTGCGCGACGCCCTCATCTTTTTTTTCACGTTCTTAATGCTCTACTCCGGCCTGTGCGCGTTTTTCGGTCGGCGCCGCTTAGCGAATCTGATGATTGCTTTCGGCTCATTTATCATCATCGGCATTTTTCGCATACAGAACCTTTTTCTTATCGGCGGATTTTTAATCGCTTATCTCCTTATTTATTTGCTGTCGCTGAAGCAAGGCAGAGTGCTGAAATGGACTCTGTTTGGGATGGCCGTCGCGGCCTTGATTTGGTTTTTGCTGAGCCATCAAGAGACGGTCAATTCGATTATCAACTATCCGCTGCGCGCGCAACCGCTGCGCGCCGAAGGCCGCTCGGTCTACCTGGCCGATATGCAGTACCGGACTCTGTTCGACATGGTCCGCTACCTGCCGATTCGTTTTATTTTCTTCACCTTTGGACCATTCCTTTGGAATGTATACAGTGCTGCGATGCTGTTGAGTGCTCTCGAAAGCTTGTTTGTCGTTTTTTGCGCCTTATTGACGGTCCTTTATTTTGCCGCCAAGCGGATTACCGTCAACTTGTCATCGCAGTGGTTTTTGCTCGCCTTTTGTCTGACTTGCTTGGCGGCCAATGCGCTGGTGGATTCCAATTTCGGCACCTCGGTGCGGCACCGTTTGCCCTATATCATTTTCTTTTTTACCTTCGCCGGCGCTTATCTTCGCGATGTCAAGATTAAGGTGCTGTAGTGGAAAAACCGCCCCTTTTTTCGGTCATTATTGTAAACTGGAACACCTGCGCCCTGACTCTGCAGGCGATCCGGTCGGTCTACGCTCAGGGTGAGGAAGGGGTGGAGGTTATTGTGGTCGATAATGCTTCGAGCGATGATTCGGTAGAACGCATCCGTACCGAGTTTCCTG
>JAPDPN010000176.1:2160-5054 GCA_034506455.1 Candidatus Zhuqueibacterota bacterium | reverse complement strand
GGATATGAGTTCGCTTATTGGACCGGCGATGTGGCGAATCCTTCGAGTCCAACGACGACTATTCTTATTAACGGCGACAAAAGCATCATTGCCCATTTTCGCACCGCATCGCCGCGCTATACGCTCACCCTTGCGGTCAACCCTGCCGGCGGCGGCACCACAATGCCGGCGGCGGGTCAATATCAATATGATGCCGGCGTAGTCGTAGCCGTTCAGGCTATACCGGCAAACGGATTCGAGTTCGTGAATTGGAGCGGCCCGGTGACGGATCCCAACAGCGCCGCCACGACGATTGTAATGGACGCCAACAAACAGGTTACGGCCAATTTCAGACAAAAGCCCAATCAAACGCTTTTGACCATGATGGTCGATCCGGTCGGCGGCGGCACGACCGGACCTGAACCGGGTGTGCATGTATTCGGGTTGAACGAAAAGATCTTTATCACGGCGGTTGCCAATCGCGGCTATCGCTTCTCACATTGGACCGGCGATGTGAATGACACGCAGCGTCCGACGACGTTCATTATCATGAACAGCAACAAGACGGTCATTGCCCATTTTGTCGTCGGACCGCCCGATTCGGTAAAGTTGACTATTCGCGTTAATCCCGACGGCAGCGGCTCGACGCAGCCTGCTGCCGGTACCTATACCTATCCTTACGGTGCCGTAGTCAATCTCAGGGCGACGCCTACGGCCGGCTACCGTTTTATCGGATGGAGCGGCGGCGTGGATTCACCGTTGTCCTCAACCACCAGCATTACGCTAAGAGACGATGTAACGGTCTTTGCCAATTTTGAGCGCATCGGCAGCGGCCAAACTGTGTTGAGCATGAACGTTAGTCCCGTAGGCGCCGGAACCACTTCGCCGCCGCCTGGAATCTCGCTGCATACTCCGGGTGAAGTTGTCCGCATTTCGGCCATACCGTACGAGGGTTATTCGTTTGCCGGTTGGCACGGTGAGGTCGAGGACAGCACGCAGCAGACGACGCAGGTTGTGGTCGATAAGAATAAAGAGGTCTATGCCAAGTTCGTGCGCGGCCAAGGCCGCAAGTTTAATCTGACCATGATCGTTTACCCGCCCAATTCCGGCCTGTGCGCGCCGCCGGAAGGGACGCACAGTTTCGATGAAAACACCTATGTCAACATTGCGGCGATTCCCAATCCCGGTTGGGTGTTCAAGAACTGGACGGGTGATGTGGAGACGCCGACCGCGCAATCGACGCGCATTTTGATGACCGGCAACAAGACGGTCATCGCTCAGTTCGAGCGCGTGGCGCCGAATCAGGTGACCTTGACGATGATTGTCAATCCGCCCGAGGGCGGTACGACTCAACCTGCTGCCGGAAGCTACGCCTATGACCTCGGCCAAGTGGTTACCTTGACCGCTTCGCCGCGCAGCGGCTATCGGTTTGTCGGCTGGAGCGGCGACGTGGCGGATCCCACCAGTCCGACGACGACCATTACCATGACGGCCAACAAGACGGTCATCGCCAATTTCCAAGCTTCAAGGCTCACTATTACCATGCGGGTGAATCCGCCGAACAGCGGCACGACGACGCCGGCAGTCGGCGATACGACTGTAGAAGCGGGCGCTACGGTCACCTTTACGGCCACCCCCGCTTCAGGCTATCGCTTCGCTTACTGGAGCGGCGACCTCAGCGGCTCCGAGTCGCCGACGACGTTGCGGGTGGAAAAGAATCTGCAGATCGTCGCCAACTTTATCCCATTGGAAGAGACCGTCTCAACGCCGAGAATCTTTGCTCCGACCAGCGCGTTCCGCAGGCAACGGGTCGACTTTTTTGTCCGCAACGCGGCGAGCAGTTTAGGACATGATGTGGAATATCAATTCGAATGGGGCGACGGCACCACGTCGCCTTGGGTTGATCTGAGCGCGCAGCGCTCCGAAAAGATCACCACTTATACTTCTCCCGTGGGCGGGAGCGGCCTGCCGAGCTCCGGACCGCTGGTCAACTATGCAACCGGCGAAGCGCTGGCGGCGCGGCTGAGCATCAGCGGCGGCATCTACGCCGGTCGGCAGGAGGCCTGGGCGGGTGAAGAGCCGGCCGAAAACACGGATGCCGGTGAGGTGTTCGGGAACATTTTGAATTGCCGAGGGACTATCTCGTACATCGACACGCCCAACGATGAACTCGTTCTGGAGTTCAGCAACCTCAATCCGCTGCGCAGCTATCTTGTGGTATTTTATTCGAACCGCAATGAATTCGGTTGGTTGCGCGGCTCGATCATTACGCTGAACGGCGCGGAATCGTTCGTCAATCTGAGTTCGGCCGGCAAAGACGATATGGGCATTCCGTTGTTCAGTGGACCCCAGTCGCCCAACACTCGCCTGCCGGCCGACAATACGGCTGCCGGTTACGTAGCCAAATTCGGAAATATCGTTCCAGGCAGCGACGGCAAATTCCATCTCACCGTACGTTTCGGCGGCAAATCCGGTCAGGAATACAAAGGCAAATACGGAAGCGCCGTAATGCTGCAGGAGATCAATCCCTTGACGCAGCAGGCGACTTTTACTGCCTACAACGACTTGGCGTGGGACGGCGGTTATTATTCGCATGCTTATGCCGCGTCGGGCAGCTATCTCGTGCGCGTGCGCGCCCGCTGCAAGAGCCACACCACGGCTGTATCGAACTGGTCGAACGCACACAGCGTGCTCATCTCCGGCTGCGTGCTGACCACTGCCGTTACCGAAGGGGCGGACGGCTCGCTGATTCGCGTGCCCGACCGCGCCGATTACGATTACGGCTCGCAAGTCGTGCTGACGGCCGCTCCCGGAAAGAACTGGGTTTTTACGCATTGGAACGACGACCGCACCGACACCTTGCCTTCCAAAGCGGTATTTGTCAACAACAGCAAGGTTTTTCGCGCCAACTATCG
>JAPDPN010000176.1:0-2060 GCA_034506455.1 Candidatus Zhuqueibacterota bacterium | reverse complement strand
AAGTCGTGCTGACGGCCGCTCCCGGAAAGAACTGGGTTTTTACGCATTGGAACGACGACCGCACCGACACCTTGCCTTCCAAAGCGGTATTTGTCAACAACAGCAAGGTTTTTCGCGCCAACTATCGTCTGATCGCCGATGTGCTTAAGGAAAAGAACCTTTTGCCGGAAGCTTTTTCGCTCAGGCAGAACTATCCTAACCCATTCAATCCGGTAACTGAGATTCATTTCGAACTGCCGCACAGCGAGCATGTGCGACTGGAAATTTTCGATCTTCGCGGTCGACAGGTCAAAGTCCTGGTGGACGAAGAATTGCCGCCGGGCCGCCACCGCGTCATCTGGGATGCTTCAGATGGCAATGGTCTAAAGGTGTCGAGCGGAATTTATTTCTATCGCTTGAAAGCGGGAACCTTTGTCGATACAAAGCGGTTGGTTTTGCTGAAATAAAATTTCTTAAAACATGGGGCACGCCGTTGTAAGACGTGCCCTTTTTCAAATGCGGATTTAAAAAGGAGGATTTAAGGAGAAGCGAATGAAACGTATGTTCTGCCTCAAGTTTCGATATTTTCCAAAAAATTCGGTTTTGATGATCGCCTTGATTTTATCAACAAGTCATTTGGAAGCTCAAACGCGGTTTACCGAAGTTTCCGTCCGGATGAAAGTTCAAGGCAACGTGGTAAAAAATCCGGAAGGCCAAATGGTTAGTGCTTACGGCCACGGTGTGGCGGCGGCAGATATCAATAATGACGGTCTGCCGGATATCTATATTTCGAATGCCGTTCGATATGCGAATAAACTTCCGGAAACACTCTATGTTACAACGCCCCAAGGCTACAGCGAGGAAGATCAAAAAAGAGGTATTGACGACCCCTACGGCTGGACCGGCTCTCACGGTATATGCTTTTTCGACTATGATAATGACGGTGATTTTGACCTTTTTAATGCCACAACTGACGACCGAAACCGTCTTTATGCAAACGACGGAAACGGATTTTTCCGCCATGTCAGCGATCAGGCAGGCCTTCCCCTCATCCGAGAAGTTTTTCCTGAATTCGACAGCAAACCCTACGGTTACGGCACCCGCGGCGTCATTGCTTTTGATGCCGACAATGACGGTTACTTGGATTTGTTGGGCGTCAATTGGGGTCCCGCAGAGAATCGCTACGACATGAAAAAAATTATCGTAATCCCTCCGCAACCTAACGAATTTTACCGCAATAACGGAAATGGCACATTTACTCCGGTTGATAACGGTTTGACACTGCCGAAAAACCATTCTTATATGGGAACGCAGGGGGTAGTTGTCGGCGATATCGACAGGGACGGAGATTTGGACGTTTTTATCGTGCACCGAAATTATACTGCAAAAACAGAGAGCGGGCAAATCATCAGCGATTTTAATCCTGCCTACAAGATTTATAACCAGCTCATGATCAACGATGGAACCGGCAGGTTTACCGATGAAACGGTTGCAAGAAGACTGGATGATGCCTATAATAATGCCAACGGCGCAACATTAGTAGATATTGATAATGATGGCGACTTGGATATATTAGTACCGCAGGTCAGCAGAAATCCTGGACTGTTAAAAGTCTTTCGTAACCGGGGCGACGGCGTTTTCGGCGATCACTCAAAGCAATTCAATATTACCCAATGGGGCTTTTCAACTTTTGTGTTTGACGTTGATAACGACGGAGATGTCGATATTGTAGCGCCCAAAACGGAAGGCGGAGTTAGTCTTTATCTTAATAATGGCGGCGGCTCTTTTTCTTTAGCCTCGAATAGCGGAATCGAGACTTATATGAATGATCCCCGCGGCGGTGCTGTCGCAGATTTCGATGACGACGGCGATTTGGACATTTATATAGTGGATGCTAACAAAGGCTTGCGTGCCGACGCGGGCAATCGGTTTTTCCGTAATGACCTCAACAACACGAATCGTTGGGTCAAGATCTTTGGCCGCGGCCCAAAGGGGGACTTGGGCGGATTCGGCACGAAAATTTGGGTCTTTGATAAGGGGTTTTTGGGAGATATGTCCCGCTTGGTTCATTATCGGGAAGT
>JAPDPN010000175.1:0-5079 GCA_034506455.1 Candidatus Zhuqueibacterota bacterium | reverse complement strand
CTTGGGTCCACAATATCGCTCTTTTCGGCTGAAGAGGCCGGCTTGAAGGAGGCTCCAGGGGCGATCGATCCGTTCAAGCTCGGCGGTTCGGGTCAAAAAGCACAAAAAGCAGAACGCCTCCTTCTCCGCGCCAAATCCGATTATTCTGCGGGCGATTATTGGGGCTGTTCCCGCCGTTTGTTTTCGCTCATTAACACTGACCCGCGCTACGAAAAGATGGACGAGGCGCTGTTCCTTTTGGGAAACAGCTTTTATCAGCTCGGCATGAAAGAGGCGGCTTCTCGCGCTTACATTCATATCACCCGCAGGTATCTTACCAGCCGCTATATTCCTGAGGCGCTGATCGGCCTGCAGCGCATCACCTACGAAAGAGGCGATTTCAACGAGAGTCTCGATTTCTACCGCGTTCTCTTGCGCAGTTCGCCTCCTCAGGAGTTGATCAATATAAGTTGTTATTACGCCGGCATGGCATATTACAAGCTCGGCGATTATCCCCGCTGTTTGACGGCGTTCCAGCAGACCAACGATAAAAGCCCTTATCGCGGTTACATTCTATACAATTCGGCTTTGGCCCACTTGCGCATGAAGGACGTGCCGGCGGCTGTTGCGGCACTCGAGCGTTTGGAGGCTTTGCCCGCCTCCGATGCCGAGCAGCGGAGGCTGACCGACGAGGCGCGGCTTTCGATGGGCTATATCTATTACGAAATCGGGCAATACGAACAGGCTTCTGCGGTATTCGCCAGAATCCCGCGACGGAGCGCGCTTTATCCTGAATCTTTGTTGGCAAAGGGTTGGGCGGAAGCGCAAAGCGGGCGGTGGGAATCCGCCGTGGCGGCGCTGAACGAGCTGACCCTGCTCTTTCCAAACCATTCTGCGGCACAAGAGGGGCTTTTTCTCCTTGGCCGCTGCTATACCATGCTGGGTCGATACGCTGAAGCGATAGCTGTTTTTGATCGGTTGATTGAAAATACGCCGGATGTTAATCGAGTGACCCAAACCGTTGAAAAGGTCAATGAAAAGATTGCCCGCGACCGCGAGCGCCTCGAAGCGCGACAGATGGAGTTGCTCAAGTTAGAGTCCTCTCTCATGGCCGACTTGGAGGATGACGCCCAAGAGGCATCCGTGAAGCGGCAGGAAAAGGAAAGACGACTGAAGGCATTGGCGGAGGAAAGGCGTGAGCTGATGGAACAGCTCGATCGGCTGGACCGTCTTGCGCGCGAGACTGCAGTCAAGGAAGAACGGCGGAATTGGCGGGCGTATGCGGAATACGGCAAAATGCGGGCAGCTTTTCTGCAGCAGCAGGCAAAAGGCGGAGTCAACGGCAAGGGTGCGCAATGATGCGATGGTTCCAAATAAAATCGGTGCGCATTTGGGCATTTCTCATGCCGCTGTTTGCGGCTGCGGCACAGCAAGCACCACCGGCCAGGCTCGATGAGCTCGAGCGGCTGATACAAGAGCATGAAGCTTTGCTGCAAAAGTATCCCGAAAACGAATTTACTCCCGTCACCAAGTTTCAACTGGCTCGGCTCTATTATGATCGTTCTCAGCTGCTCTTTCAGCAGCAAATGGCGGCATACGAGCGACGTGACAGTCGTGAAACCGAATCGGAGGCCGCTCCTTTGCGGCCCGATATGAGCCGAACGATCGCCCTCTGCCGCGAGCTGCTGGGAAAATATCCTCGGATTGCCTTTCGCGATCAGGTCATTTATCAGTTGGCGACGGCATGTCAGGAAGCCGGCGAAGAGGAAGAAGCGGCGCACTGGTTCGAGCTGTTGGCTGAAGAGGGCGCCACGCCGCACCTTCCTGAGGCGCTTTTTCGGCTCGGTGAATTTGCCTTCGACCGACGACGGTTCGACCAGGCTGCACTCTATTATCAAAAGCTCCTCGATCTCGGCGCGACGTCGTTTAGACGCATGGCGCTTTACAAGTTGGGATGGTCTTTTTTCAATCTGCGGCGCTGGAAAGATGCGGCGCAGAGTTTTTTGACTCTGCTTGAACAAACTGCCGCGGGCAGCGCCGAGGAGGCGGCGGACCTCAACCGCGAAGCCGTCCATTATCTTGCCGATTCGTTCATCGAAGCCGGTGGTACGGCTGCTGCCGAGGCTGCTTTGTCGGCGCATCTCGATCGCTCATACGTTCCCCAAACACTTGAAAAGATGGCGCAGCTCTATGAGCAGCGCTCTCTGTATCAACAGGCGGTCGAAGTCTATCGGCTCCTGGTGCGTTTTTATCCGAGCTCTCCTGCTCTGCCGCGCTATTACCGCAGCATGATCGAAGATTGGGGAGCTGCCGGTGATGCTGTAGAAGCCAATCGCGTGCGCGAAGAGGCCGTCGAGAAATTTGCGCCGGGAAACGGTTGGAATGCGGCACGACCTGAAATAGCGGCGCTGGGTACAGAGTTGTGCCGGGAGGTGCTGATTTATCTCGGCAAATTCCATCAGGCGCAAGGCAACGAAATGCAATCGCCGGAAAGCTATCGCCGAGCAGTATACGAATATGATCGTTTTCTGCGTCTTTTTCCCCAGGACTCGTTACGGGGAGAGATCTATTATTTACAGGCGGAAAGCTTGTTCGCCCTCGGGGAGTATGCGGCGGCGGCGGAAGCCTATCGCGCTGCTGCGGCGGTTCCACTATCTCCGTGGCGCGAAAAAGCAGCCTACAATCGCGTGCTGAGCCGCCTCAAGCTGCGCAGCACTGAAGAACCGGATACCTTGCGTTTGCTCAATTTTCTCAATTCTGAAGCTGCGATCGTATTGCCCAATCTGCCGCGAAGCGATGCAGAACTTTTGCTCGCCTGCAATGAATTTTACTGCTTGTTTCCGCAGAGCGAATGGCTCGATCGTGTGTTGATGATATTCGGCCAAGTGCTGTATGAAAACGGCGCCTTAATTTCCGCTGTCAAAACCTACGAACGCATTCTAAAACTTTCACCGACTGGTCCATTGCGCGCCGCAGCCGCCGCCAATATTGCCCGAGCCTTTTTCGACAGCTGCAACTATCGGGAGGCACAGCGCTGGTTTGTCGCCGCAGCCAAACTGACTGAAGAACCTGAAGAAGCGCGGCAGTTCAAACGTTCCGCTGTTTCGGCGCAATTCAAACTGGCAGAGAAGATGAGCGAACAAGGGCGCGCTTTGGAAGCCGCTCATATCCTTCAACAGGCTTCTTTGGCCGGCGTCGATTCGCGAATGGAGGCTCAGGCGTTGTTCGACGCTGCTCTGCAGTTACAACGGGCCGACAGTCTTTTGCAGGCGGCGCGGCTGTTCGAGCAGCTGGTTCTGCGGTTTCCCGATGCCGAGCAGGCAGCCGCGGCCCTCTTTCAGGCAGGAATTTTGCGCGAACAACTTGGCGATTGGGCGCTTGCCGCGGCGAATTTCCGCCGGACAGCCGAAAGTTATCCGCAGACGCCGCTGCGCCGGCAGGCGTTAAAGAACGCCGTACGCTGCTACGAGGCGGCGGAAGATTGGCTTGCCGTCAAAGCGGCTTCACAAAAATTTGTTCAGCTTTATGCTGATTCAACGGAATCGCTGGAATATCTTTATCGAGTCGGCGAGGCCTCGCAGCGGCTGGGGCAACCGCAGGAAGCGGAGCGCGAATTTCGGCAGGTCTTGCAGCGCTTTACAGAGTTTCAGCGCCGGGGTCGCGACGTCGATCCCTATTTTGTCGCTGCCGCACAGTTTATGCTGGCGGAAGAACAGTTTGCCGCTTTTAAGGCTCTGTCGCTCAAGCCGCCCTTCGAGGCCAATTTGAAGAAGAAAATGACGGCCTTTAACTCCGTTCTTCAGGCTTTTAGTGACGCGGCGCGCTATCGGTCGGCAGATTGGACGACTGCCGCTATGTTTCGCATCGGAGAAACTTTCGAAGAAATGGTGCACGCTTTGGAACAAGCGCCTCTTCCCGATGGACTGTCGCCGGAGGAGCAGTCGCTCTATCGACAAAAGCTGGCGGAGCATTCGCTGCCCTTTATTCAGCGCGCTCTCGAGGCGCACCAAAGCAATCTCACACAAGCCGCCGTCAACGGCATCGAAAACCAATGGGTGGCCATGAGCCGCGAGCACGCCGCAAGGCTGCAGAGCGTGCTGCCTCCCAATGTCGAAGACGTTTCGGCCGTTTCGGAGGAACGATGATTCGCGTAATACTCTGCATTCTGCTCTTTTACGGGCTAAGCACGGCGCAACAGCCGGATTCTACGACTGCCGATTCCACCGCGCTGCAGTCCAAGGACCAGGGCGTCAAATTATTCCTCGACAAAATCGAGGTGGAGGGAGCACTGGAAAAGCCGCAGGCGGTCTTTATTCTGCCGGGACGTTCACCGCAGATTGAAGATTTCGCCATTACGCGTTCGTTTATATCGGAACTTTTTCGGCCCGTCGAGCGGAGCGTTGCCGTCGAGGTATCGAAGCGCGGGCCGAGCAAACCGTAAACTAAACAGAATTTGGAGAGATGAACGGTTTTGCGTATTTTTATTTGATCGTTTTACAGCATTCGGACTGCTGAAGGAGGCATTTTGCAGGGAATCATTCGCTTTTTCGTACAAGGCGGGCCGTTGATGTACGCCATCCTTCTGGCGCTGCTCGCCGGTTTGGCCGTCATCATCGACCGCGTGATGGTCATTCGCATCAAGAACCGTATCGATGCCGAGACGTTCGTCAGCCAGATTGTCCAGTTTTTAAAAAACGGCGCCGTGGATCGGGCGCTCGAATTCTGCAGTCAATCCGAGGCAGCGCTTCCCCGCATCGTCCGCGCCGGACTTTTGGAAATCAACCGCTCTGATAAAGAGATCCAAAGCGCCATGGAGTTGGCCGCCATGGTGGAGATTCCCAAGTTGGAACGCCGCACGCACTATCTCGCCATGCTTGCTAACGTTTCTACGCTATTGGGATTATTAGGCACCATCCTGGGTCTGATCAGCGCCTTTGCCGCCGTTGCACACGCCGATGCGGCGGACAAAGCTTCTCTCCTCACCGCCGGAATCTCGGTCGCCATGAACACCACCGCCTTTGGCATTATCTCGGCGCTGCCTTGTCTTGTCGGTTATACCTTCCTGATGGAAAAGACCAACGAACTGATCGATGAGATCAA
>JAPDPN010000174.1:0-5091 GCA_034506455.1 Candidatus Zhuqueibacterota bacterium | reverse complement strand
ACGGCGGCATTTGTGCTGCCGATTCTGCATCAATTAATCGACGCTCCGCGTCACAAAACCCAAGCCGTCATCGTCACGCCGACGCGCGAGTTGGCGGAGCAAATTAACGAGGCGATCGGCCAATTGGCCGAGTTCACCAACATCCGGAGCGCAGCCGTCTACGGCGGTGTCTCGCCGAAAAATCAAATCCGCGCCCTCAAGTCGGGCGTAGAAATCCTCGTTGTCTGTCCGGGACGCTTTCTTGATTTGAGCGAGCAGGGATACGGCTCTTTTTCCTCTGTCAGGACGGTCGTGCTGGATGAAGCCGACCGCATGCTCGACATGGGGTTCTTTCCCGACGTGCGCCGCATCCTGGCTAAAATGCCGAAAAAACGGCAGACGCTGATGTTTTCCGCAACTTTCCCGGCGGAAGTCGAACAACTGGCGGCCGAAGCGCTGCGTCAACCTCAGCGTGTGACCCTTGCATTGGCCAAGCCGGTGCACACGGTCAGCCATGCGCTCTATCCCGTGGCGCCGCACCTCAAAACGCCGCTCCTATTGGAGCTGCTGCAACAGACCGACGCCCGATCGATCCTTATTTTCACGCGCACCAAACATCGCGCCCAAAAGCTGGCGGAAAAGCTCAGTCGCAGCGGCAAGCGGGCGACCAGTCTGCACGGCGATCTCAGCCAATCGAAACGACAATCGGCCCTCAAAGGCTTCCGCAGCGGCGCCTATCAGATTATGGTCGCCACCGACCTGGCCGCACGCGGACTCGACATTGCACGCATTTCGCACGTCATCAACTATGACATGCCGCTCAATCCTGACGACTATATTCACCGCATCGGCCGCACCGGCCGTGCCGAACGCACCGGTCACGCCTACACGCTGACCACTCCCGAAGACCGTTCGATGGTCAAGACACTTGAAAAGATTATCGGTAAACCGCTGGAACACCGCAGGCTGGAGCACTTTGATTATTCGAGTGAGGAGCCTGCTGCAGAAAAACAGCGCTCGGAATCGCCTGCCTACGAGTCGCGCAGTCGTGAATTCCAACCGCGCCGCCGCGGTGTTGAACGACGGCGCTCCCTGCGCTTCCGCTGACCAACCTCAAGGGGATGCCGAAGCGTCCCCTTTTTCTTTCCCCCATTATTACACTTTACTTTTCTTTGCGCTTTGGTTAAATTGATTTCCGGCAGAGGATTCTGCCCGAAAAAGCGACCGGCGAGGATTCATCATGAAGATCATAGGCATTTTCGAAAAGGCTGTGGTTTTTATACTCCTGCTTTTGATGGTGATTGTTCTGGTGATCGGCACGGTTGAACTGGCCGTCATGTTGTATCAAAATCTTATTCGACCGCCGGTCATGCTTTTTGACCTGACGAACCTTTTGGAAATTTTCGGCACATTCCTCATGGTTCTTATCGGCCTGGAGCTGCTGGAGACCATAAAAGTTTATTGGCAACAAAATAAATTTCATTTGGAAGAGGTGCTGATTGTTTCAATCATAGCCGTCGCCCGTAAGGTGATTTTAGTGGACAGCAAGACTTTTTCCGCCGATTTCCTTATGGGAATGGCGGCGCTCATTTTGGCTTTGGCCGTGAGCTATTATTTGGTGCAGCGAAAAAGACGAAACAGTACCGATTCGACAAGCGAAAAGCAATAATGCGGAGGATTCATGATGATGATATTGCTTGCAGCTCTTGCTCTTGGTGAATTGCCCTGCGATGTTGTGCCTTCGACAAGCGGCGATCTGCAGATTACCTTTATCGGTCACGGTACGCTCTATTTTACCTGGCAAAACAAAGTGGTTCATGTCGATCCCTGGTCGCGGTTGGCCGATTACACCGCCCTGCCCAAGGCAGACGTTGTGCTGATTACGCACCATCACCGCGATCATCTCGATCCGGCGGCCGTGGCCCAGATCCGCAAACCGGAAACAACGGTGATTTTGACGGAAAAGTGCGCCGCCGAGGTACAAGGGAAGGTGATGAAAAACAGCGACTCGCTTACCGTTGCCGGACTCAATGTGCGGGCGGTTCCGGCCTACAATTTGGTGCACAAACGCGATTCCGGCGAGCCGTTTCATGTCAAGGGCGAAGGCAACGGCTATCTGATCACTTTTGGAAAACTGACGGTGTATATTGCCGGCGATACGGAAAACATTCCCGAGATGGCAGCGCTGCACGGTCGTGTGGACATTGCTTTTCTGCCGGTCAATCTCCCCTACACCATGGACGCAGAGATGGCTGCCGCGGCGGCGCGGGCGATCAGGCCCAAAATTCTCTATCCCTATCACTACAATCCGGAGCAGGTCGCCAAACTGCAGCAGCTTCTTGCTGGCGAACCGATTGAGGTCCGCGTCCGTGCGATGGAATAGAGCTGCTGCTTGGACGCTGATTTCGTCAGCACTGATCCTTGGCTGTTCAGTCCATCGATCGGCGAATTTGACCCTTGCAGGCGACGGCTTTCAGATTGTCCAGTCCGGCGAGATCGTCGACCGCCGCATCGAAGAGATCAGCGGCATTGCAGCGTCATTGCGGTCGCCGGGCCGTTACTGGGTGATCAACGACAGCGGTAATGAGGCAAAGCTCCATCTAATCGATCTGCACGGAAATCTCTTTCATTCCGTTGTCGTTCAGGGAGCCGTCAACATTGATTGGGAAGACCTCGCCGGTTTTCAAGAGAACGGTCGCCCGCGGCTGCTGATTGCCGATACCGGCGCCAATGCCGTAGAGCGCTCCTATTTGAGCCTTTATTTACTGGACGAACCCCCTGAATCGGCAGACTCGGCCGTTGTCGATCAGCGTATCGACTTTGTATTTGCCGACGGCGTGTTGGATTGTGAGGCAGCAGCAGTCGATGTGAAGGCCGGTAAAATTATCCTGATTACAAAGCGAATCGTTCCTCCGATCTGCGCAGAGCTGCCTCTGCATCCATCCTTTTCGGGTATTCTCACGGCCGAAAGCGTTGCCGAGATAACGACGGTGCGGCAACCCACACCCGAGGAGATTGAGCATCCGCTCGATCGTCACCATGCCCAGGTTACGGCCATTGACCTTTCGACCGACCGTTCGCTTTTAGCGATTTTGACCTACCGTCGACTCTATATTTACCGCGTTTCAGCCGGCGAACCGTGGCAGGTTGGGCTGGGACGGGAGCCGGAAATCATCGAGTTTCCGGCATTGAAACAAGCAGAGGCGCTCTGTTTTGCGCCGGGCGCCGCGTCGCTGGTCTTGACGACCGAAAAGCTGCCGGCGCCGATTCTTAGAGTCGCACTAAACGAGGCGCCCAGCCGACCGTAGATTGTAAAACCGAACGAACTTTTTGGTCTGCGTTCGGCAGGATAGCAGTTGGAACCCTTGTGGAGGTAAAAAATAATGAAAAGAATCCTTTTATGTTTAGTCGTTCTTACCGTTTCCTTGACGGCTGAAGAAACCGCAAACGGCCTCGGCTTTGCCGCCGGCCAACTCGCAGGCATCGGCTTTTCTTATCGTTATTTGCCGGACAACTATGGCTTTCAAGTATCCTTCGGTGTTCTGTCTTTGAAACAGAACAATGACTACCAGCCCACCAGTTATCGTGGAAGCTATGACCCCGACAAATGGCTGCCGCCGATCGAACCGTACCCTATATCCTATAACACGAGGGATACCCATGCCAATATAGGTGTGCTTCTTTTTAAAGTGCTGCACAGCGCCAAACGGTCGCGTTTTTATCTGTTTACCGGCGGCAGTATTATGTACAACGAATCAAATTACAAAGAGCAGTATTACGGCTACACGATTATAGACGCCTCCACTTTTGAATACGGTCCGGTAGGGAAACCGAACAAACGTACTGAAAAAGAATCAACGCGATATTTCGGCCTTGGTATCGGGATGGAGTACAAGCTCACCGACAACATAAGAATTGCTGTGGAATGGCCGTTGAGCTACACCAGCAAAGGCGATTGGGTGATGTATATCCCGCAGGGCGGCCTGCATTACTTTTTCAAATAAAATTTGCGGGAATTCGACAAGAGACTCAAATTCGAGTGAATCGGCAGAATAAAACAAAGGACCCGTAAAGCTTGCTAAGGAACTCTTGCCTTGCTGTGTGGCCTCTCATCCTTTTAACGGCGATGGAGGTGCTGCAGGCTCAGGTCTTTGTCGAGGCGACTCCGGCTAAGGGCGAGGGGGCTCTTGCCATGTTGCGGCGCTTCCTGTTGCCGACCGATTCGGCATATGTACAAAAGTTTTATGAGTTGAACGCCGATCGTTTGGGCCCCAACGCCTCTCTTCAGGCCGGAAAAGCCTACCGGTTGCCGATTATCGTTTTCGAATATGACCGCGTCGGCATTCGTACCAGCCTCGGCATCGACGACCGCGAGTTGGCGGCGCGTATCGACGACTATAACCGCGCCGCCTTGGAAGCCGGACTGCGCTCCGCACCATACCAGCAGGACGAGCGTCTTTGGGTTCCTTTTTTCGAAGTCCTCTCCTACCAGGACAATTCACCCCCCGTATTCGCTCCTCCTGTTTTGTCTGCGCCGCAACAACTTGAAGGCAAGGTACGGGCCGATACTCGATCGCTTTACGGCAGCAAGAATGAAGCGCAGTCTATCGGCAACAGCCTGGCGGGGCATTATTTCTACCTGATCAGCGGACACGGCGGGCCGGATCCGGGCGCCGTCGGATTGCGCGAAGGCGTTAAACTTTATGAAGACGAGTACGCATACGACATCACCCTCCGGCTGGCGCGCGCACTCGAGGCTCACGGCGCGACGGTTTTCATGATCATCCGAGACCCTGACGACGGCATTCGCGAAGAAGGCATTCTGCGCGGCGATCGCGATGAACGCTTTATCGACGGCAGCAAAATATCGAACAAGACGATGCTGCGGCTGCAAAAACAGGTCTCTTTGGTCAACGAGCTCTACCGCCGTCATGGCAAGAGTGCAAAATCTCAGTGGGCCGTTCACATTCATGTGGATTCGCGCTCGGATTCAAAGCGCATCGACCTGTTTTTTTACTATCAACGGACAAGCGAGGCGGGCAGGAAGCTGGCGTTGACACTGCAACGGGTTTTTCGCAAAAAGTACGATACCCATCAGCCGGGCCGAGGATA
>JAPDPN010000173.1:0-5141 GCA_034506455.1 Candidatus Zhuqueibacterota bacterium | reverse complement strand
TCGCCCGTCGGACGGCCGGAGACGATCCATCGCACCTGCACGCTGCCCAATCCGGGCACCGCATCAACGGAGAGACGATCGGGCTGATGCTTTTGCTCTGTAACCCAATCCAGCAGCGGGTTCTCGACAAGGTAGCCGGCGACCACGCGGCAGCCGCGCAGTTCCAGCCGATCGGGACGGGTAAAGCGATGCTTGACCTCGTGCGCACTGCGCGTGGGGATGAGCCGATCGTTGATCACCCGCACATCGATTTGCCAAAGCTTGTCGCTGATTTTTTTCACCGCCACTGAATCGATGCGCACCTGCGGCAGATGATACGCATGAAACAGCGTAAAGGCCATGTTGCGATGGCACATTTCTTCAAGCATGAACGAAGGCGCGGTGCGCGTCCAGGATTTTTTGATGCCGCCGATTTCGATGCGGCCGAACTGGGGATGGTCGATGGATTTCCACGGCACGATGCCTTCGCCGAACAGCAGCAGCTCGTCGAAGCGATAGATCTCTTTTTCCGCGCCGAACCAGCTTTTCGCGCCGTTGGCGCGGCGGTAATAGTCAAAGGATGTCCACAGCTCGTTGGTAAAGGTAAAGATGCCGCGGGCGCCGTAGAACCAATCGAGTTCACCGCCGTAGACGGAATAGAGATCGCGATGCAGCACCATGT
Organism: Candidatus Zhuqueibacterota bacterium; assembly: GCA_034506455.1. Taxonomy (GTDB): domain Bacteria; phylum Zhuqueibacterota; class Zhuqueibacteria; order Residuimicrobiales; family Krinioviventaceae; genus Fontimicrobium_A. The sequence continues at coordinate 4,480 of JAPDPN010000173.1, read as the reverse complement.
ATTTGTAACCCGGCAGGATCTCCTCGCCGAGCTTGCCCAGAGCGTCGTATACGCGGTTATCCGCCGCCAGGTAGGTGGAATCGTCGGCCTGACCGGGGCCGCGCAATATCATGCCGCCGGCGTTGTGGTAGCTTTGCGCGCCGGCGATGTTGGGATGCGCCTTGACGAACTCGTTGACGGCGCGGTTTTCCGGAATGGAAAAGGGGTAAAAATCGGCGCCCTCCTGCACGAACATCGGCTGCCAGTTCCAACCCCAATTGCGGTTCGGATCGTAATAACCCGGACCGTCTTCGTTGAGGCGGCCGTCCTCGTCGTTGTCGATTCCTTCATAGCCGAGCAGCTCATAGTCGCCTTTGACGTCGTCTGCAACGCGCACCATCAGGCGCGGGTCGTCGGGGTCCGCTTTCCAGCGGCCGACAGGACTGCGTCGGCGCATCATGACGATAAAGCCGTCGCCGTCGAGGTCATCCGGCGGGTCTTCGTCAATGGCGCCGTCGCCGTCGTCGTCGCGCGGCAGCATGCCCGAGCGCGGCGAGTGCGGCGTGTTGGGACGATGCATGAACTCGTCGCGGGCGTCGGGATTGATGGTCGGCACAATGTAAAACGTCTTTTGCTTCAGCAGATCGGTGATCCAATCGATTCGGCCGAAACTCTCCGCCAGGAACCAGGCGGTATAGAGCGCCGCCTCGCTGCCCTGGATTTCGTTCGAGTGGATGTTGCCGTCGATATAGAGGGCGGGTTTGCGCGACTCATCGCCGTGGCGAAAACTGGTGACGGTCAGCAGATAAAGGTCACGGCCTTGCGCCGACTTGCCGATGGAGCTGAGCCGGACGCACTCGGGAAAAGCCTCGGCCAGCCTGCGGCATAGATCGCCGATCTCGCGCGAGTCGTAGTAGCGGTTCCAGGCGATTTGAACACGCGGTGAACTCGGCGCGCCGACGGCTTTGAACGCCGGAGTCTCCTGAGCAAAAAGAAGCGCGGCGCTCAGCAGAGAATAAAAGACAAGGAGTTTCGAAATTTCTTGCGGCTTCATTCTGCAAACTGCTCAATTTAAAGTGATCAACAACAAACTTGGCCATCAAAGGCGTCCATAATCAAACTCGGACAGCAAGATTTCGGCGACGACTTATCCAATCCAGGGCTGAACAAATCGCGGACGAGCGGCACCGGTCGACGGATGGGCGACGCTTATTCGTCCGGTCGTTGGGCTGGGTCGAGTTCTGTTTTCGCGATGCAGTATTTTGCTTTGCCGGTGAAAAGGAGCACACGGGCGCCTCCTGCGACTACTTACGGCTTTTGCTGAATTCAATAAAATGCTCCGACGCGAACGAATCGTCGCCGGGTTTGATGCGCTTGACGAAAAATCGGGCTCTTTTGCCAAGGCGCAGCGAAGTATAGCGGTTTTCGATATCCTCTTTGGCCGTCGTGGGCTGGAGGGACGGATACCACAAGATGTAGCCGGGTTTTTCGAAAAGCAGCTGCGGCCTGCTCCACTCCTGCGTGCTCTCGGGCCGACGAAAATCTTTATTTTTATTGAAGGAGATGAACACTTTATCTCCCCGCCACGAAGGTCCTTCGACTTTGGCCATAAGCATCACCCAGCAGTCGAGATAGGTGTTCCAGCTGACGGAGGGGCCCCAATAGAAACCGCCTTTCGGCGAGGATGCCGGTCCGCCGCCCTCCTCCATGGGAATCTGCAGGCTGCGGATAGGAACCCCGACGCCGTCGTGAGGGACGCGAAAATCTTGACCGTCCCAACGCCGCGCCTTGCCTTCCGGCTCATCGAGGTCGCTCAGCGCAATGCGCGCGACGCTGATGCACTGGCCCGCCCCTTCGATGCGAGGGTCATACGTCGCTTCATCATAAACGCCCGGATAGCCGTATTCGCCGTAAAAAACGTAAAGGTATTCGCCGCTCGCCACGGCCGAGGGATCGCCGACGCCGCCGGCAAAGGTGTTCGAGGTGTTGTGCGGCTTAAGAATCATCCGCTCGTCCAGGTCTTCCAGCAGAATGCCGCGGTCCTCCCAGCTCTCGCCGCCGTCCGTGGATTTCATAATGCCGATGCGCGGCACCGCCGCCGGACTCTCGGGTCCCTGCAGCCCCTGCGGCCATTTTTCGCCGCGATATCCATTTCCGGTCGCAGGCTCGTACGGCAGCGTAGAGGGATAGTTCTCGTTATGGTAGAGCGCGTAGAGCGTCCGGCCGGAAGGATCGCGGGGATCCTGATAGACCGTCTCGAACCACACGGCGCCGTGCAGCCCCGGTTCGCCGACCGGCGCATTCTTGGGCATGCGCGGCGACTTGAAAGCCTCCCGCGGACTTTTAAAAACCTCTTCGGCGTTGCGGCCGTCCGCGTATTTCAAGTCATCGGCGTCGCCCCACAGCGGATCCTCGCCGTATTTGCCGGGAAAAATGCGCAGGCGGTCGCCGATCCACGCCTCCGCCATGTTGCAGTCGACGAACGAATTGAAAACGATCTTTTCCGCCGGTACAAGCCTAAAACTCGGCAGGTTGTCGTCGGAAGGCCGGCCGCAGATCAAGGCGGTCGCTGCACCGAGAATGCTCAGCAACACCGGAATGTGTTTTACCGCTGTTTTGCACTGGGTTCTCAATCGCCTATTCTCCTCTGCTCGACTCATTGCCGTAGATAAAGATAACTCTTGTCGGTCAAAAATCAGAGTTGTTTAGGATGCCGTCGCTTAGGCCGCTGAACGTTCAACTATGGTTGTCTGTGGGAACCGCAGACTGTATAACATCGTTTTTTTCACCGCTTTACTTGGATTTTTGCCGCTTTTTCCTAAATTATGCAGCTTTTCCCGAAGGGGAAATCTATGTATCACGAGTTTGATATATCCATGGGAGGTCGATTTATGTCCGAAAGTGCTGCTTCCGCCGCACGCTACGAGTTTCAGGCCGAAGTGCGGCAGTTGCTCGATATCCTTTCGCATTCTCTGTATACGCATCGCGACGTATTCATTCGCGAGCTCATTTCCAATGCATCGGACGCGCTCGACAAGGCGCGCTTTCTCAGCGTCAAAAACGAGCCGATGTGCGATGCAGATCTGCCGTTCGAGATCCGCATTGATCTCGATGAGAAGAAAAAGACGTTTACCATCAGCGACACCGGCATCGGCATGACCAGGCAGGAGCTGATCGACAACCTGGGCATCATCGCCCGCTCCGGCACCGCGGAATTCCTCAAGCAATTGGCCAAAGATAGCGGCGACCTTTCGCTGATCGGCCGCTTCGGCGTGGGCTTTTATTCCGTCTTTGTCGCCGCCGCTCGCGTGGAGGTGATCAGCAAATCGGCCAAGCCCGACGAACCGGCCTGGCAGTGGAGCAGCGACGGCGGCGGCACGTTCGAAATCGCTCCGGCGCCGGAAGGAGCCCGTCGCGGCACGCGCATCATCGCGCACCTTCGCCCGGATGCTGAAGAGTTTGCACAGAAATGGAAGGTGCAGGCCGCCATCGAGAAATATTCGAATTTTGTGCCGTTTCCGATTTTCCTCAACGGCGAGCAGGTGAACAAGATCACCGCCGTATGGCGCGAACCCAAATCGAGCGTCAGCAAAGAGCAGTACCAGGAGTTCTTTAAATTCATCGCTCATCAGGAAGAGCCGCCGCTGACCTGGCTGCATTTTTCCGCCGACGCGCCGATTCAGTTCCATGCCCTGCTGTTCGTGCCCAAAACGAACATGGAACTGTTCGGCCTGGAAGCTCCCGACGAAGGGTTGCACCTGTTCGTGCGCCGCGTGCTGATCGACGCCAAGTACAAGGAGCTGCTGCCCAAGTACCTGCGCTTCCTGCGCGGTGTCGTAGAGAGCGACGACCTGCCGCTCAACATCTCGCGCGAGACGCTGCAGGAAAACCCGCATTTGGCCAAAATCAAGAGCACGCTGGTGAGCCGTCTGCTATCCCATTTCCAAGAGCTGGCCAAGAACGAGCCCGAGACCTACGCCGAACTCTGGAAACAGCACGGCCGCATCCTCAAAGAAGGGTATAATGATTTTGTCAACAAGGACAAGCTCGCCGCGCTGTTCCGCTTCAACTCATCCAAATGCGCAAGCAGCGAGGAGCTCATCTCGCTCGAAGAGTATGTGCGCCGTAAACACCCGGAGCAAAAAGAGATCTATTACCTCTCCGGTCCTGACCGTAAGACCATCGAAAATCAGCCGGCGTTGGAGATTTTCAAGGCCAAAGACGTGGAGGTCCTCTACTGCTACGAGCCGATCGATGAATTTGCGCTGCCCGGGCTTATCGAGTTCGAAAAGCTGCCTATCGTTTCCGCGGACACCGTCGATCCGGCCAAACTGGACAAGATTCCGTTCAAAGAGGGAGCCGGCGAGAGCCAAGCCGCAGCCGACGAGAGGAGCCTGGACAAGCTGGCGCGGCGGATTAAAGACATTCTTGCCGACCGCGTCGAAGACGTCAAGCTTTCGGGCCGCCTGATCAACAGTCCTGCAGTGCTGATCAGCCAAGG
>JAPDPN010000172.1:0-5159 GCA_034506455.1 Candidatus Zhuqueibacterota bacterium | reverse complement strand
TGAGCGTATAGCGCGGCGATGCGGTGCGAAAATGGGCAATGATGCTTTTGTCGCCGTTAATAAGAATAGTCGTCGTTGGACTCGAAGGATTCGCCACATCGCCGGTCCAATAAGCGAACTCATATCCAGGTGCGGGGACCGCCTGCAGGTTGACGAGCGTCCCTTGAGCATAATAATACGTCCCGGCTGCCGGTACGGTCGATCCTCCTGCCGTAGGATTGACCTCGATGGTGAGTCGATATTGGGCGGCGCCCGGAGCAAAATTGGCGATAATGGTCTTGTTGCCGTTCATCGTCACGGTAGTCGTCAGCATAGAGGGATCTGCAACATCGCCGCTCCAATTGACAAAGTGATAATTAGCTGCAGGAACCGCCTGCACTGTTACCACTTGTCCGGCAGGATAGGTATAGGTCGCCGGTGCGGGTACCGTGGTGCCGCCGCTTGTCGGATTCGCCAAAATCGTCAACTGATAGGTCGCAGGCGGCAGTTGACGAAAAACAGCCGTTACGTTTTTATTGCCGTTGATCGTTATCGTCGTCGTGGGACTCGTGGGATTGGCGACATCTCCCTGCCATTCCTGAAAAGCATAGCCTGCGGCAGGTGTGGCCGTCAGGGTGACGACTTGGTTCAGATTATACTCATAAACCCCTACTGGAGGATTGGTCGTACCTCCGCCTGCCGGCGTTACATTGATGTTCAAGGTATAGCGATCGACTCTGGCAAAATTAGCGCGAACGTTCTTGTCGCCGTCGATATAGACCGTCGTATTGGCGTTGGAAGGATCCGCCACGGGCCCCGTCCAGCCGACGAACTTGAAACCGGCGGCGGGCACGGCGCTGATGTTCACCGTGCTGAACGACCTGTAAGTATTGGTACCGACCGGAGGCGTAGTCGTCCCCCCGCCCGTTGGGGAAACGTCCATGATCAGGCGATAAATAATGTTGTCAAAAATGGCCCGCACCGTCCGGTTGCGGTCCATCGTCAAGGTCATGCGCGTATTAAAGTAGGCGTTTCGAACCCCGTCGATTTGCCATTCGACGAAGCGATAACCGGTTGCAGGAAAAGCCTCGATCGTGACTTCCTGCCCCTGAGGATAGGTGTGGGTACCGACGGCTGGGAAGACGCTTCCTTTTGCAGGATCGTCCACCTGCATCGTCAATGTAACATCGGTAATGCGTTCGAAATACGGTTTGTAGCTCTTGTCTGCATCGGCGACGACGGTGATTGTAGCGCTGGTCAAACTCGAATTATTGTTCCAATTCTTAAAACGATAGCCGCTGCGTGGAAAGGCGCGCAGCGTCATGGACTCGTTTTGATTAAGTACATAAGAGCCGGCCGCAGGGTCGGTGTAGCCTTGATTCGGGTCGTCCGGCGGCAGCACCGTGATGGTATAACGGGGAATCGCTGTAAAAAAGGCGATCACCGTTTTGTTGCCGGTCATCAGAATGGTGGTCGTGGGACTCGTTGTCGATGCCACGTCTCCCTGCCAGCGGTCGAACCGGTAGCCGCTGCTTGGATACGCCTGGAGGGTTACCAAAGTATTGGCGTCGTACTCTGTGTTGCCGGGAGGCGGAGAGGTGGTTCCTCCCACACCGCCGGCCGGATCGGTCTGGATCGTCAACGTATAGCGCGGCACCGGCTCAAAATTGGCCGTCACGGTCTTGTTGCCGTCCATGTAAACCGTAGTCGGATTTGCCGTCGCATTGGCCACAGGCCCAGTCCAATTGACGAAGCGATAACCGGTTGCCGGCAGGGCTCTTATGGTAACGGTCGAGTTTTGCGTATATTGATGATTGCCCACAGCCGGATTGGTCGTTCCCCAAGCCGACTGATTGACCTGCATGGTTAGAGTGAACTGGGGCTGAGTCGAGGATGTAAAATTGGCGGTGATCGTTTTGGCACTGTTCATGGTAACCGAAATCGTCGCATTGCTGCTCGAGACGTCTCCGGTCCAATTTACAAACGTGTATCCCGGATTGGGGGTAGCGGTAACGGTTACGACTGTTCCAGGCGGATAGCTCGTCGTGCCTGCCGGCGGATTCGTTGTACCGCCGCCCGCCGGCGAGATGTTGATGGTCAACGGGTAGTTGCCCGAGACGGCAAAGGTCGCCCGTACGGTTTTGGAGGCGTTCATGACCACCGTCGTCGAGGCCGAATTGGGGTTGGTGACGTCACCTTCCCAACGCACAAAACTGTATCCGGAATTGGGTATGGCCGTCAGCGAAACGAGGTCTCCGGCGTAAAAAGTGTACGCGCCGGGCGACGGCGAGGTGCTGCCGCCGGTTCCGGCCTCAATGGTGAGGGTGTACTGGATGCGCTCGAAATTGGCGCGAACGGTCTTGTTGCCGTTCATGGTGACGGTCGTGGAGGCGCTGCTGGGATTCGCAACATCACCCGTCCAACTGACGAAGCGATAGCCGCTGTTCGGTGTCGCCAAAATGCTGATAATGTCGCCGCTATTGTAATTGTGCGTGCCGACCGGCGGCGTCGTCGTACCCCAGCCCGCCTCGTTAACCTCCATGGTCAGCGTATATTGCAGCCGCTCAAAGTTCGCCGTGACCGTTTTGTTGCTGTTCAGGGTCACTGTCGTCGTGGCGCTGTTAGGGTTGGTCACGTCGCCCGTCCAGCTAACAAACCGATAACCGGATGCGGGATTGGCGGTAATCGTCACCACCGTGCCGGCAGGATAGGTGTTGTTGCCGATCGGCGGCGTGGTTGTACCCCAGCCGGTTTGGTTGACCTGCATGGTCAATGTATAATTGGTTACGGAAGTGTCGCGAAAATTGGCAGTAACGGTCTTGTTGGAGTTTATGAAAACGGTCGTCGTCGCGCTGTTAGGGTTGGTCACGTCGCCGGTCCAATTGACGAATTCGTAGCCCGGCGCAGGCGTGGCCGTGATGGTGACCTCGCTTCCTTGACAAAAAGAATGGCTGCCCACAGCAGGCGAAGTCGTGCCGGAACCGGTCGGTGATACGGCCAAGGTTAGGGTGTATTGGACGCAACGAAAGTTCGCCTTGACTGTCTTGTTGGCGTTCATGACGACGGTCGTGGAGGCACTGTTTGGATCGGCGACCGCCCCTTCCCAATAATCAAACTGGTAGCCCGGATTCGGCAGCGCCTGAATGTTCACGACCGTATTGACGGCATACGAATAGGTGCCCGGGGCGGGTGATGTCGATCCGCCGGTACCCGCCTGCATCGTCAAAGTGTACGAGGTAATAGAGTGCGTACCGTTGAGGGCAACCATAATGCTCCCCAACCCCTCGAAATTCTTCGGCGCGACGGGATTGCCCGTAGCCGGATCATAGAACTGCACTTCGCTGCTTGTAAAGGTATGTTCGACCCCGTAGCTGGTCATCCAGCATTTAAAGGTAATCGGATAACCTTCTCGAAATCCAGTGTCGCTTCCGTGCGCCTTATAAGCGACAATACTGACCGGATTGCTGGTGGAGGCCGGATGGTCGAGCACCGTCATCCCGGCGCAGGTTGAAGCGTCGAATACGGCTATTTCATCGCCCGCCACCAGGTTGTTGCCGTTGATCCTCGCACCGATGATGTAAATGTTCATCGGTTGGTAATTGCTGGTCGGCGGGGTAAAATGGGTTTGAGAATAAACCGCGACCGGCAATAAAAGCCAGATTATGCTGCGAAACATGCTGCCGACTCTCATTCTCTGCACCTCTATTGCGTCCTTCACACCTTTCACCTTGCCGCATGAAACGGCCTGAGCAGAAAATAACAAAACCTCCTATGCACTATTTAGACCAAATTTTGCAATTTGCTGAAAAGCAAATCGCAAAAAACAGTCCGGTTTCGGCCGATGCAAAACCTATTGACTTTACTTGAAATAGAACTGCTTGGCCGTAGTGATCTCGTTAAATAGTTGGGAACTCCCTGCGCACTGCCGCATTGCAGATAAATATGACAGATGACACTTTGTTTCAAAATGATTCAATGTCTATTTCTGATAATTACACTCCGTAGTGGAAACATTTTGCGTCTTGGTCTGAAATGCTTAAATTAGTACCTACGAATTAGGATATCGACATGCTTAAAATAGGCGGTTTAATAATTCTTCTTTGTTGTTTTAATGGAACGGCTGCGGCAAATCAATCAGCCGATCTTTTCGCGGCTGTGCGCAACGGTGATCTCGAAGCAGTGCAATCCAGTCTCAGCCTGGGAGCGGACGTCAATGCCAAAAACATACTCGGGGAAACGCCCCTGCTCCTTGCCGCCGAGAATTGCCGCGCCGAGGCCGCTAAAGCTCTCATTGATGCCGGCGCCAACGTCGAAACCTCCAGCAAACTCGGCTATACGCCCCTCATGCTTGCCGCTGCAAAAGGATGCCGGGAAATCGTTCGTCTGCTGCTGGAAGCAGGCGCCGATCCGCGCCGAGAAGAGCCGAAGCGGCGTTTCAACGCCCTCCTCAAAGCGATCGAATACGGCCACGCGGAGATCGTGGAACTGTTGCTCGACAGGGGAGCGGATGTCAACTATCGCAACGTTTACGGCGTGACGCCGCTGATGGCGGCAGCGCAGTATGGACAAGCAAAAATCGTCGATTTATTGCTGAGCCGTAAAGCCAAGGTGAACGATGCGTCCCTCATCGGCTATACGGCGTTAATCTATGCCGTCGAATTCAACCAACCGGACATTGCGTTGATGCTGCTGAATGCCGGCGCCGACGTCAAGGTTACGGACATCCGCGGCCGCACACCGCTGATGATTGCAGCCGCAAACGGCCAAGCCGATCTGGTGCAGAGGTTGGTCGAAAAAGGGGCGCCGCTCAATGCCAAATCCGAAAAAGGCGAGACCGCCTTGGCTTTGGCCAATAATAAGGAATACTCGGATATCGTGACCTTTTTAATCGAAAAAGGCGCGGACACGACAGGTGTCAAGATCAAAGTCGATACCACCGCTGTAGCAGACAAGGAGAGCGAAGAAAAAGAAAAATCCAAGGAACAGGAAGCAGCCCTGACGCCGCCTGAACCCATCGGCGGTATGGAGGGCATCCAAAAACGGCTCAGGTATCCCAAAAAAGCGCGCGAAGCCGGTGTGGAAGGCGAAATCACCCTGGAAGTCACCGTCACCCGTTACGCCCAAATCAAATCGGTCAAAATCCTTAAATCCTTCGGTGACAAAGAATGTGAAAAAGCCGC
>JAPDPN010000171.1:0-5183 GCA_034506455.1 Candidatus Zhuqueibacterota bacterium | reverse complement strand
GTCGCGGAATTGATGTCGAGGACGACGCGGCAGAGATTGCTGTTGGCGTTCTTGTCCAGCACCGCCGTGTGGTTGTGGATGGCGGCGCGGTTACCGGAGCCGTTCAGCGAGTACTTGGGCTGCGGCAGTGTGCCGACCAGGTTCTTCATGGCGTGCGTCACGCCCGCGGACACATGCTGTTTGGCCTTCGGCAACGAGATAAAGCAGTCCAGTTCTTCGAAAATGGCATTTTGATAAAGGCTATTGTAGATAAAGGACTTTTCGCCGACCGGCCGCACGGCGTAATCGCTGAACGGCGAAGTGTTGTTCAGATTGATGATTTGGCCGCCGAGGGCATTGGCGACGCTGACGAAACCGAATTTCGAGATCGATTCGTTGTCGTAATACGCTTCGAGGATATAAATCTTGCCTGCGCCGGCATCCTTGGCCAGTTCACCGACGACCTGCACCACGTTGGGATGGGTCCAAAAGGATTCCAGTGCCGAGACGCCGGTGCTGCGCTGCCACTGGTTGGCCGAGCCGGAACCGCCGGTCAGATTGATTTTGAGGCCGACTTTGTCGCCGCTTTTAATGAGGTCGCCGAGGCCGCCGAGCGCGTCGAACATATCGATCAGCTTTTTCTTGAGAACCGTTTTTTCATAGGTTCCGATCTCGCCGACGGCCACGCGGGCGGTGCGCGGCGTGTCGTCAATGGTGGCGGGTGCAGCCGGATTTTTTTTGCTGCAGGCCCCCAATGCCAGTCCCGCCGCCCCGGCGGCGGTGAGCGATAAAAAGCGGCGTCTGGAAATGCCGCTTTCCTGATCAAAAATATACTTATGACGGCCCATACACTCTCCCAAATTTTAATCTTGACGGAATTAAAGTAATGCATTCGATATTGAGAGTCAACTGCAAATGCTTTGCGCCGGCAACCGCTTGCTATTTTGCGCAATTATGGTTAACATTCGTAACGATCATTGCAGAGAGGGAGATCTATGGCTCAAAAAAGTCGATTGGACTTTTACCGGACCCTATTGGAAGACGGTCTGGTGCCGTTGTTCTACACGCCGGATGCGGGGACGGCCAGGCGTGTTGCGACCGCTGCAGCAGCGGGAGGCGGGCGCCTGCTCGAGTTTACCCATCGCGGCCCCGGCGCTTATGATGTTTTTAAAGATTTGCTTGCCTATTGTCGCGCCGAGCTGCCGCAGCTTTTTGTCGGAGTCGGCTCGGTGCTTGACGCGCCGACGGCTGCCCTGTACATCGCCGCCGGCGCCGACTTTATCGTCGCGCCGATTTTCGACGAGGCCACGGTTCGGCTGTGCAATCGCCGCAAGATTGCCTATATTCCGGGCGTGGGCAGCGTCACGGAGATCAGCCGCGCCGAAGAGTGGGGTGTGGAGGTGGTCAAGATCTTTCCGGGAGCCGCTGTAGGCGGACCGGATTTCGTCAAAAGCGTGCTGGGGCCGATGCCCTGGTCGCGAATGATGCCGACCGGCGGGGTGGAGGCGACGGCGGAAAGCATCAAAAAATGGTTCAAGGCGGGCGTCTGCGCCGTCGGCATCGGCGGCAACCTGGTCACCAAAGAGGTGCTCGCCGGCGATTTCGCGTTTCTCGCCGAAAAGGTGCGCGACTGTCTGGGGTGGATTCGCGAGTTTCGCGCGGCAGAAGCCGGAGGAAAAAGTTGAGCGCTTTCCGGCAAACGCAGATCAGCCCCAATTAATGTTCTGCATAGTTATGGGCTTTCTCCAACCGACGCCTGGGCGCGGCAAATTGAAGCGAACCAATTATCCGGAAGCCTGCCCTAAACAGCGAGGCTCAGCAGGACCGACCGCAGTTGCAAAGGCAGGCTGCACGAGGCTGTTTGCAGGCCGAACAACAACCGTCGCTGCGCCAAGCTTTTAAAGTGCACTTGGCAGCGGTAATCAACTGCGGATGGATCGATGCCGTTTGATCCTGTTCCAATCTCGTTTTGAGCACGTCAGACTCGGCAACGCAGTGCGGGCTGATTTTTTCGGAATCGCTGTTTTTGCGTGAATTGTCGCTTGACTGGTAAGGAATTTTTCTTAAATTCCAGGCATCAATTTCGGCGGCAAAAATTGGGGCGGGTGGCCGTCGTGAATGTTCCGTTTGCGTTTCAAGGTCGGCTGAAATTCTCGAGCAAGCTTCGAGCGGCGTATTGGGTTAATTAGGAGAAGCGAACATGCAGTTCGGAATCTGGGACATTATCGTATTCATCGGCTTTGTCGTGACCGTCATCACCGTCGGCATGACGAAAAGCAAAAAGGCCGGTGCGAGCGATCAGGACTACTTTTTGGCCGGAAAAAGCCTGATGTGGTGGCTGATCGGCTTTTCTTTGATTGCCGCCAATATTTCCACCGAGCAGTTTGTCGGCATGAGCGGCAACGCCGCCAGTCATGTCGGCCTCGCCATCGCCAGCTACGAATGGATGGCCGCCATCACGCTGGTGATCATCGCCTTTACCTTTTTGCCGTACTTTCTGCGCGCCGGAATTTACACCATTCCCGAATTCCTCGAGGTGCGCTACAATGCGGCGGCGCGCACCATCATGGCCGTGGCGACGCTGTTCATTTACATGCTGCTGCTCGGGTCGGTGACCTATTCGGGCGCCCTGACCATCCGCACCATCACCGCGGACACGCAGTTCCCCATTTCCCTGGCGGGCGGAGCTTTGATCATCGGCTTGATCGCCATGATCTACGTAGCGGCCGGCGGCCTAAAGGCCTGCGCTTGGGCCGATTTGATTCAGGGCAGCGCGCTGATCCTCGGCGGCGCGGTGATCATGATCTTTGCGTTCATCAAGCTCGGGCGCGTGCAGGAGGCGGCGCAGATTCTCGACGTCAACACCGGCGCCGTGGCGGTCAAGGAAATGAACCCCGGGCAGGGAGCCTTCAGCCGCTTTTGGGAGCTCAACTCCGTGCGCATGAACATGTTTCTGCCCAAGACCGACAAGGTTCTGCCGTGGACGGCGCTGCTGCTCGGCTTGTGGATTCCGAACTTTTACTATTGGGGACTCAATCAGTACATCACCCAGCGCACGCTCGGCTCCAAGTCGCTGGCGCAGGGTCAGCGCGGAATCGTCTTTGCCGCCTTTTTAAAGCTGTTGATTCCCTTTGTCATCGTCATCCCCGGCATCATTGCCTTTAATCTGTTTGCCGCGGATATGAAAAAGGAAGCGATTGCCGACAATGCCGCGGTTTTGGCCAAGTATGTCAAGGCTAATCCGCAGACGCAGTTCGTCACCGTTGCCGAATCGCCTTCCGATGAAACGGTTTCCAGCTGGAACGGCGAAGGCTTTCTGCTTGCGGTTTATGAAAACGACGCCGCCATTCGCGCCCTGCGCAGCCGTCTGAACAATTTGAACAACGTGCTGCCGATAGAGCGCGCGGTTTTTGAAAAAGCCAAAGCAGAACCCAACTCGCTGTTCGACAGCGACGACAAGGCATTTCCTTCCCTCTATCCGGCCTTTTATGCCGAGCTGCAGGCTTTTAACGAGAAAGTCAAGGCCGCAAGCGATAAATCGCCCGCCCTGCTGCCGGCAGAGAAGCTCATCGCCTACAAATACGACACGGCGATGGCGCATCTGCTCGGCAAGGTGCTGCCGCGCGGTGTGGGGCTTTTCGGTTTCGTCATTGCCGCCCTGCTGGGAGCGGTCGTCAGCTCGCTGGCGGCCATGCTGAACGCTGCCTCGACCATCTTTACAATGGACGTATTCAAGAAATTCCTCTCCCCGCATGCAACCCAAAAGACGATCGTTTTGCTCGGCCGCATCTGCGTGGTCGTCTTTACCTTGATTGCCGTCACCCTGGCGCCGCAGCTGGGCAATCCCAAGATCAGCAACAGCATCTTTACCATCATTCAGGAAGGTCAAGGCTTTATATCCCCGGGTATCTTGGCGGTTTTCGTCTTTGGTCTGTTGTTCCGCCGCGCTCCCGCCGTTGCCGGAGTGGTCGGATTGATCACCAACATGGTGGTTTACGGCGGGCTCAAGCTGTTTGCGCCGCAGATTCAATTCCTCAACCGCATGGCGATTTGCTTTGCCCTTTGCCTGGTCATTATGGGGGTGATCACCCTGGTTAAGCCGCTCAAAGAGCCCATCCGCTTCGAAACCAAATCCGAAATCGATTTGACGCCGTCGAAATATGCGCCGGCGGCGGGTGCCGCGGTTATCGTCCTGACGCTCATTCTCTATCTCTTGTTCAGTCCTCTGGTGTTTGCACGGTAAAGACAGTAGTCGGTGAAAAGATTATGAAAAGCATCATACTCAAAAAATTTCAGGCGTATTTCAACGATACTCCGCGGATTTTTGCCGCTCCCGGGCGCGTCAATCTGATCGGCGAGCATACCGACTATAACGACGGCTTTGTTTTTCCGATGGCTATCGGCTATTACACTTGGGCCGCGGCATCACCGACCGAGGACCGCAAACTGTATATTCGCTCGGAAAACATGAACGAGCTTATCGCTGTGGATTTGGATCACCTCAAGCGGCGGTCGCACTGGAGCGATTACGTGGCCGGCGTGGCCTGGGCGTTGGAGGAAGAGGGAATTCGGCTTTCCGGCGCCTCGATTCTTATAGAAAGCAATGTGCCGGTTGGCGCGGGATTGAGCTCGTCCGCTGCGCTCGAGATCTCTTCCGCTCTGGCGCTTCTCAGCACGGTGGGCGCCGAGATGGATCCTGTACGCCTCGCCTTGTTGGGGCAAAAGGCGGAAAATCAGTTCGTCGGCATGAACTGCGGCATTATGGACCAGTTCATTTCCCTGTTTGCCCAGCCCAATCACGCGCTCTTTATCGATTGCCGCACGCTCGAGCATAAACCCGCGCCTCTGCCATCCGAAAAGGTGCAGGTGGTGATCTGCAACACCATGATCAAGCACGAACTCGGCGCCTCCGAATACAACAAGCGCAGGGCACAGTGCGAAGAGGGAGTCAGGCTGATGAGCAAGACTTTTCCCGGCATCAAGGCCCTGCGGGACGTAACCAGCGAGCAGTTTTCGCAGGTCGAAGCTGATCTGCCGGAAGAGACGGCCAAGAGATGCCGGCACGTGATCAGCGAAAACGAACGCACGGCTGCGGCTTTCGAAGCCCTGCAGCAGGGCGATTTAAAGGCCTTCGGCCGCTTGATGAACGAATCGCACGACAGCCTGCGCGACGACTATGAAGTGAGCTGTCCGGAATTGGACCT
>JAPDPN010000170.1:0-5229 GCA_034506455.1 Candidatus Zhuqueibacterota bacterium | reverse complement strand
CACATTATACGCGCCCGGAAGAGGTGGAGGATTTTGTCACTAAAACCGGCGTCGACAGCCTGGCGATTTCGATCGGCACCAGCCACGGCCCGAACAAGTTCAAGCCCGAGCAGTGCACCCGCGACGAGCGCGGCGTTTTGGTTCCGCCGCCTCTGCGCTTCGACATTCTGGAAGAAGTCGAAAGGCGCATTCCCGGCTTCCCCATCGTTCTGCACGGTGCCTCTTCGGTTGTGCCGGAGTACGTTGAACTGATCAACCGCTACGGCGGCGCCCTCAAAGACCCCATCGGCATTCCGGAGGATCAGCTGCGCCGCGCCGCAACCTCGGCGGTATGCAAGATCAACATCGACACCGACGGCCGGTTGGCGATGACGGCGATCATCCGCAAGGTCTTTGCCGAAAAACCGGCGGAATTCGATCCGCGCAAGTACCTCGGCCCGGCGCGCGACGAGCTGATCAAGCTGATGATTCACAAGAACCAGAACGTTCTCGGCTCGGCCGGAAAAGCGTAATACCGAATCCTTGAAAAAAGAAAAAGCGCCCGAAAATCGGGCGCTTTTTTTATGTTTGGTTCAATTGGATAATTATTTTAGAACCGGTTCAAAAAATCGCACCCTTTGAGATAATGCGCAGAAAAAGATAGCCGACATAAGCTGCAATCAGTACGACGCCTTCGGCGCGGCTGATGCGGAAACGCGTGCGCATCATGGGCACAATGAGCAGCGACAAACCGATCATCATCCCGATATCGAGCGTACGAATATCTGTGCCGACGATGGGCGACACCAGCGAAGCCGTGCCCAAAATGGCAACGATATTAAAGATGTTAGAGCCGATGACGTTTCCGACGGCAATGTCCGCTTCCTTCTTAAAGGCGGCCACAAGCGACGTAGCAAGTTCCGGTAGACTGGTTCCTGCAGCCACGATCGTCAGTCCGATCACCGCCTCGCTGACGCCCATCCTGCGCGCCAGGCCGACCGAGCCGTTAACCAGCCCGTTGCCGCCCAGAACCAACGCTCCTAATCCAAGCAGAATCAGCGCCGCCTCGACCCAAACGCTCTTGCAGGGCGCCACACCGAACGTGTCGGCAAATTCGGCCTCGGCCCGTTTGCCGGCTCGGCGCGAAAAATAAAGATTACCGACGGTATACATCACTGTCGTGAGCAAAAAGAACCCACCCTCCCATCGGTCGAGAACTCCATCATGAAAAAAGACCCAGAACAGCAGCGCGACAAACAAAGCAATCGGAGCATCGATGCGGATGACTTGGAGCTTGACCCTCAACGGCGAAATTAACGCCGAAAAGCCCAAAATGACGGCAATGTTAAAGATATTGCTGCCGACGACGTTGCCGATGGACAAGCCGCCTTGTCCCGACAGCGCAGCCTTGAGGCTGACGACCATCTCCGGCATACTCGTCCCGTAAGCCACAACGGTAAGGCCGATGACCAAAGGCGAAATCTTTAACCGCATGGCTAAGGAAGAACTGCCCCGCACCAGGCCTTCGGCGCCGAAATAGAGCAGCACAAATCCGCCAGAAATCCACAACAGGTCATGAATCATAAGCTTTTCCAGATGAGCAATCGGGAGCTTGCCTTTTTGGTTGTATAATCTCCGATGAAATCAGCAGCCTTCTTTCTTTTTCTTGCCCTGAGGTTTGGGTGCAGCGCTTGGAGCGGCAACGGGCGCAGGAGCAGGAAGATTGACGTTCGGCCGTTGGGTCATCGTTTCGCCGCTCGTCTGCGGCGTTCCGCCGAAGAAACGGCTTATTTCGGCCATTTTAGCATAACGCTTCTCTTCCGCGGGCGGAACATCGGCAGGAATAACCGGAAAAAGAATCTTGTCCTTCCATTCTTCCAAACCGCCGAAAAGCATATAAACCGCCTTATAGCCTTTTGCTCTCAACAGAAACCAGGCCTGAGCGGAATGGATACCGCCCTCGGAATAGAGAACGATTTTTTCATTGCGCATCAGTTCGGCATTCGGCAGTTCCGTTAATGGAATATTTTCAGCAGTCGGTATGTGATAAGCCGCGTATTCCGCTTCGCTGCGCAGATCGATCAGACGATAATCGGCGCGACCCTGAATGATCCAGTCGGCCAATTCCTCTGCTGAAACATGGTCGACTTGTTTTTCGACGATCAAAGCCAGTTCCTTGTCATCGATCGCCGCCTTGGCCCGACGATAGGGGTCGCCCAAGAACACCGCAAGAAATCCCAGAACCAGCAGCAGCGCCGCCAGTTTTTGGTTCAAGGTCATTCGCCCGAGTTGAGCAAAGAGCTTCATGACTTTTCCTCCGCTTTTTTTGCCGCCATTTTGCGTTCGCCCCATTCCGCTGCGGCAAACGCGCCGACCGCCATCACGCTGACCAGAAATACGATCAAACCGTACGGCAGACCGAGCACCTGCGGCAGGGTGACGGTTCTCATCGGCGTCATATAGTAGAATTTCTCCACCAGAGGAAAGAGCTCGCCGAAGACCAGAATGCCGAGGAACATGCCGAGCAGATAGACCCAGCCGTCGTATTTTCCGGTCGCTGCGGCGACGCAGGAGGTGCCCGGACAATAGCCGCCGATGACAAAGCCGAAGCCGAGCAGCAGCCCGCCGACAACCTGCGGCAGCAGAAAGGTGGGGGTCAGATAGACCAGCGACAGATCGACCACGCCGAAAACCGAAAGATAATAGAGTCCGATCATGGCGGTAACGACGGCTGTAAACATTACTTTCAGCACGGTCATGTCGGTAAAGTAGAATTGCGCCGCCAGTTTACGGGCGCTGCCGAAGCCGGCGCGTTCGAGAAAAAATCCGAAACCGATGCCGATCAGCACGGCGACGATCAGGCTGACCTCGTCGTTAAAGAGTCCGTATTTATAAAAAGGCGCGTTCATATCCATTGTCTCCTTAAAAAGTAGGCCAAAGCATAGCCGCCGGCAAACACCGACATCATAAAAGCCCAGCTGCCCAGATTCAAGACCGCGCCGCCGGTGAGAGCTTGGCCGCTGGTGCAGCCGCGCGCCAGTTTGGCGCCGATTCCCATAAGTCCGCCGCCGAGAAAGGCAAAAAGCAGACGCTGACGATTGCCGAAACGAGGCCCTTTTTCGATACCGCCTTTAACTCGGTGCGCCAACTTGGCCGAAAGAAAACCGCCGATGAAAAGGCCGATCACCTCAAAGACCAGCCAATCTTTGAGCGGATGAACGCTGCCGTCACCGAGGTATTCAGCATAAAAATTGTTGGAAGCCGCATGCTTCGGCGCAATTTGCTGCACCAGCCAGGCTGCAGCGGAGGAAAAAGCGCCGGACGCACCCAAGCCGCGTCCCATAATGACAAACGAAGCCAACAGAACCAAACCCAGCCCGATGCCGGCAAAATAGGGATTCATATAAGGCTTTGGTTTTAGTTCATCCAAGGAAGGTAAGGACTCCATAAAAACGCCTCCATTTCATGAAAAAAATATTCAAAACTTGTACAGGGCATAGTGACTCAATTGACCTGCTCCGACGAGAATAAAGCGCAGAATGAGCCCGCCGAGCATGACCAAAAGCGGCGCAATAGGGGTGTGGATCACTTTATGCTTAACAGCGCGCGTTTGGATGAACAAAGGCACAAGAATGCCCAGCAGAATGACGAACACCCAAAAGGTTGCGGCATAAGGTCCGGTCAGCAGCAGCATCGCGGCGCGGATCTGCACTTCCGAAGAGCTCAACATGTTGATGATAAAAAGCGCTAAAATAACCAGCTCGGCGGTCAGAAACATATTATCGGCCTTGGCCAGAGTCTCGCGTTCCCATTGATCCTTGGCAATCATGTGTACAAACGCGGCGGCGGTCGAGAGGCCGGAAGTTAAGAACAGCAGTCCCAAAATGGCGCTGTTCCACAACGGCCGCGCGCCCAAGCTGCTCAGCAGCAAGCCGGTATAAGTTCCCAACAAAATGCCTACGGCTATGTTGAATTTTCCGACTATGATCGGCGCATTGGGAAGGGAACGCAGCTTGTCGGACCAATTCTGCAGAAACGGTAATCTGCTGCGGATCGGATCCGGCACATACATGAAAAAGTTGGCAAGTAAAGCCGGATAGACCAACAAAAGAATCCATGAACCCCACGACATAGGCGATTTGATTTCGAACGTGGTATAAAGCCGCCAAACATAGAGCTTGTGCTCCAAATCCAAAAAGAGCGCCAGCATGCCGAGACTGATCAACACCAGGCCGATGAGGGGAATGCGGTAACAGACGCACACCAAATCGCGGCTTCGGCCTTTGAGAAAAAAGTAGCCGGACAGAATCATCATTCCGGCGACCATGCCGCCGAGAAAAAGATAAACTGGGATTTCCCAGCCCCACACATGCACCGTTGGATCGATCATCTCGTTATGACGGGTAATGGTGACTTCCATGCTTCACCTCGTTGCTTTCGGCAGGCTTAGATCAGATAAAAGATTTGCGGCCGAGTTCCGGCCTCCGGTAAAAGCGCATGATGCTTTCGTTCCTGCAGCAATCTGCTCACCTGGCTGTTTGGATCGTCCAAATCGCCAAAGTACATGCAGTGCGTGGGACAAACCGAAACGCAGGCCGGATCGAGTCCCTTCTCCACCCGATGGATGCAGAACGTGCACTTGTCCGCATACCCTTTGGGGTGAATAAAGCGGGCATCATAAGGGCAAGAGGCCAGGCAGGCTTTGCAGCCGATGCAAAGATTGTGATGCACCAGCACCACGCCGTCGAGGTCGTGGACATGGCTCGCTCCGGTCGGGCAGCAATGTACGCACGGCGGATTGCCGCAATGATTGCAGCGCTCGCTGCGGATTTCCGTTCGCAGGGTAGGAAATTTGCCTTCCGTGACCGTCGTAATCCAATCCCGATTCAATCCCTCGGGCACGTCGTTTTCGGTTTTGCAGGCGACGACGCAGTCCATGCAGCCGACGCACTTGAGGGTATCGATAACCATTGCAAATCGTGCCATATTAAGCCTCCGCCTCGATGGTGACAAAGTTTACGTTCATGCCGGTGCCGCCCATCAGCGGATCGATCGTGTAACGGGTGATCAACTGGGCATCGCTTGCACCCTTTTGGTAGGCGAACTTGAGCATGCGCGAATTGTGGCCGAAGCCGTGAACGATATAGACGCAGTCGGGTCGAATGCGCTCCGTTGCCTTGACCTTGATGCGATTGCTGATAACGCCGTCCTGGTTCTTGAGCCGCACATAATCGCCGCTTTTGAGCCCGT
>JAPDPN010000169.1:3687-5249 GCA_034506455.1 Candidatus Zhuqueibacterota bacterium | reverse complement strand
TGAAAGCGGCGCTACGCATGTTTTATTATAACCGTTGCACCATCGCCAAAGAGGTGCAATATGCCGGTGAAAAGTGGGCGGACGGTCCTTCGTTTGTCGGTCCTGGTCAGGATGGCCAGGCGCACTTTGTCCGGGATAAGAAAAACGAAGCTTTGGTCAAGGACCTCAGCGGCGGCTGGTTCGACGCCGGCGACTATAACAAGTATGTCACCTTTGCCGAAGTCGTAATCCATCAGCTGCTGGATGCATATAGCCAGAACCCGCATGCGTGGACCGATGATGTGAATATCCCCGAATCAGGCAACGGCCTTCCCGATATCATCGATGAAATCATTTGGGAGCTGGATTGGCTGAAACGCATGCAGGATTTAAGCGACGGCGGTGTTCACATTAAAAACGGTATGATTACCTATACTCAGAGCAGCCCGCCGAGCAAAGATAAGGCGCCGCGCTATTACGAGATCAAGTGCTCTTCTTCTTCCATTGCCGCGGCCGGCATGTTTGCCCATGCGGCGATTGTCTTGAGAACGTTCCCGCAGCTGCAGGATTACGCCCAAGATCTCGTCCGTCGTGCTGAAGCGGCCTGGAATTGGTATCACGCCAATCCAAAAGGTGAAGACTGCGACCCGCAGGAAATCAAGTCGGGCGATGCTGACCGATCACTCAAAGACCAGGAGCAAATGGCAGTGACGGCAGCAGTGTATTTGTTTGCCGCATCCGCTGACGAGCTTTATCATGATTACATCAAAAGGGAATATAACAAAGTCTCGGTGCTGAACTGGTGGGGGCCGTACAACATGGAAAAAGGCGACGCTCTGCTCTATTATACCACGCTGCCCAATTCGGACTCCAAGGTGCGCAACGACATTCTATCCCGAAAAACCAATAACGGCAAATCGATGGGTGATTTTTACGGCTTTAACGCTTCGCTTGATCTTTATCGCGCCCACATGCCGGATGCGCAGTACCATTGGGGCAGCAATTGCGTAAAATGCAATGTCGGCAACATCAATTACGACATGATTGTCTACAACCTCGATCCGGGCAATCGCCGTTCCTACCTGACCAAAGCCGCCGATGTGCTTCACTATATGCACGGCGTCAATCCTTTGGGCATGGTGCAGCTCTCCAACATGTATGCCTACGGTGCCGAAAATTCGGTCAACGAGCTGTATCACGGCTGGTTTGCCAACGGCTCGCCATGGGACAACGCGTTGACCAGCAAATACGGCCCGGCTCCGGGTTATGTCACCGGTGGTCCTAATAAAAGCTACGGCGGCGGAACTTCGGGCATCAAGGATCAGCCGCCGCAAAAAGCCTATAAGGACTCGAACAATATCATGAATTCCTGGGAAATCGTGGAGCCGGCCATTTATTACCAGTCTGCTTATCTGAAACTGCTCTCCAAATTCGTCGACGCGCGTTTTTCCGATGTGCGGAGAGATAAAGCAGATGTGCCGGTCGGCAGTTCGCTTTGCTCGGCCTATCCGAATCCGTTCAACGCTCGAACGGTCATTACCTACCGGTTAACACAACCGGCGCGGGTGATTATCGACATCTAT
>JAPDPN010000169.1:0-3587 GCA_034506455.1 Candidatus Zhuqueibacterota bacterium | reverse complement strand
TTGCGCGGACCGCCGAAGCCGGTGTGGCAATTTGTACAGCCGAATTTCGCTCCATTGGGAATCTGATTGACGCGAAAGCTGCGGCCTTCCAAATCGGCAATAGTCAGCGCCGTCACCAAGAAGAGAACAAAAACCAGAAAGCGCATAAGTCAACCTCACTTTTTTTCTGCTGTGCTGATTTTGAACGGCACATACGCCGGGCAAAATCTAAACACTGCGGTCAGCAACGGAACAACGCCAATGACGCCCAGCCAATTTTTGAAATAGAGCCCGGCTGCAATGATTGCAAGACCGAGTACGATACGGATGACACGATCTGCACCTCCGACATTAGCCTTCATAGTATCCTCCTTATAATTTGATCAAACGTGTAATCATAAAGCCGAATCGCATGTCGCCGGCCCAAAAGTCGCGATCAGCTCCGGCTAAAAACAGAGAACTGTTCAGCTTGTCATTGTTGGTTAAAATGATTTTAAAGAAATGTCCGCCGGTTTCCAATTCCAGACCCAGGGAGAAAGAGTCATATGTTTTGCGCCAGCCGCTGACCGTCGGATTCCATTCGGCAAAGACGCTCCAATGCGGTGAGGCATAGTACTGCACATAAGAACCGAAAGTAAAGCTGTACTGCGGATCGCAGCAAAAAATGTGTGAATTGTAGAGATAGCTCGGCACCACGCCGATGCCCAATTTTTCTCCGACAAGTGTGTTGGCAATCAGCTGTCCGTAGAACTGCCAACGTCGGACGCTGCTTTTGACCGGAGCGAAAATTTCACTGTTATAGGCCGATCCGCCGCGCAAAGAAACCAATACGGGAAAACGGTCGTGGCGGAATTGCAGCGCTTTGTATTTAATCTGCAGCTCCAGATTGTCCTGCACATTGGTACGACCGACCGTTATCAGCAGGCGATCGGTTACCGCATAATCGAGGGCCAGACGAATATTGGCCGGGCCGTCGAATCCGTAAAAAGCGTCGGCGCCGCTGTCGATGGTGGGAATGAATCGATGGGATACTTCGAATTCCAGATCTCCTTGCTGCAAAGTTTCAGCGGTCGGCAGCATCGACACGTGCAGAGCGTGAAACAACTCGAGCGGACCGGTTTCCGGCGCGCGGCGCTGCCAACTCGGCGTCTGCGCCCATACGGTGCAGCTGAGCACTACCGCAATAGCGATGATCCTTTTGCCCATGGCTCACCTCACTTGGCTGGAACGACGTAAAATTCTACCTCGACCTGCACGACCTCGCCAACTTTTAACAACATCAGCTGCGGCCTTTCGATTTTGAAATCCGCCAGGGCGATCTCGAAACGGCTTTCAGCGCGATACCCCTTTTCGGTCGCGGTCACGCGCCCGTCTATGGTCATTTCTTTCTGCACGCCGTGAAGATCAAAGATTCCCTGCGTCTTGACGCGATATCCGTCTGCCGTTTCTTCGGCTTCGATGATCCTGCCTTTATAGACTGCAAAGGGATATCGCTTGGTTTCCAAATAGTTGTCGCGCATATGGCGATTGCGCAGGCCGATACCCGTGTCGAGCGTTGCCAGGTCTACCTCAAACTGGAATTCACCGCTTTGTTTGCCGTCGATCGACTGCAGCAAAACATATCCATCGATTGCCTTTGTTGTACCGACGATCTTTTCCAACGGCGCATCGGAGGTGAATTTGACCAAATTCTCCGCCTTCCGATCGACGTGGTATTCCTGTGCGGTTACAACGGCGGCGATAAATAATACACTGAAAGTGAGATGTTTCATCCTTACCTCCTAATTGTTTTCGGCGCCGCGGTCGATCCAGGCGATCACCGAGTCGATCTGCGCCTGCGCCAACCGTCCCGAAGGCGGCATCAGCGGCGCCTGCTTGCCGTCCAGTACCCAAACCAGATAGCTTTCGGCGCTGTTATACGGTACGACGCGCTTTTTAGGTGAAGATGTCGAGGGAACATTGACGAGAGCGCCGTAAGCTTTTCCCGCTTCCAAGTTTAGTCCGGCCGCAGGGTAGGCGCCCCCGTGACAGGATACGCACTGCGGGGTAAAAATCGTCTGTTGAATCGCGCTGAATGTGATGCGCGTACCGCTCGGTGTTTCGACACATTCTTGGCATTCGGATACGATGTTTTTACTGCACTGAAAGCCGAAGAACAGCAGGGGTAAAAACAAAAGTTTCATTTTCATGACCGCACCTCTGCACAAGTGGAACTCTATAACCAAATCGACGCATTTTTGATTCCACAGCAATTGGAAATCAATTATAAATTCATTATTTTGATGCCGATTAAGAGGAAAAGATGCTGAAAAAAGTCATTCTTTTATCAGGACCTTCTTGTGTCGGCAAAACGCCGCTGCTGCGCGCGTTGAGCCGAACTCACCCCGAAATCAAATGGGGGAAGCCCGTCCTGTGTACCAGCCGTCAGCCGCGCCCTGGGGAGCGCGAGGGCGTTGATTACCATTTTTTATCGGATGCAGAGATTCAGCTGTTGCCGCGCGAGCGTTTTGTCGTCGCCAAGACGCGTCACATTTGGCAGGCCGTCGATCTTGACGAGCTGGAGGAGCTTTTGCGCCGATATGACTGGGTGATCTATGATGTGCATCCTGTGTTGGCGGCAGCTTTGCGTGAACATCCCCGCCTGAAAGATCGCCGTGGGGTGCAGATTGTGCGCGTCTTTATTCAGCCTGCGAGTTTGGCGGAAATCGAGGAACTGCGCAGCGCCATACCGGAATCGAGTCTGCAGGAGGCGACTGCCGCCCTGATGACGCCCAAGCTGATTGCGCGGGCGCTGCAGCAGGGCACTTCCCTGACGCCGGAGACTTTGCATGATATCCGCATCCGCGCTGCCCGAGCCTGGGAGGAAATACTCATCGGCGCGTCGTACGATTATGTCCTCATTAACCATGACGGCGAAGATTCGCCTCACTGGCAGGAAACCCCGCCTAGCGGTGATGCCGGCCGAACGCTGGAACAATTTTTACAACTTATTGTGAAAAAAAAGCATGACGAAAATAATGAAAACAGGAGGAATGAATGAAAAAACTGCTCGTTCTCTTTCTAGGCTTGGCCGTGACGGGTCTGATCGTCATGGGATGCGGCGGTAAAAAGGAAGAGAAGGGTTCTTCATTGGGATTGAAACCGCCGACAGCCGCAAAAGCGCCGGCAGAGCCGAAAACCGAGACTAAGGTCGAGAAAAAGAAAGAACCGGAAGGACAAATACATGCCGCGCACATTTTAATCATGTACCGCGGAGCTTATCGCGCTCCCGTTTACATTCAGCGCAGCAAAGAGGAAGCGCGGGCGACGGCTGAGGATTTGCTGAGACGCCTGCAGGACGGCGCCGACTTTGCCGAACTGGCGCGCATGTATTCCGACTGTCCCAGCGCCAAGCGCGGCGGCGATCTGGGCTACTTTGGCAAAGGGCAGATGGTCAAAGAGTTTGAAGATGCCGCCTTTGCGCTCAAAAGGGGCAAACTCAGCGGCGTGGTGGAAACGCCCTTCGGCTTTCACATTATCAAGCGTTTGTAAAAAAGCCCGGTCAAAGCCGGGCTTTTTTTATGCTTTGGGGAGCTTCCACGGGCTGCGATAAGGCTCCTCTAAAAGAG
>JAPDPN010000168.1:3878-5309 GCA_034506455.1 Candidatus Zhuqueibacterota bacterium | reverse complement strand
GAATCTTCAGACGGATATGTTCCTAAACAAAAAAGAAATATTAGAAAAAATCTTAAAGAAAAGAATTTAATAAATTTTGAATTAGGTACCCTTACAACTCTTCATTTTAGAACTTTGAATTTAGACCAATGGCGTGAAGAAACTCCTTTTGCCTTCATTCCTGTTACTTTTATCGGAAAATATAATTCCGTAAACGCTGTAAGCGATGAAAACGGCAACATTTTCGTGAAACTGCCTTCAGGGGACTATGATGTTGTTTTAAAATCAGACCAGATCGAAGACAGCTATCAACGGCACGAAGTCAAAAAAAGAAATCAGAAAATAGATACCTTTCTCATTCCGGAAGGATGGATGGATTGGTATCATCATAATAATATGTTTTATGATTCTAATTTTGTATTTGATGAAAATGGAAAGATAGATGATTCATTTTTAAGAGTCAGAGGTCCTCCTAATAATGGAGCAATGCAAAAATGGCCTCCTGGAGTTATACCTCATTTTTATATATCTATAAATGATACTTTGTTTGATAATCCTGATTCAAATAGAGTATTCTATGAAAAGTTTATTGATTTAATGACTAAAAGAATAAAAGGAGATTTCAATGAAAATTTTAAAGTTCCTGAATTTCCTGAGGGTTTTTTCAAAGATTCAAAAATAGAAACAGGAAAAGATTTTTGGCCTCCTAATGCAGAGAAAGTAAGAGATTTTTATCATATGATTCGTTATTTCCCTTATATTGTTGTTTATGTTGTAAAAGATAATTTAAATCCTGGATTAGCATCATCAGGTTCAATGTTAAATGAAAATGGTGAAATAATTATGGGTGCTGTTGGGTTTACAGTCAGCCCTAAAAAATTAAAATGGACAATTGGTCAATATATGAAACATTATGATTATATTTTTAATCATGAATTTCTTACAGCTGCTGTTGATGCAAGATGCAGAGGTCCTCCTTATGAAACAAGCGTTCTTACTGGTTGGGAACCTCCTCCAAGAGAGTTTACAGAATGGGATAAAAAATCAGTTACTTTGCTTTTTTCATTTAGACCTGTTGGAACAGGCTTTAATTACAAATTAGGACCTGAATACTTGTATAAACCTGATTTTCAAGATTTTTGGATGAATTTTGGAAAATCTAAACGAGGATGGAAATTTTCCTTCACCGCCGCTGCGGGCCGTAAAGCCGATACCGACGCCAAGACCGCTCCGCAGCAGCCGTAAGCCGAAAAGACCGGTTCCCGCAACGTTCGAAAAAAGCCCCGCAACCCAACCGCCTGCCGAAGAGCCTCACCCTTCGGCAGGCTTTTTTATCCCATAAAGCCGCTGAACTCCGCCCCCTTATTTAAGTTCGCAGTGCGTCCTTTATCCCGCCCCTGCAGCGCAATCTAACGTAGCGCGAGATTCATCTCGTGCCTGTAGCGCGAGATT
>JAPDPN010000168.1:0-3778 GCA_034506455.1 Candidatus Zhuqueibacterota bacterium | reverse complement strand
GGCATCCCGCGTTAAAATAAAACCAATTGAAAAGCATTTCTCACGCCCTTATACCTGTTACACTTTGGAAAACAAATCCCCCGTACTTATAGTCCCCAGAAAACTACACGTCCCTATGCACCTGCTCCCGTAACCTTCTTCCTTCTCCAATCTTCCTTTTACTTCGGACCTTCGACTTTGGACTTTCGACCTTCTCCCTCCCCCCTTCCCAATCACCGTCACTTTTTCTCGATTCTATACAACCCGCTGCCGTGCGGAGGCAATTCGACGCTGAACAGGCTGTGAAAAGAACCCAAATCTTTCTGAGTCCATAGATCGCGGACTGTACATTCGCCCGATAACCCGAGGGCATCCCAGCCGATCGAGATCGCGCGCGGTTCGTGATCATCGATATTGAACAAAGCAACATAGCGCGCATCGGAATTCTCGGCCTCGGCAGCCCAGGCAATCAGCGGATCGCGGCGGTAAATTTGTCGATTGTTTCGGCTCGCTTGATTGACCGCCAGCGCCTCGGCATTGGTGATCAATTTCAGCGAAAAGTCGTCGGTTTCGGGCAGGTGGCCGCCGAACATGAGCGGTGAGCGAAAGATGCACCACAAGGTCATCAGCGTCTGCTTTTCCACGTCGCTGAAGCGCGAATACTCGTTGGTGATTTCTTCAGCCGTTTTCCCCATGTGATGGGCGACGTAATCGTCCGGCCCGGTCTTGCGCAGCTTGCCGAGCGGCAGCATGTCGGCGTCCGGCCAGCCGCCGGGGATTGCCGCCCCTTCCCACAGTTTGCATAGTTCGAACTGGCGGTAGAGAAACTTCCAGTCGTCCCAAAAATCGCCCGAGATGCGCCACAGCTGCGCGTGACGGCGCAGATGCTCGAGCCGATCGCGCGGCGCCGGACCGGGCGACAGACTAAGAACAATCGGTCGGCCGCAGGTCTTGAGAGCATTCGACAATCCCTCGATTTCCGCCGCATGATAAGGACTGGACATGTCGTCGGCTTTGATGTAATCCACGCCCCACTCGGCGTACAGCCGTGCAATAGAGTTGTAATAGGCCTGACCGCCGGGGTGATTCATATTAATACCGATCAACCCGTCGTACCAGATGCAGGTGTCGTTGGGGGCAATGATCTCTTTGGCCCGAAAATCGGTTCCAAGGATCGGCGTATTCCGCTCGACCGCCTGCCGGGGAATGCCGCGCATGACGTGAATACCGAATTTGAGTCCCTTGGCATGAATATAGTCGGCCAGCGGTTTAAAGCCTTTGCCGTCCTTAGCCGAAGGGAATTTGCGCGGGTCTGGAATCAACCGCCCGTATTCGTCGATGAGCTGCGGAGGGTTATCGTTTTTGAAGGTATGGATGGTCCGTTCCGGGCTCAGATACCATCCCAAATCGATGACGATGTATTCCCAGCCGTACGGCTTTAGATGCTCGGCCATAAAATCAACGTTGGCCTTGACCTGCTCCTCGGTGACATCCGAGCCGAAACAGTCCCAGCTGTTCCATCCCATGGGCGGCCTCTGAGCAAGTATGGTCGGCTTTGGTTTTTGACACGCCGGCAAGACCATCAGCAAAAGCGCAATGATCATAAACCGCATAGGCTCCCTCCTGGAGAATGTAAGCTGATGAATATGGATTCTACGGCTCATTTTTCCGCTCGGAATTTTGGCGCAGCTCCTTTAACTCTTCAGGGCTGCGTTTCCAAATGTAATAGATAAGAAAAACATGGCCGCGCAAAGGCCGAAGCGCGCCGCGGGGATTGGGCACCAGCGGATTTTCTTCGACCATCAGCACGGCCTTTTTGTCAAACTCTTCCGGTGAAAGCGCCCGACTGATGTCGATTTCGAAATCGCGCATCAACACGTTCCCATCCATAGACATGCGGACATAGAACGGACCGGCAAGCCTGCGGAAGTGCACGTGCACTTTTTCAAAGTCATCTGTAGTGTCCAGTACATAGACCTCGGTATCCGCATCATAAGCCTTTCTCTCGCGCTCCGCATATTTTTCAGCAGGAATGGCATTCGGATAGCAATAAACGCCGAGCCGTCTGTTGAGCATTCGGAAAATTTCCATATCCTTGTTCGGATCGGCGGAGGCGCTTGAATCCTGGACAAAAAACAGGTTGATCCGCGTTGGCCGTAAATCATCGGCGATTTTGGCAATATTGTCGGAAAAGATTTCGATTCGCGAAGCGGGTTGGTCATTGATGCGGGAGAATTCAAAGCGGCAATAGCCGTCTTTTTCCGCACTCGGCGCATTGCAGAGCGCTCGGTAGTGCTGAACGACACGCGCAAACGGATCTGCGGTCAATCGCGAAATCACCGTCACTTTGGCATTTGAAAATTTGCTTTTTTCCGCCTCGGCCAAGCGAAGGCCTGCCTCCTCATCCACTCTGCTGTTCGGATAGACAAAGCGGCCCATATTTTCAGCTGTAAAAGCCGCATCGGCATGAACCGGCGCCGTCAAAAGGCACAGAAAAAGAATTGCGCGCAGCGGGCAACGATGTCGCTTTGTGAGGTTCATTTCTCCCATTCGGCAAGTCGCCAGGAAAAGCAGCTGCGTTTATTGGTATGACAGGTTGGGCCGTAAGCTTTGGCCGAGACCAGCAAAGCATCGCCGTCGCAATCGGCTTTCAGATCGATCAGCTCGAGGAAATTGCCCGAAGTTTCGCCCTTGGTCCAATATACCTGTCGCGATCGGCTCCAGAATGTGACCTTTTTCTTCTCCAGGGTCATGCGCAGGCTCTCGCGGTTCATGTAGCCGAGCATCAGAACGGCGCCGTCGCCCGCATCCTGAATAATGGCCGGAATCAGGCCGTTCTCATCAAATTTCAGTCGTTCTGTAAAAGAGTCGAGGGTCAGTTGTTCAATATCGGACATGAATATCATTCTCCTGCAGTGCTTTTTTGACTTCGCGAATCGAATTGCTGCGGTAATGAAAAATGGAAGCGGCGAGAGCCGCGTCGGCGCAGCCTTGTTTAAAGACCTGCACAAAATGCTCGACGGCGCCGCAGCCGCCTGAAGCGATAACCGGAACGGATACGGCCGTGGCGATGGTGCGGGTTAGTTCGATGTCGTAGCCGGCCTGCGTTCCGTCTCGATCCATCGAAGTCAGCAGGATTTCACCTGCGCCCAGGGCTTCGGCCTGCTGCGCCCATTCGAGAGCGTCGAGCTCGGTCGCCGTTCTGCCGCCGTAGATATGCACGCGCCAATGAGTGTCGTCCCATTTTTTGGCGTCGATGGCCACCACCGTCGCTTGCGAGCCGAACCGCTCGGAGCATTGGCGAATGAGCTCCGGATTGAGGACCGCCGCGGTGTTCATCGTCACTTTATCGGCGCCGCTTTTGAGCAACAGCTGAGCGTCTTCTACGGTGCGTACGCCGCCGCCGACCGTCAGCGGCATGAACACCTGCTCGGCGGTGCGGCGAACCACGTCCAGCATGATGTTGCGGCGCTCATAAGAGGCCGTGATGTCCAGGAACACCAGTTCGTCGGCGCCCTGCTCGTCATAATAGCGGGCCTGTTCGACCGGGTCGCCCGCATCGGCCAGATTCAAAAACTGAATGCCTTTGACTACCCGGCCGTCCTTGACGTCCAGACAAGGAATGATTCTTTTAGCCAGCATAAGTTTTCTGAAATTCGTTAATCAAGTCGGTCAGCCGGAGGTGTCCCTCATACAGCGCCGTACCGACGACGGCGCCTTCGATCAAGGGGTTCTCGAGCGCCAGCAGCTCGGCAAAGTGCCGCCGCTCCGAAAAGCCGCCCGAGGCGATGACTTTCAG
>JAPDPN010000167.1:0-5351 GCA_034506455.1 Candidatus Zhuqueibacterota bacterium | reverse complement strand
TGGTTGTCCTCAAGCAGGTCGTCGTCTTCCGCATCGACGCGCAGAACCATCGGGCCGGTGGTTTCGACCGTAAACCGCAGCGTTTCCATCGTTTCGGCGCCGCCGACAGTGCTGACGCTCGTCTGTGCTGCTGCCTTGTCGTTGACGAACAGTCGCACCACCGATTCCTGCAGCGGCTGATTGCCGGTATTGGTGAGCATCACCTCGACTTCTGCCGTGCGGCCGCGCAGCAACAGCGATTTCACGGCAACGTCGCGAATCGCGAGGTTGGCTGTCTCCGACGCCGTGCAGGGCGCGGCGTAAACGCGGCAGCTCGCTGGTGGTGTAAAAGGGTCTACGAAGCCGCTCTGCTGGAGATCGGAAAAGATATAGATCTCCTTGTTCAACTCGGCCAATCCGCCGATGCGGCGGGCCGCCGCCTGCAGGGCCGCGGTCAGATTCGTGCGTTTATAACTCAATTTAAGGTCGGAAACCTGTTTTTCGGCAAGAGGTCCCGGAGCAAAAGGCATACGGTTCCATTCCGCCGATGTATCGGTCGCGGTTAAAATAAACATGCGATCCCCAGCTTCGGAGGAACGCAAAACGGTCAGCGCCTTTTCCTTTGCCTCCTCGAACAGCGAACGGCCTTTAACATACCGGTTCATACTCATCGAGTTGTCGATGATCAACGCGGCGGCAGTGCGCGCTTTTCCTCCGCTAATTGGCGCGCGATTCAGAGTCGGTCGCGCAAAGGCCAAGACCAACAAAGCCACGACGGCCGTACGCAAAATAAGAAGCAATAGCTGCCGCAGTTTTAGGCGACGACTCTGCTGATATTGTATTTCTTTGAGGAAGCGAAGGGTGCTGAATGGAATAATTCGGCGTTTGGTGCGCGTCAGCAGGTGAATAAGCAAAGGGACGGCAGCGGCTGCCAGGCCGAAAAGTATGCTGGGATTAAGAAAACTCAAGGCCGACTTTTACTCGAATTGGGGTACAACTCGTTTTCGATCAATTCGCACCAGGCATGAATGACGGCAATATGCACCTCCTGGATGCGCTGCGGATTGTCGGCAGGGACAATGATCGCCGCATCGGACAGCGGGGCCAGTCGTCCGCCGTCTCTGCCGAGCAGCCCAATGACCTGCATACCCTTTTCCTTTGCCGCAAGCACGGCCTGCACGACGTTCTCAGAATTTCCGCTGGTGCTGATCGCCACCAAAACGTCTTCCGATTGCCCCAGACCTTCCACCTGCCGGCGGAAAACCTGAGCAATCGAGTAATCGTTGGCCACAGCCGTCAAGATCGAAGTATCGGTCGTTAAGGAAAGCGCAGGAATGGCGCGCCGTTCGCGCGTCAAACGGCCGATCATCTCTGCGGCAAAGTGCTGTGCATCGGCGGCGCTGCCGCCGTTGCCGCAAATCAACAGCTTGCCGCCGGCTGCAATGGATCGGCTCATGCGCATCGCCGTCTCGTAAATCTCCTCGGTATGCTCCTCGGCAAATCGATGCAGCAACTCCGCCGACTCCCGAAAGCGATCACCAACCATGCGCCAAGGGGAATTCTCTGTCATCTTCGAAAATAGTCCCTCAATTTTTGCCGCAAAGATCTCGACGGCTCCTCCTGCTCCTGCACGGCTTCGAAAAAGCCGAGTTCGATCTCTTCACCGCGGATGAGTTTGGAAGGATTGACACAAAACAGCTTTTCGGCGCGGTCTGGGCCCCAGTTCGCCCGCACAAATTCGTATGCTTGTTTCAGCTTCAGGCGGCGCCGCGAAGTATCGTGCGCATCCGTGGCCACTAACTGCACCAGGTTTGCATCCATCAGCTGAGCAGCCAATTTGGCGACTTGGGAACCAAAGTTGCCGAGCAGACTGCCGGCCGTCACCTGCAACAAAGCGCCGTGTTGGACAAAAAAATAGGCTTTTTGAGGATCGCCGAGAATACTTCCGTTCCGCTCCGGATGGGCAATGACCGGCGTAACTTGGTTGCCGAACAACGAAAAGAAGTTTTTTTCAGCAAAAGTCGGTATTTGTCCCATCGGAAACTCGACCAAAAAATAACGGCCGTTCTGCGCCAATGTCGCCATTCGGCGACTGAAATCATAGTGCGGTTGAATATACAGCTCGCTTCCCAGATATAGATTCACCCGAATGCCGGCGTCGAGCGCCCGCTTTTTCAGCTCTTCGAACAGCGAGATAAATTTTTCCTCTTCCGTGAGATCTTTGTTCGAGAGAACGTGGGGGGTACAAATCACTTCGCTGATGCCGTCTTCTTCAGCTTCCCGAAGCATCTGCAAGGAAACGTCCCAGTCTTCGGCGCCGTCGTCGACGAAAGGGATAACATGATTATGAGTATCGATCAGCTTCATCAGCCTGCTCGTCTGCAACCTCCTGGCATTGGGTAAACCGCCGCGGTGAGCAAAGAATTCCGTCGACTGTTTCAGGATTCCTTGACGTGTACCGCGTCGGCAAAAGCGCGAATCAACGCCGGGTTGGAGTCCTTTTCGATGATCGTGCCGGTGACCACAAAATCGGCGCCCGCAAGCACTTTTTCACGGGCTTCAGCCGGCGTGCGGATGCCGCCGCCGACAATCGTCGGAATTTCCGCATAGTTGCGGACCGCCGAGATGATCCGCGTCGGCACCGATTGCTTGGCGCCGCTGCCCGCTTCCAAATAGACGCACTGCATGCCCAGATACTTGGCGGCCAAAGCATGCGCTGCGGCAATATCGGGTTTTTCGTTGGGAATCGGCCGCGTATCGCTCATAAACAGCGCCGAAGTGACCGTTCCGGATTCGATGAACATGTAGCCGGTCGAGATAGGCTCCAGCTGCACGGATTTGATGATCGGAGCCGCCATCACTTGCCCGCCAATGAGCGATTCGGGGTTTCTGCCGCTGATAAGGGAAAGAAAAAGAATAGCATCCGCATAGCGGGAGATCTGCTTGGTGCTGCCGGGAAAAAGGATGACCGGCAAAGTGCAGGCGTTCTTTACCGCCATGACGGTTTCATCGAACACATTGGCCAGCAGCAGGCTGCCGCCGATGAGCAGCGCATCGACGCCGGCTTCCTCGCAGATTTTGGCAAGCTCGGCCGCCCTGGCTACGTCCTGTTTATCCGGGTCGATCAGGACAAAATAACCCGCCCCCCTTTTCTCTCTGATTTCCAAGAGCCTGTCAAAGACCTTCACGAGCGACGCTTTTCCTTTCGCCTTTAAGGTAAGCTCTTACCGCACCAATTCTTTGATCACTTGTTCACTACTGGTCAGCGCCTCCTGGATTTTGGCGACATCCTTGGCGCCTGCGGTTGCCATGTGCGGGGCACCGCCGCCTCCGCCGCCCGCCGCCGACGCCACCCGCTTGACGATCTCGCCCGCCTTTAATCCGCGTTCAATCCAATCCTTGCTGACTACACACACAAATGCGGCCTTGTCTTGAATCTCCGCCGCCAGTACACCGACGCCGCTGCCGAGCTGCTCCCGCAGCAGGTCGCCCATCTCGCGCAGCTCATCGACCGATTCGGCAGAAATCTTTTCCGCCACCAAGGTGACGCCGCCTACCTGACGCCTTTTCTGCAGCAATCCTGCAATAACCTGCTTGGCATCCAAGCGTTTAAACTGCTTAAGCTGCGTCTCCAACACCCGATACTCTTCCTGCATCGCCACTAGGCGATCCGACAGCTCCTCCTCGCGGCAGCCGAGCGTTTGCGCCGCCTGCTCCAACAGCAGCGAACGGCGGCGCAGATATTCGAACGCGCGATGCCCCGTCAGGCACTCCACGCGCCGCACGCCGGCAGCCACCGAGCTCTCGCCGGTAATGACAAACAAACCGATTTCTCCCGTCGCGCGCACATGCGTACCGCCGCACAGCTCGCGGGAATATCCCTGCACCTCCACCATCCGCACCACCTCGCCGTACTTTTCGCCGAACAGAGCCACCGCGCCGCGCGCTTTAGCCTCCTCGAGCGGCAAAAAGCTCCACTGTACCGGCAGATTTTGCCTTATCTTTTCGTTAACGAGCTCCTCGACCTTGTACACTGCATCTCCGAGCCGTTCAAAGTGAGTAAAGTCGAAGCGCATATAATCGGGATGAACCAAGGAACCGGCCTGCTGAATATGATCGCCCAGCACCTGTTTGAGCGCTTTGTGCAGCAGATGCGTGACGGTGTGATTGCGTTCCGCCGCCCGACGCCGTTCGACATCGATGGCAGCCGTCACCCGATCGCCGGCGCGCGGCGGCCGACCGGCCGTCACCCTGCCTATATGGACCACATGCTCGCCGATACGCCGAGTGTCCTCCACTTGGAACTCAAACTCATTCCCGCGGATTATTCCAACATCGCCGACTTGTCCGCCGGATTCCGCATAAAAAGGCGTGCAATCGAGCACCAATTTGTCTTCCTCATAGAGCACTACCTGGGCCTCGGCGCTGTCTCTTTCATAACCGACAAATTCGGTCGCTTCCGCCGAGTCATCCACGGCAAGGCTGTGATAGCGGGCTTCTCTGGCTTTTGCTGAGCGGTCGCGCTGCTTTTCCATTTCCGCCTGAAAACCGGCAACATCGACGGTCATTCCCTTTTCAGCCGCCATCAGCTGCGTCAAATCGAGCGGAAAGCCGTACGTATCGTGCAAAACAAAAGCGTCCCATCCCGGAAAGACCGTCGCACCGACCGCCTTGAGCTCGGCAGCCTTTTGTTCGAACAGCTCGATGCCGCGATCGAGGGTACGGCCGAAGCTTTCCTCCTCGGCCCGAATCACTCTCTGGATGTGCTCTTTGCGCGCCGCCAGCTCGGGGTAGGCATCGCCCATGACCATGATGAGCGAATCGAGAAGCCGATAGATGAACGGCTCGTGCATGTCCAGCAGCCTGCCGAAGCGCGCGGCGCGGCGCAGAATGCGGCGCAGGACATACCCGCGTCCTTCGTTGCCGGGTATGGCGCCGTCGGCTACGGCAAACGACAAGGCGCGCAGATGATCGGCAATGACGCGAAACGCCACCGCTTCTTCGCCGTCGCCGTATGTTTTGCCGGTGATTTCGCTAATTCTTGTCAGAATCGGTTGAAACAGATCGGTATCGTAATTGGAACGTTTGCCCTGCATGACGGAGAGCAGCCGCTCAAATCCGGCACCGGTGTCGACATGCTTGGCAGGGAGCGGCTGAAGTTTACCGCTTTCATCCCGATTGTATTGAATAAAAACCAGATTCCACAGCTCGATGAAACGGGCGCAGCCGCTGTTCACGCCGCAGACGTGGCCCGGCGTTTTGACGTCGCAGAATCCTTCGCCGCGGTCAATGTGAATTTCCGAGCACGGACCGCAGGGGCCGGTATCGCCCATTTCCCAAAAATTGTCCTTTTTGCCGAACTGCATGATGTG
>JAPDPN010000166.1:0-5358 GCA_034506455.1 Candidatus Zhuqueibacterota bacterium | reverse complement strand
TCGGAAACGTCAAGCTCTATGCCGCTTTGCACTCGGCGTTCCGTGTGCCGTCGTTTACAGAGCTCTATTACAAAAGCCCGGCCAACCTCGGCAATCCTGCTCTGCGTCCGGAACGCTCCGCTTCGGCCGAGATCGGCTGGTCGCTCCAGCGCCGGCAGGCCGTGGTCGGTGCGGCGATTTTTCAGCGCCGCGGCAAAGAGCTCATCGATTGGGTGCGCAACGCCGGCAATGAGCCTTGGCGGGCGGTCAATTTGGGCGAGCTGAACAGCTACGGCGTCGAAATCCAGACCGAAACCAAAATCGAGAACATCCCAACGCTGCGCCGCGCCGCGCTGCACTATGCCGAGCAAACCAGCCGCAGGGAAACTGGAGCATTGCAGTCCAAGTATGTGCTGCGCTATTTGCGTCGGCAGGCGGGCGTGCGTCTGACGCAGAGTTTGTCGCGGCAGGTCGAACTCCAATGGTCGCTGCAGTACAAACAGCGCCGCAACGAGCCCGGCTACACCCTTCTCGACGCCACTCTATGCTGGAGCCCGGGCGACTGGCAGATCCTGATGCGCGGCACCAACCTCTTCGACACCGCCTATTACGATTTCATCGACGTGCCGGCGCCGGGCAGGCTGTTTACCGCCGAACTGAAAAAGAGCTGGTAACGGCGTTTTTGTCCTAAACTCGGCATGGTACGACTGTTGACGGCGGATTATTTGGAAAAGCCGCTCTTCCCCTAAAGAATTTCAGGTTGATGAAAAAAAACGGCGCCGTCGTTACAACCTTTGCTTCGACAGCGCCGTAACTGTTTTTGCCGCGCAGGGGCCGGCGGCAAGAGATTTATTTGCCGCTCTCCGGCTTTAGCGCCCCGGCCAGCTTGAAGGTCCAGGCATATTCGCAAGGATTGTCGGCCGGCGTAACGGCGGGCGGTTCGATGCGCAGAATGCCTTTTTTCCAACTCGTCTTGACGATTCCCGGCCAGCCGAGCAGCGAAACCTGAGTGGTTTTCGCCAACCCTTCGATCTCGATCGGTTTGGTCGGAAATTGCGTGCAGATGGCGTACAGATCGTCGCCCTTTTTGGTATAGTACACGGTCGTCAGCGGCGTCACCTTGGGCGCCTTTTCCCACTTGCGCGTGCCGTAGATCGCTTCGCCGTTGACGCGCAGCCAGCGCCCGATGTCCGCCAGGCGCTGCTGCATGATGACCGGAATGCGGCCGTCGGCAGTCGGTCCGATGTTGAGCAGCAGATTGCCGCCGCGCGCCACTTTATTGATCAAAATCTCCACCAATTCTTCCGAGCTGGAATAGTTTTCCAGGTATTCATTGCGGTTAAAGCCGAATGAAGTGCCGATACCGCGGCACTCTTCCCAATAATGCTCGATCTCCATCTGCTTGGCGTCGGCGTCGTGGATCAGATCGTATTCCGTGGTGTAGATGCCGCCGTGCTTGCCGCGCGTCTCCTTGCCCCAGCGGTCATTGACCACCACATGCTCCCGCACCGGCGACTCGTTGTACAGCCACGCCAGGATTTCCGTCGATCGCCAGACGTCGCTGGGATGGTCCCACTCGCCGTCGGTCCAAAGGATGTCCGGCTCATACCGGGTCACCAAATCCTTGATCTGGGGAATCATGTGTTGATCGACGTACGCCCGCACGTCGCTGCGGTAGAGCGGATTGAACCATTCATAGAGCGAGTAATAAAAACCCATCCTTAAACCGGCCGCTTTGACGGCGCGAATGAGATCGCCCGCCAGGTCGCGGTGCGGGCCAATGTCGACGGCGTTCCAGTTCCAGCTCTGCGGACTCGGCCAGAGGCAAAAGCCCTCGTGATGCTTGGACGTCAGCACAACGTACTGAGCTCCCGAACCTTTGAAAATGCGCGCCCACTCGTCCGGCTCAAACATTTCGGCTTTAAAAAGCGGAGCGAAATCCTGATACTTGAAATTGGCGCCGTAAACGCGGTTGTGAAAATCGTTGAACTGCCCATAGCTCTCGCTGGTCGGCGTGACGAGCCTATACCAATACCATTCCGCATACTTTTCATAGATGCCGACGTCGCGCGTGGGACCCCATGCGGGAACCGAAAAGACGCCCCAATGAATGAAAATGCCGAATTTCGCATCCTGGAACCATTCGGGAATCGGCCGGCTGTCGATCGACTCCCAGGTCGGCTCAAAAGGCTGCGCTACGATTGACGCAGCGCCCGCGCAAAGTGCCAAAACCATCAACAGTTTCCTCATGATTATCTCCTGATTGCTTTTCAAACCTCACTCTGGTTCAATGTAGAAAAAAAAGCCGTGAAATGCAATCCGCTGTAAGAAAATTGTATGCCTCCTCATTCGTTGCTCATAAAGACGGAATGAGCATCGTGCGGATTATGACGGTGTGATTATCGTCCATGTTGCAGATCGGCAACGACGTCTATCCGACAAGAAATCGATGCTCGGATTGCAACAAATGAACAACGGCCACGCTGAGCTCGTAAAGCAGTTTATTTTGTTGTAAAATAAAAGCAAAGGCGCTACATTCAGCCGAAAATCAGAATTACGAGGGAACGACTATGTTGCGCAGCGTCATGTTGGTGTTCACGACACTTTTGATTATTGCCTGCAGTACAGAGGCGCGGGACAATCGCGCCGATTGGGAGGGCGGTCGACCGGACGGCTGCACTTCGATCACTGTGGGACGGCTGGCGTCGGACGGCGGCTGGGTCGCCACATCGCACACGTGCGACAGCCACCGCACCCACTCTTCGTTCGACATTGTGCCGGCGAAAAATCACAAACCCGGCGCCATGCTGACGTTGGTCAAGCGCAGCAACAACGACTCACTGCCCATGCCCTCCTATCAATATTTGCCCACCGGCCGGATCCCGCAGGTCGAGCGCACGTTCGGTTATATCAACACCGCCTACCCCTGCATGAACGAGCGGCAGCTGGCGATCGGCGAGTCGACGTTCGGCGGCCGCGCGAGTCTGCGCTCCGAGGCGGGATGGATCGACTGCCAGCAGCTCGTCAGACTGATGCTCGAGCGATGCACGACCGCCCGCGAGGCGATTCGGCTGGCCGACGAGCTGCTTTCGCGCTACGGCTGGAATGACGAAGGCGAATGTCTGACCATCGCCGATACGCGCGAGGTCTGGCACTTGGAGATCGTCGGACCCGGCGCCGGCAAAGTGGGCGCCATTTGGGTTGCGCAGCGGGTGCCGGACGACCATGTTTCTGTCAACGCCAACGCCTCGCGTATTCGGCAGGTGGATCTGAGCCGCCCCGATTATTTTATGGCGTCTGCCAATCTCACGCAGACCGCCCTGGACAGCGGCTGGTGGAAGCCGGAGGAGGGGCCGTTCGAATTCTGCTACGCCTACGATCCCGAGGGCCGGCGTTCCATGGCCGCGCGTCGACGCGAATGGCGCGTGTTGTCGCTGCTGGCGCCGTCGCTCGATCTGGATCCCAATCAGGAAAACTATCCCTTTTCCGTCAAACCGGATGAACCGGTGACGTTGAAAAAGCTGATCACGATTTTTCGCGATTATTACGAGGGCACCGAATTTAACTTTATAAAGGACATCACCGTAACCGACGACAGCGGTCGAACGGTGCTTTCGCCGCTCGCCAATCCCTTTATGCCGTACGACATGAATAAAGTCTTTCGCATCAACGGCGGCTGGGGATGGCGCGGCGAACGCACCATCGCGCGGTGGTATACGATGTACGCGACGATCACCCAGTCGCGGGCCGACCTGCCGGATCCCATCGGCGGCGTCGTGTGGATGGCGCTCGACAACGTCGCCTCGTCGATCTATGTGCCGATCTATTGCGGCGTGACGGACGTCGCTCCGCCCTATAAAGTCGACGGCCGACGCACGGGGTTTTCGCGCAGCTCGGCCTGGTGGGCGTTCAATCGTCTGGGAACTTTGGCCGCGCAGCGCTGGGGCGACATGCGCAAAGACGTCATGGCCGTCTGGGACCCCTGGCAGGACGAGCTTTTGAATGCGCAGGCAAAAGTAGAAAGCGAAGCGCTGCGCCTGCACCAGTCCAATCCGAAAAAAGCGCGGGAATTTCTTACCCGTTACGGCATCGACTGGGGCAACAAGGTCATTGACAAGGCGTGGGAGTTGGGCGACTTTCTGTGGACCAAATACGACGAGCTATGGTAAAGAACGACGAAAAGACGAGGCCGTAAAGAAACAAGGTATCTGAGAGCCGGAAATTCGGCAATCTTTTTACAGCTGCGGAAAACCGAACGTTAGGGAGTAGATATGCCCATACCGGATTACCAGTCCATCATGCTGCCTTTGCTCAGGTTCGCGGGCGACGGGCAGGAACACTCGCTTCGCGAGACCATCGAGGCGCTCGCCGACGAGTTCCGCCTTACGGACGAGGAACGGAGCAGGCTGCTGCCCAGCGGACAGCGGGCGTTCTTTGACAACCGCGTCGGTTGGGCGCGCACCTATCTGAAAAAAGCCGGCCTGCTGGAGACGACCCGGCGCGGCTATTACCGGATCACGGAACGCGGCAAACAGGTTCTCCGGCAAAAGCCTGCCAAGATCGATACCGCTTTTCTCCTGCAGTTTCAGGAATTCGGCGAGTTTTTAAAAACAAACAGGATCGGGTCAAACGAACCTCAAGGCAAGCAAGAGGAGACGCAGACGCCTGAAGAAATGATCGAAACGGCCTATCAAAAACTGCGTCAGGACCTGGCGGCCGAGCTATTGCAGTTGATCAAAGAGCGCCCGCCGGCCTTTTTCGAACGGTTGGTGATCGATCTGCTGGTCAGGATGGGATACGGCGGCACGCGCAAGGACGCCGGCGAGGCCATCGGCAGAACCGGAGACGGCGGCATCGACGGCATCATCAAAGAGGACCGTTTGGGACTCGACATCGTCTATGTGCAGGCCAAACGATGGGAGAGCGCGGTAGGGCGGCCGGAGATCCAGAAATTTGCCGGTGCCCTGCAGGGTCAGCGCGCCCGCAAAGGTATTTTTATCACGACTTCCTCTTTTACACAAGATGCCCTGGACTATGTCGCACGGATAGACAGCAAGATCGTCTTGATCGACGGCAATATGTTGGCACAGCTGATGATCGACCACAACGTCGGCGTTACTACGGCGGCTTCTTACGAATTGAAGCGAATCGATTCGGATTATTTTACAGAGGAGTGAAGCTCTAAGCCGCGCATCCGGTCGACCGGAATTGGAAGCGGTTGAAGCGCGGGAAAAGATTTCATATCTGGTCATGGGGTGAGGTTAACTTGAAGCGGAAAAACAACTCGCAGCCCAAAGAGATCGCCGGCGCCGTCGTCGGCTACGAGGCCAAGCTGTGGCAGATGGCCGACGCGCTGCGCGGCAGCATGGATGCGGCCGA